>DASWNZ010000286.1:0-41805 GCA_036398975.1 Longimicrobium sp.
AATTCATCCCCGCTCTGGGTCTCGAAAGGGACCTAACCGGCGTATATCAGGCGGATTCATCGTCGTTTTGGCCTCGGGGGCGTCCCTCCCACCATAGCGGTGACCGCGTGGGAGACGGACGCCGCCTGCCATCCCTTGACATGGGTGCCTTTCCATATCAGGGGCAGACCCACGTGTCTGCCCGTTCTTGCTCCGACCGCGATCACCGCTAAACGCAACGCTGCCCCTCTACTTCGGGGTGGTCCTCACCAACGGAAGGGTGACCATCTGCTGATACAGGGTAAAGCGCGGCGATGCCCCGCCGACGGGTTCCGCGAACTCGATCAGGATCCCGTCCCGGGTGTTGACGAAGCGGTTCTGCCCGATCGGCTTGATGGGGAATGGGTCCTGCCCAGTCGTCTGCGCCTCCATGCCCGCGGCCGTGCGGCGGATGGTGATGGTCACGCCGTACGCCTCCGCGGAATAGACACCGACGAGCGGCGCCTCGGCACCCTCCGCGAGCGCGACGGGGGCGAAGGAGGGGAGCGGCTTTCCACCGCCGTAGAGGATGTCCCAGACGTGGAAGAAGATGCGGTTCTGCGGATAGTTGTTGCCGTTGATGGTGAGCGCCAGCGCAAGCGAATCCTCCGGCACGTAGCCCGCGAGCGCGGAAAAGGCGCCGATCGAACCATCGTGCGAGAAGCCGGTCTTCGTAGTGCCGGGGATGCTGAACGGGCTGAGGCCCTTGCCGCTGCGGGTGGTGCCGCTCACGAACCCTTCCTTCATCTCGCGCAGGCTTGCCGGCGAGATCAACCGGCGCTCGAACAGCGCAGACAGGAAGCGGGTGACGTCGGAGGGGGTGCTGACGATCCCCCCGGCCCCGCCCGCGTGCTCCAAGACGTGCGCGGGCTGCGGAGTCCAGCGGCCGTCGCTGAAGAAGTAGGAGCGCGCCTCGTTTGCGCCTGCCTCGCCCGCGAAACGAGTCCGGCGCAGTCCCGCGCGGCGTGCGATGCGGCGTTGCAGCTGCTCGCCGTAGCTCGATCCCGTGAGCGCCTCGACGATGTAGCCGAGGAGCAGGTAGTTGCTGTTGCTGTAGCGCCTGCGCGTCCCCACCGCGAACTGGCGGGGCTGCGCCGCGATGCGCCGCAGCAGCGAGTCGCACTCCAGGCGCACCATCGGGTCCATCCCGGTCAGGTAGTCGGGAATACCGCTCGTGTGGCCCAGCAGGTTGCGAATCGTGACCGAGTCCGCCGCGGGGAGACCGGGGAAGAACCTCGCCAGCTTCGTGTCCAGCGTCACCCGCCGCTCGTCCACAAGCTGGTAGACCAGCGCGGCGGTGAACGGCTTCGTGACCGAGCCGATCCGGTACATCGTCGCGCTGTCCGCCCGGAGCCGACCGGCCGCGGTGCTGTCGCGGAAGCCGACGGTACGCTGGTAAATGACCCGCCCCGCCCTGCGCACGGTGACCGAGCCCATCATTCGGTCGTGCGTTTCGAGGATGGTGAAGAGGCTGTCGAGGCGCGCGCGGTAGCCAGGCACCTGCGCCGCCGCGCGTCCTCCATCGGCGCCCAGGAGCGCCGCACCGCACATGCACAGGATCAGGTTTCGGATCGACAAAGATGCCTCGCGGAACGGGACGCCGGATGTGCTACGAAACGTAACATTACCACTTGTAGCATTCTTCCTCGAGCGTGTCAACGATCTCGTGACACGAGGATTGACACGGGGGCACCACGAGTGCTACACATCGTAGCACTATGACGAGCTCAGTTTCCGGGGAGACCCTTCCGCCGCTCGGCGAGCTGGAAGCAGAGGTGATGCGGCTCGTGTGGGCCCACGGCCCCGCAAGCGCCGAATCGCTGCGCGAGCGGCTCGGCCGCCCCCTCAAGGAATCCACCGTGCGCACCGTGCTCCGCCGCCTGGAAGAGAAGGGGTACGTGGAGCACGGGGTGGAGGGCCGCACCTACATCTTCCGGGCGGCGACGCCGGCCGCCGAGGTGGCGGAGCGGGGGGTGCGCGGGATCGCGGATTGGCTCTACCGCGGCTCGCTCTCCGATCTCCTGGTGGGCCTCGTGGATTCGTCGCGCCTCGCCCCGCGGGAGCTGGATGAGCTGGCCGAGCGGATCGCCCGCGCGCGAAAGGAGGCCGAATGACGCCGCTGCTCCTGGCCGAGCCGGCGGTGCGCGCCTGCGTGCTGGGCGGCGTGGTGTGGGCGCTGCTGCGGATCGCGAGGGTGCGCGGCGCCTCGGAGGAGCGCGCCGCATGGCTGGCGGTGCTGATCGTGAGCGTATCGCTGCCCTTCCTCCTCCCCTTGGCGCAGCATGTGACAGGGGATGCCCTTCCCGCGCTCCCCTACCCGCCCGCCGCGCTCGTGGATGGAAGCGCGTGGTGGCTGGCGGCGTACCTCGCGGTATCGGCGCTCCTCCTGGCGCGCGTCGCGGTTGGGCTGATCGCCGCCGCGAGGCTGTGGGGCGCCGCCACGCCGATCCCGTCGCTGTCCGGCCACGTTCCGGTGCGCGCCAGCGGCCGGGTGCGCGCGCCGGCCACCATCGGCAGCGGCATCCTCCTTCCCGCGGATTGGGAACGATGGGACGCGCGGCACCTCGACCGCGTCCTGGTGCACGAGAGGTCGCACGTGCGGCGCGGCGACTTCTACTGGCAGCTCCTGGCGCAGCTGTATCGCTGTGTCTTCTGGGCGAGTCCGCTTGGCTGGTGGCTCGTGCGCCGCCTCTCCCTCCTCGCCGAGCACCTGAGCGACGAGGCGACGCTGGCCGCCCACGGCGACCCCGCCGGATACGCGGAAATGCTGGTCGCCTTCGCGCGGCGCCAGTGCGCGCCCGCACCCGCCATCGCCATGGCACGCGAGACGAGCCTGTCCGCGCGCGTGGACCGTATCCTGGCGTGGCGCAGCGCACATCGCCCTAGTCGCCGGCGGCTCCTCCTCGCGGCCCTCGTCTGCGTCGCCGCGGCCATCGCCATTCTCCCCCGGCTTTCCACCGTCCCGTCCGGCACCCTGGACCCTCTCCCGCCGATGACGGAACGCCTCCCCCCGCTGGCCCCTCTTCAGTAGCCCCAAAGAGCGATCTCACGCGGAGACACGGAGAGAACTTCGCGTGCTCTCCTCTGCGTCTCCGCGCCTCCGCGTGAGCCCCTGCCGTCAGGAAGCCCGGCCACGCACGGACACACGCCAAAAGCCCCTCCCCCAGGCAGTTCTGGGGGAGGGGCCGCGAGGAACGAGCGGTGGAGGGGGCCCTGCCCCTACTCCGGCCGCGGCCCCGGCGCCGTGTCGCGGATCGCCGGCTGCGGCGAGGTGTCCAGCAGCGCACCCACGCGCGCCGTCTCCGCCGCGATAAGACGGGGCGTGGGGAAGCCGTGCTTCTTGTTCAGGTAGTAGTTGGCGATGGCGGCGGCGGTCGGGCCGGCGCCGCTGCCGCCGTGCTCGCCGAACTCCACCAGCACGGCCACCACGATCTCAGGCTGCCGGCCGCGCGGCCCTGCGTAGCCCGTGAACCAGGCGTGCGGCTTCTTGGGATCGGCGGAGTTCTGCGCCGTGCCCGTCTTGCCGGAGAGCTTCCAGCGGCCGAGCCCGACGGTGCGTCCCGTACCCCACTCCACCACCTGGTCCAGCCCCAGCCGCACCGCCGCCAGCGTGGAGGGCTGCACGCGCAGGTCCGTCTCCACCGGCGGCTGGGCGCCCATGCGCAGGTGCGGGGCGCGCGACGTGCCGTTCCCCGCGATGGCGGAGAAGAAGGCGGCCATGCGCAGCGGCGTCTGCGAGTTGGGGCCCTGGCCGATGGCCACGTTCATCACCTCGCTGGGCGGCGCGCGCCACCCGAAGCGCTTCACGTACCACTGGCGGCCCGTGGGGAAGGTCCCGCCCGCCTCGCCCGGCAGGTCCACACCGGTGCGGCGCCCGAAGCCCAGCCGCGTCCCTTCCTCCGCCAGCGTCTGCAGCGAGAGCGCGATGCCGAGCTGGTAGAAGTAGACGTTGCAGGAGTTGGCGATGGCCTGGATCATGTTCTGCGGGCCGTGCCCCTCGCGCCGGTCGCAACGCGAGTAGCGGCCGGCGTACCACATCCCGCCGGAGCAGGCGATCGGCATCGGCTTCTCCGGGGTGATCACCTTCCGCTCCAGTCCCAGCATGGCCGTCACCAGCTTCCAGGTGGAGGCCGGCGGATAGGTGCCCTTGGCGGCGCGGTTGATGAGGGGGCGCCCCGGATCGGTGTTGAGCTGGCTCCACACGCTGCGCGAGATGCCGCCCACCAGCAGGTTGGGGTCGTACGTCGGCGCGGAGTACATCGCCAGGATCTCGCCCGTGGAGGGCACCATCGCCACCACGGCGCCGCGCTTCCCCTCCGGAAAGACCTGGTGGGCGAAGCGCTGCAGGTCCAGGTCGATGGTCAGCTTGACGTCGCCGCCGGGGGTGGGCGCCTGCGACAGCTGCTGCGCGAACGGGCGCACCAGCTGCCCGCGCGAGTTCACCTCCACGTAGCGCGACCCCGTCTTGCCGGCCAGCGCGCGCTCGTACGACCGCTCCACCCCGCTCTTGCCGATGTGCTGCCCGCTGCGGAACCCCACCCACTGCGGATCGTCCAGCTCGCGGTCGCTGATCTCGGCGACCCACCCCACCAGGTGCGCCACGGCGGCGCCGGCGGGGTAGCGGCGGATGGGACGCGCCTCCATCAGCACGCCGGGCGGACGCTGCCCGCGCTCCTCCAGCCGCGACACCTGCTCGAAGGTCAGGTTCGAGAGCACCGGCACCGGCTCCGTGCGGATGCCGCGCGAGCGCTCCACCACCTCTTCCATCAGCGCCGAATCCAGCCCCACGATGCCGGCCACGCGGTTCAGGCGGGCACGCACCGAATCGGGCGGGCCGGGCTCCACCGAGAGGGTGTAGCCCGCCACCGTCTCGGCGATCACCTTGCCGTTGCGGTCGGTGATGGTGCCGCGCGGCGCGGGGATGGGGATGATGCGGAAGCGGTTGTCGTCCGCCTCCAGCTCGAACTCGCTGTTGCGGAGGATCTGCGTGCGAAAGAACGCCGCGCCCAGTGAGCCCAGCATGAGCGCGACTCCCACCACGCCCTTGAACGCGCGCTTGCGCATGGCGTGGGGGTGAAACGGGCTCTGCGGTACCAGGGAGCGCTCTACGAAAGGCATGGAGAGGCGCGCGGGGAAAGGCGTGCGGGGTGGTGAGGGGATAAAGCTATATGCGCGAATGCGTTTGCGCCACCCGTGCGGCAGTCTTTTGGTGAAAGTGGCCGCGCAAGCCTTGCGTGCGTGCCCGGGCGGCTTACATTGCGGCGCTCCCAACACGCGCCCGCGTCCGCGTTCCGCCTTGATAGGCGGCACGCAAATTGACGTGCGTCAGGCGTGAAGCCCCACAGCAGCGCGGCGGCCTCCAGTACTCTCTGCCGGGCGCACTCGCCCCCGGCGCCCCCGCGTCATTCTCGAATCAACGTTCCAGAGCGACAGAATGAGTCTTTCCGCACAGCCCGGCACCGCGGCGCTGCCCGACGCGCCCGCGCCGGCCACCGCCGATGCGACGGGTATTCTCGAGATCCTTCCCAGCGGCAGTGGTTTCCTCCGCAGCTCCCACAACGGCTACCAGGCGTCCGACGGCGACACCTTCGTGTCGCAGGGGCTGATCCGCCGCTTCGGCCTGCGCACCGGCGACCGGGTGGAGGGGACGATCGGCACACCTCCGGGACGCGGCAAGAGCCCGCCGCTCGACTCGGTGCTCACCGTCAACGGCCTGGACCCGGCGCACGCCCGCTCCCGCGCCGACTTCCAGTCGCTCCCCGCCACCTACCCGGACGAGCGCCTGACGCTGGAGTGCGAGTCGCAGCGGCTGCGCGGGCGGCGCGACTTCACCAACCGCATCATCGATCTGATCTCGCCGCTCGGCAAGGGGCAGCGCGCCCTGATCGTGGCCCCGGCCAAGGCCGGCAAGACCACGGTGCTGCAGGCCATCATGGAGGGCGTCTCCACCAACTACCCCGATGCGCTCCTCCTCTGCCTCCTGGTGGACGAGCGCCCCGAGGAAGTGACGGAGATGGAGATGCTGGGACGCGGCGAGGTGATCGCGTCCTCCTTCGACTGCCCGGCCGAGCGCCACGTGGCGGTCGCGGAGATGGTGCTGGAGCACGCACGTCGCCAGGTGGAGAGCGGGCGCGACGTGGTGATCGTGCTGGACTCGCTCACCCGCCTGGCGCGCGCCTACAACACCAGCGAGCGCGGCACGGGCCGCATGCTCTCGGGCGGCATCGACAGCGGCGCGCTGGAGAAGCCGAAGCGCTTCTTCGGCTCGGCGCGCAAGGTGCGCGGGGGCACGGGGAGCCTCACCATCATCGCCACCGCCCTCATCGATACGGGGAGCCGCGGCGACGAGGTGATCTTTGAGGAGTTCAAGGGCACCGGCAACTCGGAGATCGTGCTGGACCGCGAGCTGGCGGACCGCCGCATCTACCCGGCGATCAACGTGGAGCGCAGCTCCACCCGCCGCGAGGACCTGATCCTGCCGCCGGAGTCGCTGGACAAGGTGCACCAGCTGCGCCGCGCCCTGCACTCCCTTCCGCCGCCAGAGGCGCTGGAGCTTCTCCTCAAGCAGATGAACGACACCAAGACCAACGCCGAGCTCCTGGGCAAGCTGCGCTAACCGCGGCAATCTCGATGGAGCACGAAGGGGCGGACGCCGGCACCGGCGCCCGCCCCTCTGTTCTGTTCATCCCCAGATCCCTTTGGCCTCACGCAGAGGCGCAGAGACGCAGGAGAGAACTCCGCGCCCACTCCTGCGTCGCTGCGCCTCTGCGTGAGATTGTTTTTCCTTATTGCACGGGAGCCGCGACGACCGCGCAGGCGATGCGCGCGCCCGAGTTGCCGGACGGGTCGGTGCGCTGGTCGTCCGCGGCCGCATGGACGATGAAGGCGGTGCCGTTGGCGTCGAAGAGCGGCGCCTGGCCCGGGGTAAGCGAGCCCGCGATCGTCGCCTCGAGCGTGCCGCGACCATCGGCGCCGACGACGAGGTTGGGGAGGTCGCCCAGGTGCGGGCCGTTGGGGTTGCTCAGGCCGTGCTGGCGGCCCGTGGGGTTCAGGTGCCCCCCGGCGGTGGTGAAGGCGGGGCCTTCGCAGAGGCCGGTCTCGTGGAAGTGCACGCCGTGCGTTCCGGCCGGCAACCCCGTGGATGTGACCCGCACCTCCACGTTGGTGCCGCGCTGCAAAGCCATCAGCGTCCCCATGCCGCGGCCCTGTGCGTCGAGCAGCGGCACCGAGAACATGCGCGGCCGCACCTCCTCCTGCGTGGTACCCTGGCCGGCAGGCGCGCACGCCCCCAGCGCCAGCGCCGCCGCGATCCAAACCGTATTCCTCATCCGACCCTCCATGGCAGGTTTGTCCGGCCGCCCCGCGGCGGCCCGGGCGCCCCCCTGCCGCAAGCTTCGTGCGCTACGCGGCGATCTCGCGCCGGAGGCCGGCGATCTGGTCCGCCGCCATGAGCGCGTTGCCGGGGTCGCTGGCGTCGCGCCGCGCCGCTTCGGCCGCGTCCAGGCGCTCGGCGGCGAGGGCGCGGTCCCCCTCCGCCCAGGCGATCGCGGCCTCCACCAGCGGGCGCGAGTGCGCCTGCAGCATCACCCCGCCCGCGGCGCGCTCCAGGAGCTCGCGGGCCTGGGCCGGGTCGCGGTCCACGCGCGCGGCGTAGAAGGCGGCCTGCAGCATCAGCCCGGGGCGCGCCTGCTTCGGCAGGATCTGCGCGGCTTCGACAGCGGCCTGCACGTGCGCGCGGGCCGCATCCACCCGGCCGGCGTCCATCTCGTGCGCGTGGGCGTACATCCGCCCCGCGACGCCGAAGAGCGTGTCCGGCTCCCCCGCCGCCGCGCGCGCCACCAGATCCGCGCTCCAGTCGCGCGGACGGGTGCCGCCCATCGAGAGCCCGATGATGGCGAGGCACGCCACCTCGCGCTCCACGTCCGCCCCGCCGCGCACCAGCCGGATGATCCGCGCTCCATCGCTGTAGAAGCCCCCCGCCGTGCTGGGGGTGGCCGACGCGAGCCAGATCAGCAGCGAGATGACGCCGGTCACCAGGAGGAGTGTGTCCGCGACGGGCGGCGCGTCCAGCACGGAGCGCATCACCAGCAGGAGGACCCCGACCACGAAGCTGGCGAGCGGGCCGCCCGCGATCAGCCACAGGGTACGGCGGCGCAGGTCGCGGGTGTCGGTGGGGGCGCACGCCGCCAGCCCGCCGAACAGGGCGCCCTTGAAGGTGAACCTCACCCGGAAGCGCTCTCCCTCGCGCTCTACCCGCAGCGGGCCCACCATGAAGAGGAGCACCCGGAAGCCGGCCGCCACGCCGCCCAGCAGGTGCCCCAGCTCGTGCACCCCCACCAGCAGTGGAAACGCGAGGATCACGGCAATGGCCAGGCCGATCTTCCCGAGGACGCCCAGCTCCAGCTTCGGAAGCGAGTCCATGCCGAAGTGCGCGATCGCGGCGCCGACCACCGCGCCCACCAGCATTCCGCCCGCGAGCTGCAGGACGACCTTGGCTATGGGCGTGCGGCGGGGCGCCTTCGCTGCTGTATCCATCACGCTCCTGGGGGAAGTCGATCGCGGAAACACCCACGAAAAGGCGAACGGAATCACGGAAACGCAACCCCCCGCGCGTGTCTAGCACCTGCCTTGCATTACGATACGGTTTCCCGGTGGCGCACGACGGAGCGAATGCGAGGAGCGATATGCGCTGGCAAGGCGGAAGGCAGAGCAGCAACGTGGAAGACCGCCGCGGGATGGGCGGCGTCGCGGTCGGCGGCGGGATCGGGACGGTGATCATCGCGCTGGTGGTGATGCTGCTGGGCGGCGATCCCGGCACCGTGCTCCAGCAGGCGCCCGCGGCCAGCGGCCCGCCCCCGGGGAGCCAGCCCGGCGGCCCTCCCGCCAACGACGAGGCGCGGAAGTTCGTGGGCGCCGTCCTGGCGGACACGGAGGACACCTGGAACCCCATCTTCAAGGAGATGGGCCGCGACTACGTGGAGCCGCGCCTGGTGCTCTTCACCGGCGCCGAGCAGACGGCGTGCGGCACCGGCCAATCGGCGATGGGCCCCTTCTACTGCCCCGGCGACCAGAAGGTGTACATCGACCTCGCCTTCTACGACGACCTGGCGCGCATGTCGGGCGCGAAGGGCGACAACGACTTCGCGCAGGCGTACGTGATCGCGCACGAGGTGGGGCACCACGTGCAGCACCAGCTCGGCATCGCGGACCGCGTCGATGCCGCCCAGCGCGGCGCGCGCGAGGAGGAGGCCAACGCCCTCTCGGTGCGCCTGGAGCTGCAGGCGGACTGCTTCGCCGGCGTGTGGGGCAACAAGACCGCGTACCAGCTCGAAGCCGGCGACGTGGAGGAGGCCCTCGCCGCCGCCACCGCCATCGGCGACGACCGCCTCCAGCAGAAGAGCCAGGGCCGCATCGTCCCCGAGTCGTTCACGCACGGCTCCTCCGCCCAGCGCGTCCGCTGGTTCCGCCGCGGCCTCGACAGCGGCGACGTGCGCCAGTGCGATACGTTCGCGGCGGACCAGCTGTAGCACACGCAGGGCTCACGCAGAGGCACGGAGAAGCAGTCATTTCTCCGTGCCTCCCTGTATCTGATTGCGTACTCGTGGGGAGCCTGGCGGGCGACGGCTGCCGGAAACCCGAGCCCCGCGCAGGTGGCTCTGCACCCGCGGTGCACCGGTTGTGGTTTCGCTCGTTCTCCTCAACCGGTGGCCAGCCGTGTCCCCATCGGTATGGCACGACGATTCCGGTTAAGGGATATCTTCCCCGCATCGTCCACCACCCGAGCGTCCGAGTCAATGGCTGACATCTTTATCTGCTATCGCCGCGAGGACACGGAGGCATACGCGGGGCGTCTCCACGACAGCCTCGTGGGCACGTTCGGGGAGCGAAGTGTTTTCATTGACGTAGACAACCTGCATCCAGGAGTTGACTTCGATCACGTAATCCAGAGCACACTCGGCCGAACGAAAGTTGTGCTGGTGATGATTGGACCCAGGTGGCTCGGAACGCGGATCGCTAACGACCAGGATTTCGTACGCAGGGAGATTCTGGCGGCGCTGAAAGGCCGGAAGCGCGTGATTCCCATTCTGGTCGGCGGCACGCCTATGCCATCGCGGGAGCGGGTGCCTTCGGATCTCGCGGCACTCGTTCAAAAGAATGCCGTGGTCCTGAATCACGCCTCGTGGAAGCACGATGTCGCCCGTTTGATCCGCTCGCTCGAGAAGTTCATAGGCGGCACCCGATCATCCGCGACAAAGCCAGCACCGAAGAAAAAAGTCGCGACACCGAAGACCAAGTCCGCGCTGCGGGGGTCCTCGTCGACGACGCCGAAAAAAGCGC
Source organism: Longimicrobium sp. (assembly GCA_036398975.1). Classification (GTDB taxonomy): domain Bacteria; phylum Gemmatimonadota; class Gemmatimonadetes; order Longimicrobiales; family Longimicrobiaceae; genus Longimicrobium. Next base: position 10,357 of record DASWNZ010000286.1, read on the forward strand.
CGCGCAAGCGAGCCGCTGCTCCACAGGCAGAACCGCCTCGCATTAAAGAAGCGCCGAAGCCGGGTAGCCGGAAGAGTCCTAGGAAGCCGCCGGTGGAGAAAGCCAACAACGCGTCAACCAAACCCCAATCCAAGCCTAAGCCTAAACCCAAACCCAAGGTTGGGAAGACAGTCCAAGCGAAGCAAGCCACCACGGTGAAGGTGGCTAAAGCTGTTGGCACCCGGGTTCGGCGTGGCGGAAAAGGCAAGGGTGGCGCTCATTCGTAAGCCGCCCGATCACGTCCGTTCTATGGGCGGAGGCACCGAAGGCGCCCCCTCAATCGCTGCCTGCTTAACCGCGCGTGCGCTCAGGGGGTGTGGCCTGCGGACGAACGATCCGAGTCGACGGCTCTCCGGCCATCGCGTCCGCTGGTTCCGCCGCGGCCTGGACAGCGGCGACGTGCGCCAGTGCGATACGTTCGCGGCGGACCAGCTGTAGAAAAACCGGTGCGTGAGTGCGTAAGTGCGTGAGTGCGCTGGATCCAAACGCACTCACGCACTTCCGCACTAACGCACTAACGCACTAACGCACTTCCGTCCTCCGCTCCCCCGCCGTCCCGTTCCCGCGCGGCCCAGAACGACACCGCGATGGAGCCGCCGATCAGCGTCGCGATCACGGCCAGCGAGACCGCGGTGGGGATCTTGTAGACGTCGATCAGCATCATCTTGGCGCCCACGAACACCAGCACCCCGCTCAGGCCGTACTTGAGGTACACGAACTTGTGCATCACCCCGGCGAGCAGGAAGTACATCGACCGCAGCCCCAGGATGGCGAACACGTTGGAGGTGTAGACCAGGAACGGGTCCTTGGTGATGGCGAAGATCGCAGGGATGGAGTCGATGGCGAACACCAGGTCGCTCACCTCCACCAGCAGCAGCACCAGGAAGAGGGGCGTGGCCACGCGCTTCCCGTTCTCCACCGTCCAGAACTTCTGCCCGTCGTACCGGTGCGTCATGGGGATGAAGCGCCGGGCGAAGCGCACCACCGGGTTCTTTTCCCCGTCGAAGTGGTCGTCGTCCTTTTTGAGCGCCATCTTGATCCCCGTCAGCAGCAGCAGCCCGCCGAAGAGGTAGATGATCCAGTGCCAGCGCTCCAGCGCGTACGCGCCCATGGCGATGAAGGCGCCGCGCATCACCAGCGCGCCCAGGATCCCCCAGAAGAGGACGCGGTGCTGGTAGATGGAGGGCACGGCGAAGTACGAGAAGATCATGGCGATGACGAAGATGTTGTCGACCGCCAGCGACTTCTCCACCAGGTACCCCGTCAGGAACTCCAGCGCGGGCTGCTTCCCCACCAGGAAGTAGAGCCCCGCGTTGAAGACCATCGCCACGCCCACCCAGATGGCGCTCCACGTGGCCGCCTCGCGCAGCTTCACCTCGTGCGCCTTGCGGTGGAACACGCCCAGGTCCAGCGCCAGCATCAGCAGCACGAACGCGTTGAACCCCACCCAGAACCAGATGCTCGTCGCCACGGAGTTCTCCTCGCATGCCCCGGCGGCTCCGCCGGGGGCGTGATGGCTCTCGTGGTCTCGCCTCGGCCCCGCTCGGGGGACCGCGCACGGCCGGAAGCGCGCGGAGGCGCTCCGTATTGACGGCCGGGGGCTCCGGCTCGGCGGCCGGCTGGCTACTCCCCACTGCGACGAATCTGTCCGGCCCCTGCACCCCCATCAACCCCCGCCGGCGCGCGAAAATACAGGAACCCTCTACAACGACAGCGTGCCACTGTGCGTCAAGTGCCACAATGCCAATCACTTCGCCGAAGGCGCCACACATAAACTCATAACATACTTCTATGGATCACTTCCGATATTTGCATGCAGGCTATTCTGACCGACTTGTCTCACGCAGAGGCGCAGAGCCGCAGGGAGAGAACACAAGAGAAAAACGACACATGAAAGCCACAGAGAAGACCTTTTGCGGTTCTCTCTGTGGCTCTGTGTCTCTGTGTGAGCCATGCAGCTGTGGTTCTCTCCTGCGTCTCTGCGCCTCCGCGTGAGCCCCTTTTCTTCAAGAACGCCGCGCGAGAAACACGTCGTCGCGCGCCGTCTCCGCGATGGCGACGACGGCAGGGTGCTTCAGGCGCCGCTCCACCGAGATGGCGTAGAAGCGCTCCCGGATCTCCTCCACGTGCGCGATCGCCTCCACCCGGTACTGCCGGCGGATCTCGGCCTCGATCACCGTGGGGCCGGCGAACAGCGCGGTGCCGGCCTGGCCGAACGCCTTCAACAGCGCGCTGTCGCCCACCTCGGCTACGATGCGCGGCCGCACCCCCACGGAGTCGAACCACTGGCCCAGCGAGCGCCGCAGCGTCGTCCCCTCCGCGGGGAGGAGAAAGGGAGCGCCATCGAACGAGCCGGGAAAGCCGCCGCCGAACTGCTCCGCCAGCGCCGCCGTCCCAAAGAAGGTGACGCCGCACTCCCCCAGCAGGTGGTTGTAGGCGCGGATGGGAGCGGTGGGCGGGAGGGGCGCGTCGGTGAGCACCAGGTCGAGCTCCTGGATGGAAAGCTCGGCGTACAGGCGCTCCGGACGGTCGTCGTGGAGCACCAGGTGCACCGGCTGCTCCATGCGCAGCGCCGGTGCCAGGAGGCGGTACGCGACCAGCTTGGGGAACGCGTCCGTGAGCCCCACGGTGAACCTCATCGGCTTCCCCGTGGGCCGCCCGCGGATCGTCTCCGACAACTCCCGGCCGAGGGAAAAGATCTCGTCGGCGTAGTGGAAGGCGGTGCGCCCCGCCTCCGTCAGCGCCAGGCCGCGCCCGCTGCGGGCGAAGAGGGGCTCGCCGAGATGCTCCTCCAGCTTGCGGAGCTGCGCGCTGATGGCCGGCTGGCTGACGTGAAGCTCCTTGCACGCCCGCGCGATGCTCCCCTCGCGCGCCACCGTCCAGAAGTACAGCAGGTGCTTGTAGTTGAGCGATGGCACGGTGGTTTCTACTGGTACGGCAGAATCAGCGAAGCCGTCGTCCCCCGCCCCAGCTCGCTCTCCAACTTCACCTCGGCGGAGAGGGTACGCGCCAGGCGACGGGCCAGCGCCAGCCCCAGCCCCACACCCCGCTCGGACGAAGCGGAGCGCGCGCCTTCCTGCACCTGCGCGAACGGCTCGAAGACGCGCTCCAGCTCGTCCGCGGGGATGCCGTGGCCGGTGTCGCACACGGCGACGACGAGCACGCGGATGCGGCGGGTGCGCGAAGGCTTGGTGGTTCGCGTCAGCCGCACCTCGATCTTCCCCTCGTCGGTGAAGCGGATCGCGTTGTCCAGCAGGTGCAGAAGGACGCGCGACAGGCGGTCCGGGTCCGTCTGCAGGAGAGGGAGGTCGGGCGGGTAGTGGAGCGAGAGGGTGAGCCCCTTGCGGCGCGCAGTGGGCTCCACGCGGCGGAGGAGGGTGGCCACGAACTTCCGCGGCTCCACCAGTTCGGTCGCCTCGGAGGGCGTCTGCGCCTCGCCTAGCTCGCGGATCCCCTCCAGCACGCGGACGATCTCGGCCACGTGCGTCTCCGCGCGCTCCAGCATCTCGGAGGTGCGCGGCGGGAGGTCGCCCAGCAGCCCCGAGCGCAGGATGTCGGACTCCAGGAGGAGCGCGGTGGCGGGGGTGCGCAGCTCGTGGTTGAGCGCCACCAGGAAGTGGTCGCGCGACTGCCGGGCGATGCGCGCCTCCTCGTACAGGTGCCCGTTCTCCAGCACCAGCGCCACCGCCGTCCCCGCCGCCTCGGCCTCGCGCACCGTCTCCTCCCCCGGCTCCGCGCCGGAGTACAGCAGGAGCATCGACCCCGCCCCCGCCCCGCGCAGCTCCAGCGGAACCCACAGGAGGTGCGCGAACCCGTCCGCGCCGTTGAGCCGCAGCAACTGTGCGCCCCGCCGCCGCCTGGGGCGCTCGCGTGCCTCCGCGATGGGCCCGTCCACCAGCGCATGCACCTGCGGCGCCTCGCACTCGGTGGTGGCGCGCACCCGGTCTTCGGTATCCACCACCGCCCCCGCCGCCGCCCCCGCGCGCTCCATGGCCGCAACGAGCAGCGGCCCCAGCGCGTCGGCGGGATCGGCGACGTCCGCCACCGCGGCGAGGGCGCGCACGAACGGATCGCTCACAGCCGCCCCCGCCAGGTGGAGGCGAAGGCGGCGCGCACGGGAAGAGGCGCTTCGGTAGCGGTGGTATCCTGACCGAACAACGGGCGATCCTTCGGGACGGGGTAAGCCGCCGGTCCTGGCGCGGCCGGAAGCGCTTGAAGATGCCCCTCCCGCCGCAATCAGCGGACCACCAACCGCCCTTCCCTCACGTACAGCCCGCAATGCGCCGCAACATCCGGCTGCAAAGGCTACAGCATGGCTCACGCGGAGACGCGGAGGCGCAGAGAGAACCGCAACTGCATGGCTCACACAGAGACACAGAGGCACAGAGAGAACTGCAAAGAGTTTCTCTGTGGCTTGCAGTCTCCTCTGTGTGAGCTTTTTGCCGATGGTCTCTTCGCAGGAATGCCGAGGACACGCTGGATAGATGCGAACGCCCCTCCCCCAGGTTGTTTGGGGGAGGGGCCGCGAGGTGACGAGCGGGGGTGGGGGCCCTCAGTCCGCCCCCACCGGCTCGGGAAGCAGCCGGTCGATCGCGGCGAGGAACTCGTCCACGTCCAGCGGCTTGGTGAGGTAGGCGTCGGCGCCCTCGGCGATCAGGCGGTCGATGGTGCGCGGAGTGGCGTCCGCGCTGATCATCACCACCGGGATCCCCGCCGTGCGCGCGTCGCAGCGCAGGCGCCGCAGCACCTCGTCGCCCTGCACGTCCGGAAGGTGGAGGTCCAGGAGCACCAGGTCCGGCGCGTGCTCGCGGGCCAGCTCCGTCCCCATCCGCCCCTGCAGCGCGGGGATCGTCTTCCACCCCGGCCGCTCGGAGAGGATCGTCTCCACCAGGCTCAGGTTGGCCAGGTTGTCTTCCACGTACAGCAGCGTGACCGGGGAGCGGATCTTGGAGCCGACGCTCAGCGGCGCCGGCGAGCGCCCTTCCAGCCGCTCCACCGGGTCGCGCGCCAAGCGCAGGTCCAGGGCAAAGGTGCTCCCCTCCTCGCTGCTCTCCTCCAGCACCAGCGAGCCGCCCATCGCCTCCACCAGCCGCTGCGAGAGCGCCAGGCCGAGCCCCGTCCCCTCCACCTCCGTGTGCTCCGCGCCCAGCCGCGCGAAGGGGATGAAGAGCTGGTCGTGCTGCGTCGGGTCCACGCCCTTGCCCGTGTCCGACACGCGCACCTTTACGCGCTCGTCCGGCAGGATCTCGCAGTGCAGGCGCACCGAGCCGCCCTCGCGGTTGTACTTGACCGCGTTCGACAGGAGGTTGAGGAGCACCTGCGACAGGCGCTGCCGGTCCGCCGTCACGAACGGCTCGCCCTCGGGAAGCTCCCCGTCGTCCAGCGTGATGCAGCGCTGCGCCGCGAGCGGGCGGGCCAGCGCCACCGCCTCCTGCACCACCAGCGACAGCCGCACGGGCTCCAGCGAGAGCTGCTGCCGGCCGCTTTCGATGCGGGCGATGTCCAGCACCTCGTTGATTAGGCGCAGCAGGTGCCGCCCCGCCGTCAGGATGTGCTGCACGCCGCGCCGCTGGTCCGCCGCCAGCGTGCCGCGCGAGAGCAGCTGCGAGAAGCCCAGGATGGAGTTCATCGGGGTGCGCAGCTCGTGGCTCATCCTCGACAGGAACTCGCTCTTGGCGCGGTTGGCGCGCTCCGCCTCCAGCGTGGCGCGGCGCAGCGCCTCCTCCGCCAGCCGCCGCTCGGTCACGTCGCGGATGTTGGCGACCACGCCCTCGTCGGGAGAGTCGGTGGAGAGCGTCTGCCCGAACGCCTCCAGGTAGCGCCACGACCCGTCCTTGTGGCGGTAGCGGTACTCCGCGTGGCCGATGACGCCCGGCGTGGCGAAGGTGTTCTCCAGCTCGCGCAGCACCACGGCCAGGTCGTCCGGGTGCACGAACTCCCACGCGCTCCGCCCCACCAGCTCCTCAGGCGTGTAGCCCAGGATGCGCGTCACCGAGGGGCTCTGGTACGTCATCACCCCGTCCGGAGCGATGATGACGATGTTGTCCTGCCCGTTCTCGATGAGGCGGCGGAAGTGCCCCTCGCTGCGGCGCAGCGCGTCCTCCGCCTCCTTGCGCTCGGTGATGTCGCGCGTGTTGAAGACCAGCCCCTCCGCCGCCGACGTGGGCGAAACCGTGCGCCCGAACGTCTCCAGCTGCCGCCAGCTGCCGTCCTTGTGCCGGAAGCGGTACTCGGCGTGCCCCGTGGTCCCCGGCGCAGAGGCCGCCGCGGAGATCTCGCGCATGGCCGTTTCCAGGTCTTCCGGGTGCACCAGCGCGAACATGTTCTGCCCCACCGAGTCCTCGGGCGTGTAGCCCAGGATGCGCTCCATCGACGGGCTCTGGTAGCGGATCTCGCCGGTGGCCGGGTCCAGCACCACGATGATGTCGTGCGCGTTCTCGATGAGGGCGCGGTAGCGCTCCTCGCTGGCGCGCAGCGCGTCCTCGGCTTCTTTGCGGTCGGTGGTGTCGCGCGTGTTGATGACGATGCCGTCCTCCGGGTTGTCGGTGAGCGTCTTCCCCACTGCCTCCACCGTGCGCCACGCGCCGTCGCGTGCCAGGTAGCGGAACTCGGCCGAGCGCGTCTCCCCCGGCTGCGCGGCCACCTCGGCGAGCGCCTTCTCCACGTGCGCGCGGTCGTCCGGGTGCACGCGGTCCCACGCGGAGATCCCCACCCCTTCGCCCGCGTTGTAGCCGAAGAGCCGCCCGATCGCCTCGCTCTCGTAGCGGATGGTGCCGTCCGGGCTGATGATGGACACCAGGTCCGACGCGTTCTCGATCAGCCGCCGGAAGTGCTCCTCGCGCTCGCGCAGTACCCGCTCGGCCTCCACGCGGTCGGTGATGTCGCGCGAGTTGACCACGATCCCCGCCTCGGCGCAGTGGTCGTGCACGGTGCTGCCGATCGCCTCCAGCGTGCGCCAGGAGCCGTCCTTGTGGCGGTAGCGGAAGGCGTTGGTGCCCACCTTTCCGGGGTTCTCGAAGAGCTCGCGGAAGGGCGCCTGCTGCGCCACCGCATCCTCCGGGTGCATCCGGTCGAAGAGGTTGCCGCCCACCATCTCCTCCGGCTCATAGCCCAGCACCCGCGTCACCGAGGGGCTGACGTAGCGGATGATCCCGGCGGCGTCCACGATGCTCGCCACGTCGGACGAGTTCTCGATCAGCGAGCGGAAGAGCTCCTCGCGCTCGCGCAGCGTCCTTTCGGCCGCCTTGCTCACGGTGATGTCGCGCACCACCGTCACCCGGTCGCCGTCCAGCAGCGGTACCAGGCGCATCTCCAGCTCGCGCTCCTCGCCGGCCGTGGTGCGCAGGGTGTGCTCCAGCGTCGCCAGGCGGCCGGTGCGCTCCACCTCGGCCAGCGCCGCGTCCAGGCGCTCGGCGGCCTCCTGCGGAAGCACCTCCTGCATGCGGCGGATCACCGTATCGCCCGCGGGCACCAGGCGGCTCCACTCGGGGCCGGCGCGGTGGTCCACGATCGTGCCGTCCGGGCGCAGGCGGAAGTAGGCGTCGGGGAGCGCCTGGAAGATCCCCTCCAGCTCCTGGGTGCGGCGGAGGAGCTCCTCGCGCGCTTCCTCGTGCTCGGCGACCTCCTCCTCCAGCGCGGCGTTGGCCCGCGCCAGCTCCGTGGTGCGCTCGTCCACGCGGCGCTCCAGCTCGAGGTTGGTGCGCTCCAGCGCCGCCTGCGCCTCCTTGAGGTCGGTAACGTCCTGGTGGACGATGATGACCTCGCGGATCGCCCCGTCCGCCGCGCGCACCGGTCGCGCCGACGCCTGGATCCATCGAGGCGCCGTCGCCGCGTCGGCGCTCAGGGCGCGGCGCGTGTCGAAGAGCGACGGCGGAAGCTCCAGCGTCTCCCCCGAGAAGGCGCGGCGCAGCAGGCCGCCCAGCTCGGCGAGCTGCGGCTCGTGCAGCGGGTTCCAGTCGCGCGTGTCCTCCAGCTTCAGCCCGAACAGCTCCTCCCACTCTTCGTTCACGTCCAGGGTGCGACCTTCGGGGGAGAAGATCTGCACGCTCAGCGGGAACTGGCGGTACATCGCGCGGAAGCGGCTCTCCGATGCGTGCACGGCATCGGCGGCGGCGCGGTGCTCGCCCGCCAGGCTCAGGTGCGCGAGCCGCGATGCCGCGATGGCCGCCAGCGCCTCCATCATCTCCACGTCGTGCGCGGAGTAGCGCGCGGGGTCGCCGGTCTCCACCGCCAGCACGCCCAGCAGCTCGCGCCCCGCCATCACCGGCGTGCGGATGGCCGACCCGCCGTTGCCGCACCCGTCGTGGGGGCGCCCAGTGGCCAGCGTCCGCTTTCCGCGCACCACCCAGCGGTCCGGCGTCTCCGCGCACGCCAGGGCGCCCTCGCCCCGCGGCGAGCTGCCGTGGTAGCGCAGGGTGTCGGTGGCGGCGTCGTAGGTGGCCAGGCGGAAGGCGTCGAAGGAGAGCGCCGGCCGGGCCGCATCCTCCAGCGCGCGCGCCAGCCCGTCCGCCGAGCCCGCCTCCAGCGCCGCCGACGCGGCCCGGGCCACGGCCCGGATGCGGCGGAGCGCGTCGCTTTCGCGCGGGTGCTCGAGGAGGTAGGGGGATGCGCGCATGGGGATGGCTCCGTTCGGGGATTCTTCCTTACGACTCCCGCAGAAGATGCCCTGCGCCACCCAATACGGCATGGGGCGGATGACCCCCCTCTTTGCTTCCACCAGAAGGTACGCCGCTCCCCCGGGCTGGCGGCTATGGGGCGGCGGACCCGTTTCTGGGCGCCAAACCCCTTTTGCCGCGCCTGCGCACCGGACTAAAGTAGACAGAGAGGACACGGAGGGCCGTCAGGTGAGCGGGGGGGAACCTTGCCGAATGGCATGCCTCGTCCTGCACGGCCAGCCGCGCGCCTCCTGATCCGGGAGCCATTCCACCAAGGAGGGCGATGGCCTGACCCAACCCACCGCGGCCCGGCGTCCCGACCCTGGACGCCGGCGCCGCCCCGCCCTCTCCCGCCCAACCCACGCCCCCACCCCGATCCCCCCGTAGGGGCAGCCCCACGTGGCTGCCCGTGTCTTCCCCGGCGCAGAACCCCGCCGCCGCGCCACGAAAACGCCCGCCGGACCGCACATTTTGTCATCCTGAGCGACGCGCCTCACCGCCGCCCGCCCTCCTTAACACTCTGGCGCGCAGCGAAGGATCTACTACGCGTTCCGAGGGCATCGTGGTGCAGACCGGGCCTCGCTGCACGTGCAGTAGATTCTTCGGTCGCCGCAGAAAGTGTGGAGCGCTACGCGTTGGTCGGTGGGGCGGCTCCCTCAGAATGACAAAGAATGGTCGCGCGCCCTGTGCGCCAGAACGTCTACGTACGCCAATAGCGCGGACTACGTACGCATACGTATAGGAGGCGTTGCGAAGTGCGCCTATCCTACCTCGGTTACGTGATCTGCTGGCCGCGCCCCGTCCATACGGGGGGCATCGCTCCCCACCTGCACGAGGATCCGCATGCGCATCAGCCATCCACGCCGCTCCGCACTCCTGCTCCTCGCCACGCTGGCGGCGCTTCCCGCCGCCGCCCAGCCCGCCCCCGTGACCGTGGACGCCACCCACCTGCGGTCCCTCCAGGGGCGGCTGAACGGCTTCGCCGGTGGGCTTCGCTCCGAGGAGCGCGTGCTCTGGAACCGCCTGCTGGTCCGCGCCGCGTCCGCGCCCACCGCCGGTGGAACGGACGTGCGTGTGCTCCCCGTGCTGCCGATCGGCCCCGGCGGCGGCTGCGACGACGGGGGAACGCGCGGCGGGAGCGGGCGCGTGGCGATCATCGTCCAGGGCGGCCGCACCGCATCGCCGTCCAGCGGCATCGTCGTGCAGGGCGGACGGACCGCTGGCGCTGCGTCACGAGTGGGCGGTCGCCCCGGCACGCCGGCTGGCGTGATCCGGCCCACGGACGTCGTGTCCATCGGCCCGAAGCAGGAGGACCCCGCGCGTCCGGCACCGGACATCCTGGCACGTCGCCTGACCGATTTCGCGGGTGGGCTGCCGGCTGAAGAGCGCGGCGCGCTGGAGTGGCTGCTGACGCGCGCCGCCGCCGTTCCCGAGGCGCGGCCCGCCACCCCCGGCGGCCTGCCCCCCGGTGCGGCCGTGGCCTCCGCGCCGGAAGGTCGGTCCGCCGCGACGGTAGCCGGCGTGGCCCGGCCGATCGGCAACCCCGGTCCGGGCGGGCTGCCGGAGGGGACGGCCGCCTCGCTGCGCCAGGCGCTGGGGCTGGACCCGCTCTCCATCGGCCCCAAGCAGGAAGACCCCGCCCGCGGCCCGCCCACGCCGCCCGCGACGCGCTGGACCCTTCGCTACTGAGCACGGAGAGCTTGGCGATAGGTTACGCCCGCGGCATCGGTCCGCCTGCGCGAGTCCGCGCCGGCGGACTTTGCGTGGTTCCAGCGGCCGTCATTCGTTCCTGGACGCGGGGTACGCAGCCGCGTCGGGCACGGGCAGACACGTGGGTCTGCCCCTACGGAATTCATGTCCCCACGCGTGGGGGCGAGGTTGCGGAAAGGGTGGGGGTGATGAAACTCGCCCGATGGGGCACAGATCCGCCCTGCGCGAGTCCGCGCAGGCGGACTTTGTGCTTTCGTTGCAGCGAGTTCACTCTCCTCCTGTAACCTCCCAACCTTGTCAGCCCACCGCATTGTAAGTTATTTTACCACCCGCTCCGACTCCCCTCCGCAGTCCTTTTTCCCGCAGCGTTCCGATGCACCCGTTCCCCCTGGCACAGATACCCGTTTCCGACGACGCCGAGGCGCTCCGCTCCGCGCTGCAGGCCGAGCGCGCCGCGCGCATCCGCGCGGAAGAGGCGCTGCGGCATGCGGCCGGGGTGGAGGAGCTCGCGCGGCTGGGAAGCTGGGAGGAGTCGCTGGATGGCGGGCACGCGGCCGCTTGGTCCGCCGGGCTGCTGCGGGTGCACGGGCTGGACGCGGCGCCGGCCAGCTTCCACGAGCTGCTGGAAACCGTCCACCCCGATGACCGCCCGGGACTCGCCCAAGCGCGCGCGCGCCTGCTGGAGGAGGAGGAGCCGTTCCGGATCGTCTACCGGGTCATCCCCGCCGAGGGGGAGGTGTGCTGGGTGGAAGGAAGGGCGCGCGTCGTTCGCGACGGCGCGGGGAAGCGGATCGTGGGGACGTGCCAGGACGTGACGGAGCGCCACCTGGCCGAGCACGCCCTGCGCGAGCGCGACCGCATGCTGGACGAGGTGGAAGAGCTGGCCCAGCTGGGCACCTGGGAGTGGAACCTCTCCACCGACGAGATCCGCTGGTCGCCCGAGCAGCTCCGCATCCACGGGATGACGGCCGGCGCGGGGACGCAGACCTTCGCGGAGTTCCTGTCGCGCGTGCACCCGGACGACCAGGGGCGCGTGATGCAGGAGTGCGAGCGGCTGATCGCCACCGGCGAGTCGTTCACCTTTCCGTACCGCGTGGTGCGCCCGGACGGCACCCTGCGCGAGATGCAGGCGATGGGGAAGCTCCTTCCCGACGCCACGGGGCAGCAGGTGCGGATGGTGGGGACGGCGCAGGACGTAACCGAGCGCAACCGCGCCGACCGCGCGCTGCGCGCTTCTGAGGCCCGCTTCCGCGACCTCTTCGAGCAGTTCCCGCACTCGGTGCAGATCCTCTCGCCGGAAGGGAGGACGCTGCAGGTGAACCCGGCGTTCGACCGGCTGTGGGGGCTCCCCATGGAGGAGCTGGCCGGCTACAACCCGCTGGAAGACCCACGGATGGAGCCGATCCGCGACCTCCTGCGCCGGGGCTTCGCGGGGGAGCGCGTCACCCTGCCGGAGGTGGAGTTCGACACGCGCGGGATGCACGCGGAGGTGGGCGGGCAGCCGTGGCCGCGCTGGATCCGCTCCTTCGTCTTCGCCGTGCGCGACGACGCGGGCGCCGTGCGCGAGGTGGTGCTGGTGCACGAGGACGTCACCGAGCAGCGCCGCGCCGAGGAAGCGCTGCGCACCAGCGAGGAGAGCTACCGCACCATCTTCGACAGCTCGTCCGACGCGATCTTCGTGTCCGATCCCGCCACGGGAGCAGTGGTGGACGCGAACCGCGCGGCCTGCACCATGGCCGACGCGACCATCGAGGAGCTGCGCACCGACGCCGGCGCCGTCATCTGGAACGGCCCCGCGCCGTACACCGCCGAGCGGGCGCAGGAGACGATGCGGCTGGCCGCCGAGGGGGTGCCGCAGCGCTTCGAGTGGCTCTCCATCCACCCGCGCACCGGCGCGGAGATCTGGGGCGAGGTGAGCCTGCAGCGCGTCACCCTGGACGGCGAGCTGCGCATCCTGGCGCTGGTGCGCGACATCGGCGAGCGGAAGCGGGCGGAGCAGGCGCTACGCGCGTCGGAGCAGAGCTACCGTGCCCTCTTCGAGCTCTCCAACGACCCCATCTACGTGCACGAGGTGGAGACGGGGGCCATCCTGGACGCCAACCGCAAGGCGTGCGAGGCGGCGGGGCTGGACTCGGTGGAGGAGATCCGCGAGCGAGGGATGGCGCTGATCGCGGGGGGCGAGCCGCCCTTCACCACCGAGCGGGCGCTGGAGTACGTTAAGCAGGCGGCCGCCGGCGAGCCGCAGCGCTTCGAGTGGCGCAACGACCTGGCGGACGGAAGGCAGATCTGGTCCGAGATCTCCCTCAACCGCGTCACCATCGGCGGCGAGGACCGGCTGCTGGCGACCGCGCGCGACATCACCGAGCGCAAGCGCGCCGAGCAGGCGCTACGCGACAGCGAGCGCAGCTACCGCACGATCTTCGACTGGACGGCCGCCGCCCTCTGGGTGCACGACCTGGAGACGGGCGAGTTCCTGGACGTCAACCAGACTGCGTGCGCGCTGCACGGCTACACGCCGGAGGAGATCAAGGCGCTGGGTGTGGCGGGGCTGAGCTGGGGCGAGCCGCCGTACACCGTCGAGAACGCGATGCAGTACCTCAAGCGCGCCGTCGCGGGCGAGCCGCAGCGCTTCGAGTGGCTGGGCAAGCACAAGGACGGCTCCCCCGTGTGGGCCGAGATCACGCTGCGCCGCGTCACCATCAACGGCGAAGACCGGCTGCTGGCCACCGGGCGCAACACCAACGAGTGGAAGGCCGCCGAGCGCGCTCTTCGCGCCAGCGAGGAGAGCTACCGCACCATCTTCGACTCCACCGCCGCGGCCATCTGGGTGCACGACCTGGCCACCGGCGAGCTGCGCGAGGTCAACCAGGCCGCCTGCGAGCTGTACGGCTACACGGCGGACGAGCAGAAGGAGATCGGGCTGGACGGGCTGACCTGGGGCGAGGCGCCGTACACCGTGGACGAGCTGCACCGCATCTTCGGTCTGGCGCGCGGGGGGGAGCCGCAGCGCTTCGTCTGGCTCGGCCGCCACAAGGAGGGCGGCGAGGTGTGGGCCGAGGTGCAGGCGCGCCGCGTAAGCGGCGCGGATGGCGACCGGCTGCTGGTGACGGCCCGCGGGATGAACGAATGGCGCGCCGCCGCCGACGCCCTGCGCCGCGCCAACGAGGAGCTGGAGCAGCGCGTGGCCGCCCGCACCGCCGAGCTGGCGCAGACCAACATCGCGCTGGAGGAGGAGGTCGCCGAGCACGAGTCCGCCCGCGAGGAGCTGCTGGAGCGCACCCGCGAACTGGAGGGCGTCTTCCAGGCCCTCCCGGACCTGTACTTCCGCATCGACCCGGACGGCGTCATCACCGACCACCGCGCGGGGCGGGCGGCGGGGATCTACTCGCCGCTCCCCGACTTCCGCGGGCGGCGCATGCAGGACGTGCTCCCGGCCGAGCCCGCGTCGCGCTTCGCCGGGGCGCTGGAGGAGGTGGGGCGCACGGGCGAGCTGGCGTGCGTGGAGTACGCGCTGGAGATGGACGGCGCGATGCACGACTTCGAGGCGCGGCTGGTGCCCCTCGCGGACGGCTCGCGCATCACCGTCGTGCGCGACATCACGGAGCGGAAGGCGGCCGAGGCGGAGATCAACCGCCAGAAGGCGTACTTCGAGGAGGTGATCGGCAGCCTGGAGAACGGGATCGCGGTGTTCGACACGAGCTTCCGGTTCGAGTACTCCAGCCCCAGCACTGTGGTCGACCCGGAGGTGAGGGCCTGGATCATTGGCCGCACCATCCTGGAGTACGCGGAACGCATCGGACTGCCGCCGGAGATGGCGCGCAGGCGCCACGACGCGGTGGTGCAGGCCGCCAACGAGCGCGCCTCGGTGCAGTTCGAGGAGGAGAACGTCCGCCCCGACGGCACCAAGCGCCACATGCTGCGCCGCGCACTCCCCGTGCTGAACGCGCAGGGCGAGCTGATGAGGATCATCGGCTACAGCGTGGACATCACCGAGCGCAAGCGGGCCGAGGAGGCGCTGCAGGAGCGCGAGGAGCGCTTCCGCACCCTCATCGAGCACGCGCACGACATCATCACCATCCTCGACGGCGAGGGGAAGATGGTGTACCAGAGCCCCTCCACCAAGCGGGTGCTGGGGTACACGCCGGCCGAGCTGGAGGGGATCAGCGCCTTCTCGCTGGTGCACCCGGACGATGTGGCGACGGTGCAGGAGGCGATGGGCGCCATCGTGGGCGCGCCGGGGACACTGGCGAGCGCCGAGTACCGCTTCCGCCACAAGGACGGCAGCTGGCGCCGCCTGGAGACCTTTGGACGCGCGCTCCCACCCGACTCGCGCGAGGGCGCGGCCATCTTCAACAGCCGCGACGTCACCGAGCGGCACGAGGCGGAGCGGGCGCTGCAGGAGCGCGAGGAGCACTTCCGCCGCATGATCGAGAACGCGTCGGACATGGTGCAGGTCGTGGCCGCGGACACCCGCATCGTTTACACCGGCCCCTCGGTGGAGCGGCTCCTGGGCTACACGCCGGAGGAGATCCAGGGCTCCAGCGCGATGGACTACCTGCACCCGGACGACATCCCGGCCACGGTGGAGAAGTTCGGGGAGATGCTCTCCAGCCCCGGCGTGCCGATCACGGCCGAGTACCGCGTGCGCCACAAGGACGGCCGCTGGCGCGACTTCGAGGCGCAGGCCATGACGCTAGCCTCGCACTCCGCCGAGGAGGGCGTGGTCGTCAACGCCCGCGACGTCACCGAGCGGCGGCGCGTGCAGGAGGTCCTCCAGCGCAGCGAGGAGCACTTCCGCGCGCTGATCGAGAACGCGCACGACCTCACCGTCATCGTGGACGCCAGCGGGCGCTTCGTGTACCAGAGCCCGTCGATGGAGCGCATCTACGGCCGCTCGCGCAACGAGACGCTGGGGCACACGCCGTGGGAGCTGATGCACCCCGACGACGTGGCCGCGGTGAAGGCCGAGTTCGCGCGCATCCTGGCGAACCCCGGCTCCATCGGCCACGTGGAGTACCGCTACCGCCACGCGGACGGCTCGTGGGTCTACACGGAGGCATTCGGCCGCACGCTCGACCCCGAATCGGCCGAGCAGGGCGTGGTGGTCAACGCGCGCGACGTCACCGAGCGCCGCCTGGCCGAGAGCGAGATCCGCGACCAGGAGGAGCGCCTCCGCTTCGCGCTGGAGGCGGGGCGGATGGGCGCGTGGGAGTGGGACGTGGCGACCGACCGCGTGACCTGGTCGCCCACGCTGGAGGAGATCCACATGATGGCGCCCGGCAGCTTCGCAGGTACGCGCGAGGCCGCCATCGCGGACATCCACCCCGAAGACCGGGCGCGGCTGGAAGCGTCGCTCCACGCTGCGATCACCACGGGCCAGAAGTACGAGATCCAGTACCGCAGCATCCTCCCGGACGGGAGCATCTGCTGGCTGGAGACCAACGGGCGCGTGATGGAGGACGCCGAGGGGCGCCCGGTGCGCATGGTGGGCGTGTGCCGCGACATCACCGAGCGCATGCGCGCCGAGGAAGCGCTGCGCCGCGCCACCGAGGACGCGGAGCGGGCCAACCGCGCCAAGAGCGAGTTCCTGAGCCGGATGAGCCACGAGCTGCGCACGCCCATGAACTCCATCCTGGGCTTCGCGCAGGTGCTGTCGCGCGCGGGGCTCTCGTCCAGCCACAACAAGTACCTGCAGCACATCCTCAAGGGCGGCCGGCACCTCCTCAACCTCATTAACGAGGTGCTGGAGATCTCGCGCATCGAGAGCGGCAAGCAGACGCTCTCTCTGGAGCCCGTGCACCTCGCCACCGTCCTGCAGGAGGCGCTGGGCCTGGTGCGCCCCCTGGCCGAGCAGCGCCGCGTGGAGCTGGACGACGCGCCGTACGTGGCCGACCCCGGCGCGTACGTGCACGCGGACCGGCAGCGCCTCACGCAGGTGGTGCTCAACCTCCTCTCCAACGCGGTGAAGTACAACCGTCCCGGCGGCCGCGTGCGGCTGTGGAGCGACGCCGCGCCGGGGGAGGAGTGCGTGCGCATCCGGATCGAGGACACCGGCCCCGGCATCCCCGCGGACCGTGCGGACCAGCTCTTCACCCCCTTCGCCCGCCTCGGCGCCGAGCAGACGGAGGTGGAGGGCACCGGCCTGGGCCTTGCCCTCTCGCTGCGCCTGGCCGAGGCGATGGGCGGTGACCTGGTGCTGGAGAGCACCGGCACCGGTGGCAGCGTCTTCCGCCTGGAGCTGCGCCCGGCCGAGAACCCGCTCACCCGCGCCGAGGAGTCGGGCGGCGCCCCCGCGGCCACCGGTGTCGGCCCGCACCGCGCCGCGCGCGTCCTCTACATCGAGGACAACCTGGCGAATCTGGCGCTGGTGGAGACGTTCCTGATGTCGCGCCCGGAGTGGCAGACGATCCCCGCGCTCCAAGGCCTCGTGGGCGTGGAGCTGGCGCGCGAGCACCATCCGGACCTGATCCTCCTGGACCTCCACCTTCCGGACATGCACGGCTCCGAGGTCCTGCGCCGCCTCCGCGCCGACACGCGCACCTCGGACATCCCGGTGGTCGTCATCAGCGCCGACGCCACCCGGAGCGCCGTCGACGAGCTCCTCGCCGCCGGCGCCGACGCGTACCTCACCAAGCCGCTCGACCTGGACGAGTTCCTCCGCACTCTCGAACAGTTCCTCCCCGAGCAGCCGTCGTGACGACCATCAACAGCATGGCTCACGCGGAGACGCGGAGGCACGGAGAAAAAGCTCACACTGAGAACACAGAAGGACGAGAAAGCCACAGAGGAAACGACCGCACTCCTCTTCTCATGCCCTTTCCTCTGTGTCTCTGTGCCTCTGTGTGAGCCAAGCAGTTGCAGGTTCTCTGCGTCTCCGCGTCTCCGCGTGAGGCCCGCCGTCCCTGAACGCGCACCGAAACTCGTGGAGAGGGAATGACGCACGACGAAGTGCGCGCCTGCACCCTGCTGCTGGTCGACGACGAGATCCCCAACCTGGAGCTCCTCCAGGTGCTCCTCGAAGTGGAAGGCTACACGCGCGTCATCAGCACCTCGGACGCCCGCCAGGCGATCCCGCTGTGGGAGCGCCACGAGCCGGACCTGGTGCTGCTCGACCTGCACATGCCCCACCGCGACGGCTTCGCGATCCTCAACGACATCCGCGAGCTGACCCCGCCCGGCGAGTTCCGCCCGGTGCTCGTCCTCACCGCGGACATCACGCCCGAGGCGAAGGAGCGCGCGCTGTCGTCGGGCGCCAAGGACTTCATCAACAAGCCGATCGACGCCACCGAGGCGCTGCTCCGTGTGCAGAACCTGCTGGAGACGCGCGTCCTCTACCGCCGCGAGCGCGAGGCACGCCAGGCCGCCGAGCTCCTGGCCGAGGCCAGCCGCGTCCTCAACGCCTCGCTCGACGCCGCCACGGCCGTCGCGCAGCTCGCCCGCCTGGTGGTGCCGCGCGTTGCCGACTGCTGCGTCGTGGACCTCTTCGACTTCGAGAGCGGCGAGCCCGTCCGCGCCGGCGCCGCCCACGCCGACCCCGCCGAGGAGCCGCGCGTCAAGGCCGGCGTCCTCGCCTCCGGTCCCGGCTCCGAGACGGCGTGGGCTCCCTCGGCGGAGGAGGCGGCGGCGTGCTTCGGCGGGGCATCGGCCGGGTCCGCGGTCGCGGTGCCGCTGCGGGCCGCGGGGCGCGCGGTGGGGCGGATGGTGCTCGGCCGCTCCGCCCCCTTCACCCCGCCCGACGTGGCGCTGGCCGAGGAGCTGGGCCACCGCACGGCGATGGCGGTGGAGAACGCGCGCCTCTTCCGCGCCGCCCGCCAGGCCACCGAGGCGCGCGAGCACACGCTCGCCGTCGTGGCGCACGACCTGCGCAACCCGCTCACCGCCATCCGCATGGACGCGGAGATGCTGCGCTCGATCCTCGCCCCCAGGCTGGACGACTTCGAGCGCGGCTCGCTGGTGCGGATCGACCAGGTGGCGGGGCAGATGGACGGGCTGATCCAGGATCTGCTGGACGTGTCGCGGATGGAGCGCGGCGCCACCGCCCTGGAGCTGGCCCCCCGCGCCGCCGACGACCTCCTCTCCGAGGCCGCCGACACTCTCGGCCCGCTCGCCTCCGCGCACGGCCTCACGCTGGAGGTGCGCGGGTGCGGCCCCGAGACGATGGTGAACGCGGACGGCGCTCGCGTGGTGCAGGTGCTCTCCAACCTCGTCGGCAACGCCGTCAAGTTCACGCCGGAGGGGGGCACCGTCACCCTCTCCTGCCACCGCGACGGCGACGAGGAGGTGCGCTTCGCCGTCGCGGACACCGGCGCGGGGATCGAGCCGGAGCAGCTGCCGCACATCTTTGGAGCCTTCTGGCAGGCCCGCCACGCGGACCGCCGCGGGCTGGGGCTGGGGCTCTCCATCGCGCGCGGGCTGGTGGAAGCGCACGGCGGCCGCATCTGGGTGGAGAGCGAGCCGGGGAACGGCACCACCTTTCACTTCACCCTTCCCGCGCACGCCCCGCTGGACGCCCCGCGTCCTGCCGCGGCCGTATGACCCGACCCTCAATCGCACGGGCAAAATGAGCCGCATCCTCGTCGTCGAAGACACGCTCGAGATCGCCGAAGGGCTCCAGCGCACTCTGGAGTACGATGGCTACGAAGTGTCGCTGGCCACCAAGGCGGCGCACGCGCTTGCCGTCGCCACCAGCGACAAGCCCGAGCTGATCGTGCTGGACCTGGGCCTCCCCGACCGCGACGGCTACCACGTCCTGCAGCAGCTCCGCGAGCGCGGCGTGCAGACGCCGGTCCTCATCCTCTCCGCGCGCCGCGAGGAGGAGGACAAGCTGCAGGGCTTCCGCCTGGGCGCGGACGACTACGTCACCAAGCCGTTCAGCATCCTGGAGCTGATGGCGCGCATCTCCGCCCTGCTGCGCCGCGCGCGCCCCGCCGCCCCCGCCGCGGACGGCGCCGCCGAAGCCCCCCGCCCCGCCGCCCTGCCCGACGAGGCCCTGCGCGAGCGCTTCAACCTCACCGCCCGCCAGATCGAAGTCGCGCGCCTCCTGGGCGAGGGCTTCACCAACGCCGAGATCGCCGCCAAGCTGGAAATGAGCTACTACACCGCCCGCAACCACACCGAGCAGGTGCTGGCCAAGCTCGGCGTGTCGTCGCGGGCGGCGGTGGGGGCGCTGCTGTACGGGCAGGGGTAGCCCGGTTCGCGGGCCTGGAGGCGAGATCCCCCTAGAAGATGCTGGTGTACCGGCAGATGATCGCCGCCTCACCGTTCAGGTATGTAACCGTGCAGCCGGAATACAGGTACGGCCAGCCGGCCACCCACTCGAGATAACCGAATTGGTAGAGACACGGACCTTCGCATGCCTGCGCGAAGGCTGCGGTGATCCCCGCTGTCGGCGTGCCGAAGAGGACCAGGAGAACGGTGAGTATCTTCCGCGCGCGGCGGCTCCGGATCAGGCTCATCATCGGGGACCGCGCGTGTTCGGCGTGAACGAGATCGTCATTCGGAACGTGTGCGCCACCGGCTCTCCGTCTCGCATGGCCGGAGTAAACTGTATCTCGCGCAGCACGGCCTCAGCCGCTGGCGCGACGCTGGGATCCCGCCGGACCTCGTGGACCCGCTCGCTGCCATCCCGCTCTTGAAGGATCATGCGGGTCGGCATCCCGCCGTTCGCAGCCGGCTTGACAGGTTGCACCGACGTGACCTGCCCCGTCTCGTCCACCGAGACATCCAAGGTCACCGAGGCGCCCTCGGCACGTGGATCGGCCGGCCAGTGGCGCCGCATGCTCGCCTGCATTGCGCGGTAGTCCGCCGGTGCCGGCAACCGGTCCACACCTGCTGTTCTCCGGAGTTCTTGGGGGTTCATCGTAGCGGCCTGTGCGGCGTATTGCGGGGAGGCGGTGGGCAGTCTGGATGCGGATTCCTGGCTTTCACACGCGGACAAAAACGCGAGCAAACAGAGTGTGGTGCCGGTAATTCGTCGCGCCTGCATGGTGCCCTCCTGGTATGATGGTGAGCTGCAATTGTCGTATCTCACATGCTAGGCATCGCTACGTTGAAACGCAACGTTCGCGACACAATATGCAGACACGTGCCAACGTCTAGACCTTTGTAGAGGTGGGCAGACTCGCCAAGGAGCGACCCTCGTGGATATTTTACACCCGACGCGCGCTTGGCCGGCAGTTCGGCTCTTCCCCGTGGTGCAATTCCTCTCCCGGGATTTACATCGTTGATGCGAACTGCAGTCCTCCTCACGCTGGCTATACTGCTCGCCGGTTCAGCGCTCGCACAGGCGAGAACCGCGACGTTCCCGGTCCAGAACGTCGCGGTTCGATCGATCCCGCGGACGATGCCGTACCAGGGGCGGCCCGTTGCGGCGAAGCGGTGGACGGATCGATTGGGCGAGAACACGCTCATCGTTACGCAGACGGGCAAACTTCCTGGCAGAGCGTGCCCGCCAGACCAGGCGCCGTGCTCTGACGCGGAGGTGTACGCCTACCACTACGTGCGGCGTGGCGCGACGGTATCGCTGCTATGGCGGACCGTCGACTTCGAGCGCGGCTGCGAGTTCGACCTGTACGCGGGGTTCATCCCGGCGAGCATCGCCGTCACGGACCTTGACGCGGATGGGGTGGCGGAAAGCTCGTTCATGTACCTGCTCGCGTGCCGCAGCGACGTGAGCCCGGCCACGCTCAAGCTCATCATGCACGAGGGCGCGCAGAAGTACGCCGCCCGTGGCTCCAGCCGGCCGCGCGGGGCCGGATTCGGCGGAGAGGTTCGCCTGGACGAGGCCTTTGCGCGCGCGCCGCGAACGTTCGAGGAGTTCGTGCGCGCGCAGTGGAGGCGGTTCAGGGGCAGCGACACGTTCCAGCAGTTCTGACGTCGAGCCATCGGCCGCCCGACCACCCCCCCGCTCCCCGCTGCATGGACACCCCGGCGCACGAATCCGCTGACGAACCGATCTTCGGGAGGCCCCTGGCGCCGCGACGTCGGTGGGGCGCCGCCGTGCTCTCCCTGTTCGTGCCGGGCCTGGGGCACGTGTACGCCGGGCGCGGCGGGCGCGGGCTGGCGACGGCGGTGTTGGCTCCGTCAGTCGGGGCGGGCGCGTTGTTCCTCACCATGGTCGTTCCCGTCCCGGTGCTCCGCGTGTTCCTTCTCCTGGCCCCGTTCCTGGTCGTTCTCGGCGTGGCGGCGGATGCGTTCCGCGCGGCGGCATCGGCGCCGAACCGGTTCTGGGGGAAGTGGTACAACCGCTGGTACGTCTACGCCGCGATCTGGCTCGCCGCCGCATTCATCGCCCAGCCGCTGGTCTACGCGGCGATCACTGGGCACGTGGCGCAGGCGTTCGCCGTGCCGAGCACCGGAATGGAGCCCACCCTCCTCCGGGGCGACTACATCCTGGCGGCCCCGATCCGCGGAGGGCCGATCCCCCTCGCGATGCCGGTAGTATACCAGGGGTCGGACGGCGTCGTCCGCGTGCAGCGGATCGCGGCGCTCCCGGGTGACACCGTGGAGATGCGGCGAAAGGCGCTGTTCATCAACGGCCGTCTCCGCCGCGAGGCGTACGTCCAGCACATCGACCCCGCGTACGACCCGGTCGACGAGCAGATGGGGTGGCAGGAGGACTTTCTGGCGCGAGCGCAGCCAGAGGAGCATCAGCCGTCTCGCGACAACTGGGGACCACTGGTTGTGCCGTCCGGAGAGTACCTGGTGCTGGGCGACAATCGCGACAACAGCCTGGACAGCCGCTACCTGGGCTTCGTCCCGCGCGAGCGCATCCGGCGGCGGCCGGTGTGGATCTACCTGTCCCGGGACGCCGTGGAAGGCGAGTACAGGTGGAGCCGGCTCGGGCGTGGCATCGAATGAGCGTGCCCAATCGCCCGCGAACTCGATCGCTGTAGCCCGATTCACTCAGCAGAGGCGGAAACATGCGCGCAACTGGACTCGTACTGCTGTCCCTGACGGCCGCGGCGTGCGCCACCGCGCGGCCCGCGAGCCGCGAAGCGACGGATGTGAGGACGGAAGTACGGCGGGAGGAAGGGATCGTCATCACCGAAGTCGACGCGAACGACATCGCGCAGGACCGCGAGCGCGCACGAAGGGCCGCGGCGCTCCGCGCGACTTCCGATACGGTCCGGCTGCGGGTGGGTGACGTCCTCCCGCTCGAGACGCTTCCCCTGGTCGTGGTCGACTCGACGGGCGAGCCGCTCGGACCGCTTTCGACGTACGACGTGCAGATCGGGAGCGGAGGGGCCGTAACGATGACGGGCGCCGGAATTCGCGGTGTCCGCGCCGGCCCGGGGCACGTGACGTTCACCGTTTCCGGGCTGTTCCGTGACGGTCTCAAGGGACCGGCCCCCAGCGCGATGCTCCATTTCGTCGTGCGGGATCGATGAGGATCACTGGACCTCCCCCGTCCCCTTTCCTACCTTTCGACGGCGGGCGCTCGCGTCCGCATGCTGAACCCTGAACCGGTAGTGCGATGAAGCAGTGCCCTTTCTGCGCCGAACAGATCCAGCGCGCCGCCGTGGTGTGCAGGCACTGCGGGCGCACCGTGCAGGCGCCTCTCTCGCTCGCTACGGCCCGCGCGGTCGAGCTGGGTGCGGGCTTCGGCGCGTTCTGCTTCGTGGGCGCGCTGCTGTACGCGGCGATGGGCGGGGCGCTCGACGGGAAGCTGGCGAGTGCATTCGTCGCCCCCGCGGCGGCCTCGCGCGTGCCGGCTGCCGCT
Organism: Longimicrobium sp.; assembly: GCA_036398975.1. Classification (GTDB taxonomy): domain Bacteria; phylum Gemmatimonadota; class Gemmatimonadetes; order Longimicrobiales; family Longimicrobiaceae; genus Longimicrobium. The sequence continues at coordinate 33,481 of DASWNZ010000286.1, forward strand.
CCCAAGCCGCCGCCCCCGCCGCCGCTGGTGGTCAGGGTGCTGGACGAGGACGCGCTCGAGCTGCCGCCGGGCGAGCACTTCGACACCGCGTTCGCCGTATCCGACTCGCGCCCGTGCACCTTTCGCGCACGCGTTCAGGGGCTGGAGGGCGGGCAACGCGATGTGGAGGTGTACCTGCTGGACGAGGACGGCAACTCCAACTGGCACAACGGGATCAAGCCCGCGGCGCTGTACGAGAGCGGGCGCACCTCGGCCAGCACCATCGAGGTCCCGCTCCGCCAGAAGGGCCGCTTCCACCTCCTGCTGTCCAACCGCTACTCCCTGATGACCGCCAAGACCGTGCGGGTGGAGAACGCGCGCGTCGTCTGCGAGTAGCCACTCCGGGTCCGCATGAGCATCGAGAACGTGTCGGACACGGCCCGCTGGGTGGCCGTGTACCGCGCGATGGAGACGGAGCGGCCCGACGCGCACTTCCGCGACCCGTGGGCGCGGCGCCTCGCCGGGGCCAGGGGCGAGGAGATCGTGCGCGAGCTTCCGGGCGGCGCGGCGATGGCGTGGGCGATGATCGTGCGCACGGCGGTGATGGACGAGGTGATCCTCGACACCGTCCGCCGGCACGGAGTCGGCCTGGTGCTGAACCTGGCCGCCGGGCTCGACACGCGCGCCTGGCGGCTGGAGCTCCCCGCCGCGCTGCGCTGGGTGGACGTGGACCTGCCGGGGATCCTGTCGTACAAGACGGAGGTGATGCGGAGCGAGACCCCTCGCTGCCGCTACGAAGCCGCGCCCTGCGACCTCACCGTGGAGGCGGAGCGCTCGGCCCTCTTCTCACGGCTGGGGCGGGATTCGCGGAGCGCGCTCGTGGTGACCGAGGGGCTCCTCATGTACCTGGGCGAAGACGAAGTGGGTGCGCTCGCCTCGGCGCTGGCGGCGGAGGGCGCCTTCCAGTGGTGGCTCACCGACCTCGCATCGCCGATGATGCTGGAGCTGGCGACGAAGCGCTGGGGGAAGCAGCTCGGCCGGGGGAACGCGCCCTTTCGCTTCGGCCCGGCGGCGGGCCCGGCCTTCTTCGAGCCCTTTGGCTGGCGCGAGGAGCTGTGGCGCAGCATGGTGGACGAGGCGCGCCGCCTGCGCCGAGAGATGCGGGGGACGTGGTTCCGCCGCATCGTGTTCCGCTTCCTCCCCAGCGAGAAGAAGGAGCAGATCCGCCGCTTCCAGCTCTTCCTCCTGATGCGCCGCACCGGCTCTGAGACCGCAACCTCCCCTGTCGATCCAAGATGACTCACTCGAACGGCTATCCCTTCGCCGACCTGGAGCTGTCGCGCAGGCTGGAGCGCACCGAGGGGCGCGCCAACGCCGCGTTCGTGGATGCGCGCGCGCGGCTCGACCCCGCCAGCGGCGCCACGTGGATGGAGGCGGCGGGCGCGTACGCGATGTTCGACGGCGTGGAGTCGCCGCTCACGCAGACCTTTGGGCTCGGCCTGTTCGCGGAGGCTCGCGACGAGGACCTCGCGCACATAGAGGCGTTCTTCGAGGGCCGTGGCGCACCGGTGTTCCACGAGGTCAGCCCCATGGCCGACCCCTCGCTCCTCGCCCGCCTCGCGGCGCGCGGCTACCATCCCATCGAGCTCTCCAGCGTCCTCTTCCGCCCGACCGCGGGAGAGCTGAGCGGCCCGCGCACGCCCGGCCTCATGGTGCGGCGCACCAGCCGCGACGAGGCCGATCGGTGGGCCGGAGTCGCCGCGGAGGGGTGGGCCAGCGAGGCACCGGAGCTGGGCGACTTCATGCTCGCGCTGGGCCGCATCAGCGCCAACGCCGAGGGCTACCACAGCTTCCTCGCCGAGCTGGACGGCCAGCCGGTGGCGGCGGGCGGGCTCAGCCTGGGCGAGGGAGTCGCGCTGCTGGCGGGCGCCAGCACCATCCCCGCGGCGCGCAGGCAGGGTGCGCAGCTCGCCCTGCTGCAGGCCCGCCTCCGCTTCGCCGCCGAGCAGGGCTACCCGCTGGCGATGATGGGCGCCCTCCCCGGAAGCGCCTCGCAGCGCAACGCCGAGCGCCAGGGCTTCCGCATCGCGTACACGCGCACCAAGTGGCAGCTGCGGCGGTAGGGAGCCCCCTCCCCCGCCTGCGGGGGCGCAGGGCGGGTGAGGGGGAGAACTCCGTGTGCGTAGCCGATGCCGTAGGGACGCGATTCATCGCGCCCGTGCCTCACGCTGCTCCGATGCCCGACATGTACACCGACGCCCGTAGGGGCAGACCTGCGTGTCTGCCCTCCCTTGCCGCACCTCCAAACCCGGCCCTCCGCACCGGAAACCCGTAGGGGCTGCCCCGCGTGGCTGCCCGTGCCCGCCCCCGCGCCACCCTGCGCGGCCGGCGCGGATGCACGCAAACCGCCCCTCCCCAGATGGTCATCAGGGAGGGGCGGGGTGGAAACGCCAGCGGGCCCGGGATCGCTCCCGGGCCCGCTTCCGTCGTTCCCTGCCCCGGCTGTTAGAACGGAAGGCCGAGCTTCAGGTAGGCCTTCCAGCCGTCTTCGCCGCGGGCGGCGATGATGGTGCCCGTGTAGGCGCGGTCCAGCATCGAGAAGTACAGGCCGCCGCCGTAGGTGGGGTGCCAGCCGCCCTCCGAGCGGCCGTCGAAGTACACGCGGCCCGCGTCGGCCAGGACGATGGCGCCCAGGTTGCCGCGCGTCACCGCCAGGTTGGCCGTGCCCAGCGAGGCGCGCAGCTCCGCGTTGCCCCACACCGCCGCGTCACCGGCGAAGCGGTTGCGGGAGAAGCCGCGCAGCGACTCGCCACCGCCCAGGAAGGCCGCTTCCTGCACCGGGAACTCGCCCCACACCCGCTCGCCGCCGGCACGCATCGCCAGCACGGTGCCGCGCGCCACCGGCAGGTACCCGGCGCCCTCGCCGCGCGCCCGGCCGAACCCGCCCACGTCACCACCCATCCCACGGTGTCCTTCGGCCGTCACCCGCGCCCAGCCGCCGCGCGTGGGGAAGGCCGCCGCGTCGCGCCCGTCCCACTCCATCGTGGAGCGCAGGCCGGCGGTGGTGTAGGCGTCCGTGCCCAGCGGCGCCACGATGAAGAACGGCGTGTCCTCGTCCGCATTCGCGCTGCGGTAGCGCACCACCGGGCCCACGCCCAGCCGCAGCCCCGAGCCCAGCTCCTTCCCGACCTCGGACTCCAGCGTCACCACCGTCTGGTCCACCAGGTAGCGGTCGCGCGGTCCGTCGTTGGCGGTCTCGTTGCCGAAGCCGTGGAAGCGGAAGGGATCGATCTGCGAGGCGCGGGCGTGCACCATGAGCGAGGTGCCGTCGATGCCGCGGCCGATGTGCTGCACGTCGAGCGCGAAGCCGGTCTGCATCGGCGCGAACTCGGCGCGGATTCGCTGGCGCTGCGCGAAGCCCTCGCGGCGGAAGCCGCGGGTCGTCCAGGTCATGGCGCCGCCCACGATGGGGCCGGCATCCGCCGTGTAGCCGAGGTGCGGGCCGAAGGCGCGGGTGGTGCCGCGGTCCTGCTCCGCCTCCGGGTTGTCGAAGGTGCGGGCGCGGGCCGGCTTCACGTACGTCCGCGTGTCCACCCGGGCGCCGGTCCCCGCCTCGATGGCGTTGGTGCCCTCGCTGTCGTGGAAGACGGTGCGGCGTCCCGCCTCGGCCGGCGACTCGTCGCGCAGGGTGTCGTCGCCCGCGCCGCCGATGACGCGCACCAGCGGGGTGATGGGGGCCGCGCCGGTCACGATGGCCGCGTCGTCGCCGCCGGCCAGGTGGATGCGGATCTCGCGCGTCTCGCCGTGGGCGAAGCGGCGGCTGAAGGTGGGCTCGCCACCGGCGCGCGGGGCAACCTTCACCAGCACGGCGCCGTCGGCCATGCGCTCCACCGTGACGCGCTCCGAGGCGTCGGTGGCGTGCACGTCCACCACTTCGGCGAGCTGGCGGTAGAAGGCGTCCGCCACCGTCGGCAGCTGGTCACGGCGGGCGCGCAGGGTGTGCGCCAGCGTGGCGCCGGCCTGCGAGTAGTGCTCGCCCGGAAGGCGGCGCACCGCCTCGTCGATGGCGTCGTTGGTCAGGCGCGCCTGGAGGGAGCGGACCGTCGCGTCCCACGTCTCCTTGGAGAGCCCGGAGAGCAGCTGCCGGTCCAGGTGCTGGGCGTTGTCCGTAAGGCCGCGCAGCCCCGCCATCGTGCTGTCGAAGGTCACCAGCTTCGGCATCATGCCGCGGCCAAAGGTGGCCACCAGGCCGCCGTGGCGCGAGAAGGCGTTGTCACGGTCGCGGGCGATGGGGGTCCACACCTGCGTGCCGCCGCGGTCCGTGCGGGCCCAGCGCCACTGGCCGTCGTGCCGGTCCCAGTCGCCCATCACCAGGTCGAGCAGGCGGGCGTTGAGGTAGGCCTCGGCGTCCGCGCGGTGGGAGGGGCCGGTGGCGAGCGCCGCCAGCATCTCCTCGGTCGCCTCCACCGCCGCGGCGCCCCCGAAGGTGTCGCCCGGCCGCTCCTCGATCGTCCCCAGCCGCCCCGCGAACTCCGCGCGGAAGGCACCCAGCGCCGCGTCGTCCGGCAGCACCACTAGCCGCGGCGGCGCGTGCTGCACCCCGGCGGCCGTCTGCAGGGCGGAGGCGACGAGCACCGCACCCGGGAGCGCGACGCTCACCTGGTCCTGCACCACGCGGTCCACCATCGTGTTCTTGAGGTGGGGGTGGAGCCCCTGCGTCACGTCCTTGTCCACCGGGCGGAAGACGTACTCCAGCCCGTCCGCGCCGCGGAAGCGGAGCGAGCGGGTGCTGAAGTCGCCGCCGGTGCGGGTGGGGGTCAGGCCGCCGGCGTAGGCCGCGATGTCCAGCACCTCGACCGAGGCGGGCGTCGCCCACAGCGTGCGGTACCCGGTCCCCAGCACCATCCGCTGCACGCGGCCGGCGCGGTAGGCGGCGCCGGGCACGGCCTCGGTGGTGAGGGCGGCGCGGGGGGCGGGGGCGCCCGTGCCGCCGTTCTCCGCCATGGCGATGCTCTGTGCGGCAAGACCCGCCGGGGCGATGGCGGCCAGCAGGCCGAGGCGAGCCGAGCGGGCGAACGAGGTGGGAGACATGGTCCGCGTCCTTTTCGAGGGGTCGAGAATGGGGGTGCGGGGTGCACCGGCCGTTCGTGCCCCAAGATTGTGCGGAAGCGCCCGCGCCACACGGGTAGTTTGACCGGGGTCAGATGACCCGGGTCGGGCGACCCCGGTCATTCGACCGATTCAGGCGGGGGCGGCGCGGCGTACTCTTCCGTCACCTCGCGGGCAGGGTGCCCGGTGAGCGCTGAACACCGTACAACGGAAGCGAACCATGCGAAACTCTTCCTGGACCACACTGGCCTCCGCGGCGCTCCTCCTTTCCGCCGCCGCGTGCACCTCGGAGGGCGACGCCCGCGAGAACGCCTCAGCCGTCCGCGCCACCGCCAACGTGGTGACGATCACCGCATCCGACTTCGCCTTCCAGGCGCCGGCCAGCATCCCCGCCGGCCTCACCACCATCAACCTGGTCAACCGCGGCCCCGAGCTTCACCACGTGCAGCTCGTCAAGATCGCCGAGGGACACACGGTACAGGAGCTGATGGAGGGGATGAAGCACGCCGAGGGTCCGCCCCCGCCCTGGGCGACCTTTGTGGGCGGGCCGAACACGCCGGTGCCGGGCGGCCAGTCGCAGGCGACGGTGGAGCTCGCCGCCGGCAGCTACGCGCTCGTCTGCTTCATCCCCTCGGCCGACGGGGTGCTGCACGTGATGAAGGGGATGGTGAAGCCGCTGACGGTGACGCCCTCCTCGAACCAGGCGCGCGCGGCGGCGCCGGACGCGCGGATCACGCTGCACGACTACTCGTACGAGGTCACGCCGGACATCCCGGCCGGCAAGCGCACCATCCGCGTGGAGAACGCCGCCGCACAGCCGCACGAGCTGATCCTGGTGCGCCTTGCGCCCGGGAAGCGCGCGACGGACATGGTGGAGTGGGTCATGAAGATGCAGGGGCCCCCTCCGGGCGAGCCGATCGGCGGCACCACCTTCCTCAGCCGCGGCGCCTCCAACGACGTGACCGCCGACTTCACGGCGGGCGAGTACGCGCTCCTCTGCATGGTCCCCGACGCGGGCGACGGCAAGCCGCACGTGGCCCACGGCATGGTGCGGCAGATCACGGTCCGCTGAGAAAGGCAACTGCAATCTCACGCGGAGGCGCGGAGACGCAGAGAGAGAACAGAGAGAAAATTACGTAAGGCAGTTGCAGTTCTCTTCCTGCGTCTCTGCGCCTCTGCGTGAGGCCTGCTGTTGGGATGAAACAAGAAGCCCCGGGACTCGCTCCCGGGGCTCTTCATTTTGACGGCGAGTCTGTGCAGACGAGCATCCAGGGGCGGTCGGAGACGCGGGTGAGGACGACGGTGGCGGCGCGGGCGCCGGTGAGCTTGAGTTTGCGCTGGATCTCGTCCACGTCCACCGCCGAGCCGCGCTTGCGGATGTCGACCACGCCGATGCCCGCAGCGCGCAGCACGTGCCGGAGCTGCTTCAGGTTCCAGGGGAGCGACGCCTCCACCCGCAGCGTGCGCCCGAACGGGGTGCGCACGTCACGGTCGCAGGAGAGGAAGGCGATCTGCTCGTCGATCTTCCAGCAGCCCAGAGAGCGCGCCAGCTCCTCCACCGTGCCGGAGCGCGTGACCGCCGGGTCGGGGTCGATCAGGTAGTCGCCGGGCATACGCACTTCGACGGCGGGGCCATCTTCCGGCACCAGCGTGTCGCCGGAGGGGAGGAGGGTGGCGCGGCGGGCCACCGTGGCCAGGGCAGGCGACCAGAGCACCGACTCCTTGAGCTCGCCGCCCTCGGACACGAACTCCACCTCCCAGCCGTCCGGCGCCAGCTCCAGCGGGAGGCCCGGGGCGGCCTTGATGCCGAGCGCGGTGCCGCGGGCGGCAAGGTCGAAGCACCACTCCAGCGACGGCTCGCCGCTCCCCGTCTGGAAGCGGCGGCCTCCGGCGCGGCGGGCGGGGTCCACGAAGGCGGCGGGGATGCCGTCGAGCGAGAGGTCGCGCACATCCGCGCACACGCACTCCACCCCCGCACCCACGCCGTTGGCCTCCGCGTTGATGCAGGCGAGGCGGCTGTGCACCGGGTCCAGATCGGCGGCCAGTACCGAGCGCCCCTCCGCCAGCGCGATCAGGTCGCCGCCGATGCCGCTGCACAGGTCGGCCATGCGGTCGAAGCCGGCGTAGCGGCGCGCGTGGTTGCTGGCCATCCGCTCGGTGGATGCCTGCTCCAGCGCGGGCGCGGTGAAGTACATGCGGTCCGCGTGGGTGAACTTCGCGCGGGCGCGCGCGCGGAGCTTGGCCTGGCCCACGGCGATGGGTACCAGCTCCGGCGGATGCTTCTCGCGCAGCCGCGTGATCAGGCGGATCTCGTTGGCGGCCGTCAGCGGCTCGGCGGCGATCTCCGCCATGAGCGCCTGGCCGGCGGGCGCCATCAGCGCGTCGATCCACCAGGTCGGGTCGTCCATCGGCATGCCTCGGCTGGGAAGGTGGGTGCCGGGGCAAGCTGGCGGGCACCGCTGGGGGGCGCAATAAGCCGACTTCCAACCCTCCAGAAAACTGGCCCGAATCCCGCGACGTGGGGCGTGTGGGTGATGCACTCGTCAGCTCGCGATCGTCGCGACCAGGGAGGGGCCATGTCGTTTGGACTGGGGTTTGTGGAGATGATCGTGGTGTTCGGGGTGTTCAGCGTGTTGTTCCTGCTCTGGCCCTGGGCCCTGTACGAGTGCCTGGTCCACGAGAGCAGCGAGGGGAACACCAAGATCGCGTGGGCGCTCGTCATCCTCCTGGCGCCGGTGGTGGGAGCCCTGCTCTCCATTGTGGTGCGGCGTCCGCGGCGGCGATACGAGCTCGGCCGGTAATTCCGTTGATGCAAGAGGAGGCGCGGAGTCGCACGGACATACTCTCCGTGTCTCCGCGCCTCCGCGTGAGCCCCTGCCGTGAACCGCGCGAACGTCAGGCCGGCGCCTTCCGATCCGCCCCGCCGCCGAGCCGGGCCAGCACCTTTTCGTGCTCGACGGCGCGCTGCTCCAGGCGCGAGCGCTCCAGCACCAGGTCCGTGACTTCTACGCTCACGCTCAGCACGCCGTTCACCCGGCCGTCCACGGAGAAGAGGGGCTGGTAGCTGAAGTTGAAGTAGCCCCGGTACATGGTTCCGTCGCCCAACCGGTCGAAGGTGATGGGGACTTCGCTGCCCTGGAACGGCTCGCCGCTGTTGTAGACGCCGTCCAGGATCTCGAAGAGGCCCTGCCCCTCCAGCTCCGGGAGCACCGACCGCACCGTCCTCCCCTCCAGGTC
>DASWNZ010000287.1:0-19421 GCA_036398975.1 Longimicrobium sp.
TGGCGGAGGACGTGTCGTCCACCGTCGACCTGCCGCCGTGGGACAACAGCGCGATGGACGGCTTCGCGGTGCGCGCGGAGGACGTGCGCGGCGCATCGTCCGCGCGCCCGGTGGTGCTGCGCGTGGTGGACGACGTCCCCGCCGGCCGCTTCGCCGCGCGCCCCGTCGGCCCGGGCGAGGCTATTCGCATCATGACCGGCGCGCCCGTCCCCGAAGGCGCGGACGGCGTGATCCGCGTGGAGCACACCGACGGCGGCTCGGGGATCGGGACGGCGGAGGGCCGCGTCGCCATCCTCTCCGATGCGGACGCGGGGCGCAACGTCCGGCCGCGCGGCGAGGACGTGCGGCGGGGGTCGGTTGTGCTGCGCGCCGGGGCCGTGCTCCGCGCGGCGGAGATCGGCGTGGCCGCGTCTTTGGGCCGGGCGCGGCTGCGGGTGGTGCGCCGCCCCGTCGTGGCCGTGCTCGCGTCGGGCGACGAGCTGGTGCCGGTGGAGGAGTTCGCGGAGGTGCAGGCGGGGCGGCGCATCGTCTCCTCCAACAGCTACTCGCTGGCCGCCGCCCTCGCGGAGGCGGGGCTGGAGGCGCGCGTCCTGGGCATCGCGCCGGACGCGCCCGAGGGGATGCGCGAGCAGCTGGAGCGCGCGCGCGGGTGCGACGCCCTCATCACCACCGCCGGCATCAGCGTGGGCGAGCACGACCACGTGCGGCGCGTGATGGCGGAGCTGGACACCGAGGTGGCTTTCTGGCGCGTGCGCATCCGCCCCGGCTCGGCGATGGCGTTCGGGCGGGTGGGTGCGCTCGGCGGGATTCCCTGGTTCGGGCTGCCGGGAAACCCGGTGTCCACCGGCGTAACGTTCGAGCTCTTTGTGCGCCCCGCCCTCATGCGCATGTGCGGCCGCACACGCATCCACTCGCCCTGGAGGTACGCGGTGCTGGACGACGCCTACCCCATGCGCGGCGAGCTGATGCACTTCCCCCGCGTCTCCATCAGGCGCGAGGAGGACCGCCACTTCCACGCGCGCCTCACCGGCTCGCAGAGCTCCGGCGTCTCCAGCTCCCTCGCCGCCGCCGACGGGCTCGCGCTGATCCCACCCGGCCCCGGCCCTCGCGCCGGCCACGTGGTGCGCGTCGTGTGGATCGGCGGCGCGCCGCCGGTGGAGGAGCCGCCCTTCGACGACGACGATGCCTGACATCCTCATCCTGCGCGCCCGTACGCTGCGGCGGGCGGTGGCCGGCCTCGCGCGCGCGGAGCCGGGGACAGCGCTCCTCTTCGCGCTCCTGCTCGCGATGGGCTGCTTCCGGCTCTGGGGGTGGATGGGAAGCGCGCAGGGCTCCCGCGCCATCCTCGCGGCGCAGATCGTTCTGCTCGCCCTCGTGCACACGGGCCGCCAGGATGCGCGCTTCCTGAGGCTCGCCGGCCGCAGTCCGCAGCGCACCTATCTGGTGGAGTACGCCGCCCTTTCGATCCCCTTCTGGCTCCTCGGCCTGATCGCGCCCGTGCCCAGCCTCCTAGCCGCGAGCGCGGGTGCTCCGCTGCTCTTTGCGGCGTTGCCAGCCGGAGGAGTCGAGCGGGTCCTGAGGTGGAGCCGTAATCGGCCTGTGCAGCGACTTCCCCTCCCCGCGAGCGCATTCGAGTGGACTTCGGGGGTGAGGCGGTACGGCGGCGGGATCGCGGTCGCCTACCTGGCCGCCGCGGCGCTCTCCGGCTACCCGGCCGTAGTGCTCGGCGGGATCGTGCTGCTCGCCTGGTGCGTCTCGCTGTTCTACCTGGACGGCGAAGGGCACGAGCTGCTGGAGGCGTTCCGGCGGCGACCGGCGGAGCTTCTGCGGTTCAAGGTGATGCAAGGGCTGGCGCTGTACGCGGCGCTCTGCCTGCCAGTAGTCGTGGTGTTCATCGTCCGGCACCCCGCGCTCGCCGGCGTGCTGGCGCTGGTGCTCGTGGGGAGCGCCGCGATCGTCGCGGGGGCCGTCCTCACCAAGTACGCCGTGTACCGCGAGGGAGGGAGGGCGGCCGTGGTCGGTCCGCTCGCGGTGCTGGTGCTCACGGCGTCGCTGGCGTTGCCGCCGGTGGCGGCGTTTCTGCTGTTCCGGTTCTGGCGGATCGGTGTGAACAACCTCGGCGCCTATCTGGATGATCTCGATTGAGAAGCTGACCGTGCGCTACGGATCGACGACCGTGCTGAACGGCGTCGACCTCGTGGTGGATGGCGGGCAGGTCCACGGCCTCGCCGGCCGCAACGGCGCCGGCAAGACGACGCTGCTGGACGCGCTCTACGGCTTCGTGCGCCCGAGCGGCGGCCTCATCCGCTTCCGCGGCGAGCCGCTGCGCAGCCGCGAGGTGGTCGGCTATCTCCCCGCGCAGAGCTTCTTCTATCCCAAGATCACCGGGCGGGAGTACCTGGGCGTCTTTCGCGCGGGCCGCGCCGGCTTCGACGTCGCGGAGTGGAACCGCGTCTTCGACCTCCCGCTCGACCGGCTGGTGGAGACGTACTCGCTGGGGATGCGGAAGAAGCTGGCGCTGCTGGGGGTGCTGAGCCTGGGCCGGCCCGTGCTCATTCTGGACGAGCCGTTCAACGGGCTTGACCTGGAGACGAACCAGATCCTGACCCGGCTCCTCCGCGAGCTGGCGGATGCGGGGCACACGGTGCTCCTCACCTCGCACATCCTCGCCTCGCTCACCACCGGCTGCGACGCGGTGCACCTGCTGTCGGAGGGGCGAATCGAGCGCACCTTTCGCGCGGGCGAGTTCGATGGGATCGAGGCGCACCTGCTGGATGGGGAGGTTGCAGGGAAGCTGGAGCTGGTGCGGAGGCTGGTGGATCGCGGGGGGTGAGGGTAGGGTGGGGGGCGGGGATCAAGCTCCAGAGTCCCGGCGGTTGAAACCGCTGCAACAACGGCGGGAAGCCTGCCTTCGCAGGCTCGAGGTCGGCGGGGGCCGGTTCCGCCAACGCCGGGGGCGGGGGGCGGTCCGAACAGCACCGGGGGCTAAAGCCCCCGGCTGGAACTACGGGAAGCCCACTGAAGTGGGCTCGCGCGCTGCGGCCAGTCCGCGCAGGCGGACTTCGCGTGTTCCAGCGGCGAATTCATTCGCTTTGATATGCGGGCTCGTGACCGCGGCCAGTCCGCGCGGGCGGATTTACACAGGCGGAATCCAACCCCCGAGTCCGCGCAGGCGGACTTTGTGCTGTTGTTGCAGCGAGTTCACTCGCCCCATTCAGGCCCCCCGCAGCACCGCCGCCGCCGCTTCGTGCAGGCGGCCGTTGGTGGCGAGGGCCTGGGTCCAGGCGCCGACGGGGGTGCCGTCGAACTGGGTGAAGCGGCCGCCGGACTCGCGCAGGATGACGTTCATGGGCGCGTAGTCCCAGTAGGAGCCGGAGATGGGGTCGCAGAGGAGGTCCACGCGGCCCGTGGCGACCAGGAAATAGCCGTAGGCGTCGCCCCAGGTGCGGGCGAAGCGGGTGGCGCGCTGCAGGCGCTCGAAGCCGGCGCGGTCCGCGTCGGTGGAGTGGTCGCGCCAGTACTCGAGGCCGCTCGTCACCAGCCGCGCATCGCTCAGGTCGTCGCACTCGGAGACGCGGGCGGGGCGGCCGTTCAGCCACGCACCCGCACCGTCGGCGGCGACCAGCGTGTCTTTGAATACGGGAAAGTGGCAGCAGCCGAGCGTCGGCACGCCCTCCTCCTCCAGCGCGATCAGCACGGCGTAGAGGGGGACGGCGGAGCTGAACGAGCGCGTGCCGTCGATGGGGTCCACGATCCAGCGGCGCCCGGTCTTCGAAGGGACGTCCTCCCCCTCCTCGCCCACGATGCCGTCGTCGGGGAAGGCGTCGCGGAGGGTGGCGCGGATGAACTCCTCTGCCGCGCGGTCCGCGATCGTCACCTCGCTCCCGTCGCCCTTGAACTCGACGGCGGCGCGCCCGAAGTGCTCCAGCGTGATCTCTCCCGCGCCGGTCGCGGTGCGTACGGCGAAGTCCATCAGGTTGTCGCGGTCGTTCATTCGATGGGTGCCGAGTTCGGGTGCTGGAGGCGCGGGCGTACACAGTAGCGGTGGACCACGCAAAAGACGAGGCACAGAGATGACCTTCTCTCTGTGCCTCTGTGTCTCTGTGTGAGCCCAATCCGTTCAGGGAGGCCCACCGCCACCCGTCGGCGGACCGTCCGTCTGCGTGCTCTTGCGCTCCGGCGGCTTGCCGAACCGATAGGTGAGGCTCAGGCTGGCGCTGCGCCCGCCCCACGACGAGCGGCTCTGCGACGTTCCCGCGAAGCTGGGGTCGCGCGAGGTGAAGCGCGTGCGGTAGATGTCGAAGGGGTCCGCGAGCCGGATGTTCATCGACGCCTTGCGGTTGAACAGCTCCTTGCGGATGCCCAGCTCCGTCCACGGCGTCGACGAATAGCGCCCCTGCACCGACTCGCGCGGCGAGTTGACGCGCAGCGAGGCCTGGATCCCCCAGCCGCGACCCGGCTGCAGGGTGGAGTTGGCGGTGAAGAAGTAGTTGCTCCCGCTCCGCGAGTAGGCGCTCCCCAGGGCGCCCGCGTCGCGCTCGTCGTGGCTCGCGCCGACCGATGCCGAGGCGTTCCCCCACCGCGCCGGCGTCAGCGACGCGTTGAGGCTGCCGCCGTAGGTCTCCACGACCGCGAGGTTCTGCGGGATGGTCGTGGACACTCCCTCCGCGCTCACCGTGCGGATGTACTCCACCTCGTTGCTGGTGCGGCGGAAGTAGGGCGCCAGGCGCAGCGTCGCCACGCGCGTGCGCCAGCTCAGGTCGCCGCCGAGCGAATGGGTGGCGGCGGGCTCCAGGTCGGGGTTCCCCAGGCGCACGTTCAGCGGATCGCTCTGCGTGACGTACGGGTTGAGGTCCCAGATCCACGGGCGGCGCTCGCGGCGGGAGTAGTTGACCCGCATCGTGCGCCCCGGCTTGAACTCGAAGCTCAGGTTGGCGCTGGGGAGGATGGAGAAGAAGTCGCGCTCGAAGCCCGGCTGCGCGTTCTCCAGCCGCGGCGCGAGATCGAGGGTCGTCATCTCCGCGCGCAGGCCGCCCTGCAGCGACAGGCGCCCGATCTTGTGGCTCACGTTGGTGTAGGCCGAGTGCTGCGCCTGCCCAAAGGTGTACGACACGTCCGTCACCTGGCGCGGATCGCCCGCGTCGAAGGGGGCGAAGTGGCGCATCGTCTGCTCGTTCGCCTGGTCTTCGAGGCTGGTGCGCACCCCCATCTCCACCCGGCCGCCCTTCCCCGGCAGCGGGCGCATGTAGTCCGCCTTGGCCGTGAGGCTGCTGCGGTCCTCGCCGCCGCCCGTCACGCGCAGCTCGGAGAGCGGGTCGCCGGTCTCCACCGCGCGCATGGTGGTGATCTCCTCCACGCGCCCGTTGCTCTCGTCGCCGGACCCGCTCCTGCGCACCTCTACCGAGAGCTCGTGCCGCTGGGCCTCCACGATGCGCCGGAAGCCCAGCGCCACGTCCGTCGCCAGGAAGTCGCTCTCGTAGTCGCCCACCCGGTCGTAGATGCGCGTGGGGGCGCTGTCCGCGTCCAGGATCTGGTTGTGCGAGAAGCTCTCGTTTCCCCACCCGCCGCGGTACGCGTTTGCGGAGGCCCAGAGCGTCTCGATGGGCCCCACCGCCAGCTCGGCCGTCAGGTCCGCGCTGCCGTAGAAGTTGTTGCCGGAGCCGCGCCGGTCCTGGTCCAAAAAGGTGACGGGCGTCGCGAGCAGGTTCTGCCGCAGCTCGCGCGACGCGTCGTCGAAGTTCATCAGCCGGCTGGATCCGCCGCCGAACAGCGTCAGCTTCCCGCGCTGGTAGGCGATCTGCCCGGAGAGGCCGTTGCCGCCGCGCGTGGCGGCGTTCAGCGACACGCTCCCGCCCAGCCCCAGCTCCACTCCCTTGCGCAGCACGATGTTGACGATGGCACCGTCACCGCCCTCGAAGCGCACGGAGGGGTTGGGGATCACTTCGATGCGGTCGATGCGGTCCGCGGGGAGGTTGCGGATGAACTCCGTGAGCGCCTCGCCGCGCAGGGGGGAGGGGCGGCTGTTAATGTGGATGGTCACGGGGCGGTTCCCCACCATCTTGATGTTGCCGTTGAGGTCCACTTCCAGCTCCGGCAGCGTGCGCATCACGTCCGCCGCGCCGCCGACGGCCGCAGGCATGTCCTTGACGCTGTACACGTTGCGGTCTTCGGCGTGCACCACGGGTGGCCGCTCTGCGCGCACCTGCAGCCCCTCCAGCGCCACCACCGCGGCCATCTTCAGGTCGCCCGCCTCCGCCGGCCCCGCGGCGACGGCGACGGGCTCCGACTGCGTCGTCTGGCGGCCGGTGTGGGTGGCGCGCACCACGTAGCTTCCCCGCGCGAGCCCGATGATCCGGTAGCGGCCATCCGCTCCGGACACGCCGCGCCCCGCTGGCACTGTGTCCGTCTGCAGCCGCGCCACGACCGTCACGCCTGCCAGCGGCCGCGACGTCTCCGCCGCCACGATGCGCCCCTGGATGCCCGCCACGGGGCGCTCCTGGGCCGAAGCGCTGGCCGCGAGGGCGAGCAGGAAAGGGATAAGAAGCTGGGGGAGGATTTTCATCATGGATCGCTCTAAGGCGTTTCCGACTGCGGCGGGAAGCGGTACAACGAACGAGCTGCCCGGCTTCTGCCGCCGTCCTGCATCACGGACACAGGACCGAACCGGACCCATACGACGGAAGATTAGACAGCAGGTGACGGTACAGGGTTGCAACGCCGGTGAGAAGCTCTCGGCGGCGACCCTAACGACACCGTCATCTTAGCGCTTTCCCGATACCCAGATGCTCCCGCGCACCCAGAACCGCAGCGGGGCATCGGCGGCGCGCTTGATGCCGATGCGCGGGCCGGCCGCGACCTCGGCGTCGGGGATGGATGCGCCGGGGGCGAACCAGAGCGGCGGACCATCCACCATCCCGCGGTTCTGCGCGCGGTCGATGGCGAGGGCGCGGGCGAGGTTGCCCGGTCCGCGCATCAGCTCGTGGTCGGGGCGGCCGGGGCGCCGCTCGCGGGCGAACTCGATCCCCTCCACCGGGCGCGCGGCGCGGATCAGCACGGCGGCGGGGAAGCCTTCCGCGCCCGTCGCCACGTTGATGCACCAGTGCATCCCGTAGATCAGGTAGACGTACGCGGTGCCGGCGCGCCCGAACATCGGGTCGTTGCGCTCCGTGCGCCCGAAGCGGATGTGCGCGTGCGAGGCTTCGTCATCCGGCCCCGTGTACGCCTCCGTCTCCACGATCTCCCCCACCACGCGCCGCCCGCCCACCTCCGACACGATCAGCGTGCCGAGCATCTCGCGCGCGACCACGTCGGCGGGGCGGTCGTAGAAGGAGAGGGGGAGCGGCGCCGGCTCCACAACGGCGGAGCGCCGCGCCCGGGCGGACCCGGACGCGGCGCTCCGTTCAGTGCCGTCGTGCATCACTCCGCCGGCGTGCCGTTGCCGCCACGCGCACGGCCACGCCCCCGCCCGCCGCGCCGCCCACGACGCGCGGCGGCGTCACCCTCGGGCGCGGGAGGAGTGGGCGCCGGAGCCTCGGGCGCGGGCGCTTCGCCCGGAGGCGTCGCGGCAGCGGCACGTGGCCGCCCACGGCCGCGCTTGGCCGCGGGTGCCGCCGCGGCCGGTGCTTCGGCCGGCGGCGCGGGAGCCTCGGCCGCCGGAGCGGCTTCGGCGCGCGGACGGCCACGGCCCCTGCGGCGCGGCGCAGGTTCGGCCGCGTCGGTCGCGGGTGCATCCTCCGCGACCACCACCGTGCCCAGCAGCGTGGGATCGGTGTCGCCCACCACCTCGTCGGCCAGCGCGGCGGGGCTGTGCGCCTCGTCCACGCGCGCACGGCCCCGGCCCCGCCCGCGACGGGCACGGACGGGCGGCGCGGACTCCAGATCCGTCACCGCCTCACCCACCAGCGTGGGGTCGGTGTCGCCGATGACCTCTTCGGCGAGGGCGGCCGGGGTCTCCGCGGCGGTCTCGCCGGGCACCACGGTCGCGGTCACGTCGCCCACCAGCGTGGGGTCGGTGTCGCCGATGTACTCCTCCGCCAGCGCTGCGACGCTCTCCTCGCCCGCCGCGCGCCCACGCCCGCGCCCGCCACGGCGCCCGCGCGAACGGCGCGCCGGACGCGCGTCCTCTTCCCCGCCCTCGTCGCCCGTGGGCTCCGCGGCGGCTGGCTCTTCAGCAATCGGTGCCTCGTCGGCCAGTACATCGACGGACGATGCATCGTCACCCGTTGTATCGGCGGCCGGTGTATCGTCGGCCGGCTCGGGAGAATCGGTGTGCGCGGCTTCCGGCTGTGCCTCCGGGGCCTGCGCACGGTTGGGATCGGCGGCGAACTGGTCGAGCACGGTACCGGAACGTCGGTCGCCCAGGAGCTGGCGGACGGCGCCGGGGTCTTCCTCCATCGCGCGGAAGACGTTCTCGCCAAAGGTGTCCACCAGCGCCTCGGCCGTCTTGCGCCCCACGCCCTTGTAGGCGCCCAGGTACGCGAGCGCGCCATCGCGGTCGGTGGGGAACTCGAAGCCGGCCGCGGCGGGCTGCGCCGCGGGAGCCTCGGCCGCCGGAGCGGCGGGCTCGGGCTGCGGGGCGGCCGTGGCCAGCCCCGCCACGTCGATCACCTGCCCCGGAAGAAGCGGCGGCGGGCCGGACGGCGCACCACGCCCGCCACGACCGCGTCCACGCACCCCGCCACGCGCCGCCACCTCGGCCGGAGCCGTGGGCGCGGGGGCCGGTGCGGCCGGCTCGGCAACCACGGGAGCCGGAGCCGGTGCCTCTTCCACGCGCGCCGCCGGTGCCTCGGCAGCCGCATCCCCGCCCGGCACCTGGCCGGGGAGGAGCGGCGGAGCACCTGCAGCCGCGCCACGTCCACGGCCCCGCCCGCGTCCACGCCCGCCGGCCGGAGCCGCCTCCGGAGCGGCAGCGGTCTCGGCGGCGACGGCCGGAGCAGCGCCCTCCGCAGCCGCAGTCAGCACCGGCGCGGGAAGACGTCCGCCGCCGGCCGGGAGCCCCACCTCGTAGCGGCCCTCCGCCACCTGGCGCAGGTCGACCACGTTGTCTTCGTGGGCCTGGCGTAGGAAGCGGCTGAACTTGCTGAAGCCGAGCGGCGCTTCGTCGAAGTCCGCCTGCATCTCCAGCATGCGGCGCTTGACGTCGCCGTCGCGCGCGGCCTGGCCGGGGCCGCGGACCAGCGCGCGCGTGGCGTGCTGGAGGAGAGAGTACGCGTTGCGCAGCGGATCGGCGGCGCGGCCCGTGGCCGGAGCCTCGGCGCGCGCGGCCGGAGCGGCAGCCTCGGCGGCGGGAGCTTCCGCGCGCGGTGCCTCGGGAGCGGCCGGCGCTTCGGCCGGAGCGGCCTCGGCAACGGGCGCCGCGGCGGCGGGCTCGGCGGCCGGAGCAGGCGTCTCGGCAGCCGGAGCGGCACCGGCGACGTCGGTCAGGTCCAGCACCTGGCCGGGGAGGAGCGGCGGCGTGATCCCCGGAGTGGCGGCGCGGCCACGGCCACGACCCCGTCCGCGACCACCCGCAGGCGCGGCGGCCGGAGCGGCCTCGGCGGCGGGAGCGGCGCGCGGGGGGAGCGGAGCGGCATCCAGCTCCGCGGCGCGGTCGACGGCCGGCGCCTCGGCAACAGCCGGGCGCGGGACTTCGACCGTGAAGTCGAGATCCGGCTCGTCCGTCGCGGCACCCGCGTCGGCGGCGGGGGCGTCGGCGAAGCGCGGGCGGTCCGGGCGGCCACGTCCACGGTCGCGATCGCGCCCACGGCCGCGCACGCGGTCCCGGTCACGCTCGCGATCCCGGTCGCGCGGCGGCGCCACCGGCGACGCGAATCCGCTGCCGGTGCCTTCGTCCTCCACCGCGATCACCTCGAACTGCCCGGCGTCGTCGCGGCGCAGGCGGATCAGGCCGCGCTCGCCGGCGCGCTGCACGAACTTGCTGAACTTGCCGAAGCCCGCGTTCTTTTCGTCGAAGCCCGGGTCCAGCTCGATCATCACCTGCTTCAGGCGGTCCACACGCATGGAGTCGCCGCGCGTGGTCATCATCCGCGCGGCGCGGCCCACCAGCACCCACGGGTCCTCGGTGGGCCCCTCGCCCATGTTGGCGCGCGACAGGCCGGTGAGGGCGTGGTACGAGTAGTACTCGTCGCAGTTCTTGACGATGAGGTCGCTGGCCGACTCCTTCATCCCCACGCCGATCACGTACTTGCCGTACTCCTTGAGCTTCATCACGCAGCTCGAGAAGTCGGAGTCGCCGGTCAGCAGGATGAAGGTGCCCATCTCGGGACGCGTGAAGCAGAGCTCCATCGCGTCCATCGCCATGCGCAGGTCCGTCGTGTTCTTCTTGGACGACCCCCACGAGGGCGCCCAGATCATGTCGATGTTGGCCTCGGTGAGCGGCACCACGTAGTTGGGGTACCGGCGCCAGTCGCCGTAGGCGCGGCGCACCGCGATCTTGCCGCGGAAGACCTCGTTGTTGAGGAGGGTCTGCAGCTCGCGCCCCAGGTCGCCGTGGGCGCCGAGGGTCACGTTGTCGAAGTCGATCAGCAGCGCCGCGCTGCGCGTGGGCGGCTGCATGGGCTGTCCCTGCGGGGACCAGCTGTTGTATGGACTGTTCATGCTCTCGATTCAGTTCGTCGTTTGATGCGACGAGACCCCTCCGCCTCGCACCCGCGCGCTCAAGGGCGGCGCGGAGGGACGGCGGGAGGGGCCAGGTCGGTTCAGGGCGACGGGGCGGCGTGCGGCGCGCTCATCTGGGCCGGCTGCTTTCGCCGGCGCTTATCATGCGCGCGAGCTCCACGCGCCGCACTTTGCCGCTCCCCGTCATGGGAAAGCTGTCGAGGAAGCGGACCAGGTCCGGGACCTTGTAGTCCGCCAGCACCTCACGGCAGAAATCCTTGATCTCTCCGCCGGTAACGATCGCCCCCTCGACGGGAACGATACAGGCGCACGATACTTCTCCGAAGACCTCGTCCGGGAGCCCTACCACCGCCACGTCCAGCACGGCGGGGTGGGCGTGGAGCCGGTCTTCCACCTCGCGGGGGTACACGTTGAACCCGCCGCGGATGATCATCTCCTTGCGCCGCCCCAGGATGTGGAGGAAACCCTCCTCGTCCAGCATCCCCAGGTCGCCGGTGGTGAAGAAGCCGCCTTCGGTGAGCACCTGGGCCGTCTCGCCGGGCTGGCGGTAGTACCCCTGCATCACCCCCGGGCCGCGGACCGCGATCTCCCCCACCGACTCTTCGGGGAGAACGGTGCCGTCCACGTCCAGGATCACGACCTCCGTGCCGTCCAGCGGGCGCCCCACGGTGGTGAGCTGCTTGGCGGGCGGGTCGCCGGGGCGGGTGACGCTCACCAGCGTCCCCGTCTCGGTGAGGCCGTACCCCACGCAGATCCCCGGCACCAGCTCGCCGCGGATGCGCCCCACCACCTCTTCCATCACCGGCGCCCCGGCCACCACGCCCGTGCGCAGCGTGCCCAGGTCGCGCTCGCCCCGCGAGGGCTCGCGCATCGCCATGATGAACGAGGTGGGGACGCCGTGATAAACCGTCACCCGCTCAGTCTCCAGCAGGCGCAGCGCCTCCTCCGGGTCGTCGCGCTCCTGCAGCACCAGCGACGCACCGGCGGCCATCGTACCCAGCACCCCCATCCCCAGCCCGAAGGCGTTGAAGACGGAGCCCACGCCGAACACCACGTCGCCCTCTTCCACCCCGATGACGTCCGCGGTGGCCGCGGCGGTCGCCAGGAGGTTGCGGTGCGACAGGCTCACCCCCTTGGGCTTCCCCATGGTGCCGCTGGTGTACAGGATGGCGAACAGCTCGTCCGCCGTTCCCTGGTGGCGCGGGTAGGGCCGCCCCTCGCCGCTGGACACCAGGTCCTCGAACTGGTGGATCCGGTCGTCGTACCAGAGGTCTTCCTCCCCCACCGAGACCACGTACTGCAGGTCCGGCAGGGCGGCCAGGAAGCCCTCGAAGCGGGCCAGGTAGTCCACCCCGTCCCAGTTCTCGGCCGTGATGACGGCGGCCGTCTCCGAGTGCCGCAGCATGTACTGCAGCTCCGGCGAGGTGAACTTGGGGTTGAGCGGCACGATGACGGCGCCCAGCTTGGCCGCCGCGAAGATGGCGACCACGAACTCGGGCCAGCTGGGCAGGGTGAGCGCCACGCGGTCCCCCGCCTCGATCCCCAGCTCGTGCAGGGCCGACGCGAGCGCGTCCGAGCCGGCGTCCACCTGCGCGTAGCTGAGCCGTCGGTCTCCGAAGGCGACAAAGGGCCGCTGCGGGTTCTCACGGGCTCGCAGCGCAAGGCTGTCTGCCACCGTGAGCTCACCGAAGCGGTCGCGTAGCGCCATGGATCCTCCGTGCGGGTGAAACGGCCATGTTCCGGGTTCGGAACGCGACAAACATACACGCCCGCCCCCGCTCGCGTCAAACCGTCGTCCAACGTCTGAAACAGCGGGTCTCACGCGGAGACGCGGAGGCGCGGTGAACAGCGCAACTCCTTGGCTCACACAGAGACACAGAGCCACAGAGATGGCCTCCGTGCCTTTCCTCCGTGCCTCCGCGTCTCCGCGTGAGATTGCTGTTCGGGTCTACCCGCCGCCGCCATGCGAGGGTTATCTTCCGCCCCCGTTCCGGAGCAATGTTTCCCGCACCGCAGGGCCCCGTTTGCAGCACGTTCCGCACTACCTGCGCGATCTGAATCCCGAGCAGCGCGAGGCCGCGCTTGCCACGCAGGGACCCGTCCTGATCCTGGCCGGCGCCGGCTCGGGCAAGACGCGCACGCTGGTCTTCCGCATCGCGCACCTGCTGCGCACGGGGGTGGATCCGCGCAGCATCCTGGCCGTGACCTTCACCAACAAGGCCGCGCTGGAGATGCGGGAGCGCGTGGCGAAGCTGGTGGGCAAGGAGGCCAAGGGCGTCCTCCTCTCCACCTTCCACTCGCTGGGCGCGCGGCTCCTGCGCGAGCACGGCACGCGCATCGGGCTCCCCAAGGACTTCTCCATCTATCCCACCGGCGACCAGGCGCAGATCGTCAAGCGCATCATCGCCGAAGAGGTGCACGTCGTCGCCACCGCCGGTGAGGACGTGTACGACGCCAAGAAGATCCTCTTCCAGATCGGCGACTGGAAGAACCGCATGATCGACCCCGCCACCGCCGCGCGCGAAGTGTCCGAGGGGATGGTGCAGGGGAACCGCACGGACGACTACGCCGTGCTCGCCGCCGCCGTCTACCCGCGCTACGAGGCTTCGCTGCGCGCCGCCGGCGCCTGCGACTTCGACGACCTCCTCCTCCTCCCGGTGAAGCTGCTGCAGGAGGACGCCGAGGTGCGCGAGCGGTGCTGGAAGCGGTGGCGCTACATCATGATCGACGAATACCAGGACACCAACGGCGCCCAGCTGGAGATGGCGCGGCTCCTGGCCGGCCCCCTCAAGAACCTGTGCGTGGTGGGCGACGACGACCAGTCGATCTACGCCTGGCGCGGCGCGGACGTGCGGAACATCCTCGACTTCGAGCGCCAGTTCCCGGGGTGCAAAGTCGTCGTCATGGAGGAGAACTACCGCTCCACGCAGCGCATCCTGGAGGCCGCCAACGGCGTCATCGCCAACAACACCACCCGCAAGGCGAAGACGCTGCGCACGGGGAACGGACCCGGCCCCAAGGTGGACCTGTGGGAGTTCAACGAGGCCGCGCGCACCGCCGAGGAGCTGGAGGCGGAGATGGTGGCGCGCGAGATCGGCGTGCGCCGCTGGCACGAGCAGCTCAAGTGGAACGACTTCGCCGTCCTCTACCGCACCAACCTGCAGGCCAAGCCGGTGGAGGAAGCGCTGCGCGTGGCCAACATCCCCTACCGGGTGATCGGCGGGCAGAGCTACTTCGACCGCAAGGAGGTGGCGGACGCGGTGGCGTACCTGCGCGTCATCATCAACCCGGCCGACGAGGTCTCGCTCCGCCGCATCATCAACTACCCCACCCGCGGCATCGGGCGCACCACGCTGATGAATCTGGTGGAGGACGCCCGCGACGCCCGCCGCTCTCTCTGGGAGACGATGCGGCACGTGGACGAGGTGGCGGCGGTGAGCCGGGCACAGCGCGAGCCGGTGAAGCACTTCGTGGAGACGATCGAGGAGCTCCAGGTGGAGTACCGCGCGACCGAAGCCGCCATCGCCGCCGGACAGGTGGAGGAGCGCACCCTCTGCGGCTTCGCGCGGGATGCCGTCAAGCGCCTGCGCCTGGAAGAAGCCGTGCGCGCCGACAACGCCAAGAGCGAGCGCGCCGCCGAGGTGCGCGTGGAGATCCTGCGCGACTTCATCGCCTCCATCGGCACCTACGAGGAGCGCACCTGGACCGCGCAGCCCCTCCCGGACGAGGAGGACGACTGGAATCCGCCCGCCCTGCGCGACTTCCTGGAGCGCATCTCGCTCAGCGAGGACGACGACAAAAAGGACAAGGAGGAGGACGAGCCTGACCGCGTCACGCTGATGTCCATGCACGCGGCCAAGGGGCTGGAGTTCACCCACGTCTTCATCATAGGCCTTGAGGAGGAGATCCTCCCCCACTCGCGCAGCGTGCAGGCCGTGACGGAAGAGAACGGGATCGACCCCATCGCGGAGGAGCGGCGCCTCTTCTACGTGGGGATCACGCGCGCGCGGCACCGCCTGACGCTTTCCGGCTGCGCGACCCGCCAGCAGCGCGGCGGCTCCATCCCGCGCCAGCCCTCGCGGTTCCTCAAGGAGATCCCGGTCGACCTGATCGAGCACCGCTCCGGCCAATCCCGCACCTCCCTCGCCCCCGAGGAGGCCAAGGAGATGAAGGAGAACTTCTTTGCGCGGATGAAGGAGATGCTGGCGCAGGGGGGGTGAGGTCCCGCCGGGGATGAAGCCAGGTTCCGGCGGTTGAAACCGCTGCAACAACCGCGGGAAGCCTGCCTTCGCAGGCTCGGGGCGGGATTGGACGCGGGAGGCCCGGTGCAGGCGCGGAGGCGGGTCGCCGGGGGATAAATCCCCCGGCTGGAACCACGCGAAGACGGCTAAAGCCGTCTCGAGGGGCTACATTTTTTGCCATCCTGAGCGACGCGCCTCTCCGTCCTCTCCGGTGCTCAAATCTCTGGCGCGAAGCGAAGGATCTACTGCGCGCATCGAGGGGCCCGTTGTTGCCCGCGGTCCTCTTGCCCCGCCGGGTCGCCGCGCAATCATAGGGGTGCACGGCGGGGTCTGGTGTGGGCGGCACCCTCAGGATGACGAAGACGTACGAGTCCGCGCAAGCGGACTTTGTGCTGTTGTTGCAGCGAGTTCACTCACCCGGCCATCCCAGAGCCAGCCATGCCCAACCTCACCATCTCACGCGGCCCCGCCAGCGACGCCGAGCTCAACACGGTGTTTGAGGGGCTGCGGGCGCACAACGAGGCGCGGGTGGGCGACCCGGGATATTCGCAGCTGCACGTGCTCCTGCGCGACGAAGGAAGCGAGGTGCGGGGCGGGCTGGCGGGGGACGTGTACTTCGGGTGGCTCTTCGTGCGCTACCTGTGGGTGGCCGAGGAGCACCGCGGCGGCGGCTACGGCGAGCGCCTGCTGCGCGAGGCGGAGGACGAGGCGCGGTCGCGCGGCTGCCATGCGATCTGGCTCGACACCTTCAGCTTCCAGGCCCCTGCCTTCTACCGCCGCCTGGGCTTCGAGGAGTTCGGGCGGCTCGACGGCTACCCGGCAGGACACTCGCGCCACTTCCTCTGGAAGCCGCTCGGTCGCTGAGTAGCTACGCGGATCAGCAGATCACACCACCGACGTCTACAGTGTACACCTTTAACGCCGCGCATTGCGCGATCACCCTTTATTCGGTATATATTCGGTGTCCAGCGACGGCACACACGCCGCCGCGGGCAACCGGCTCACCCACACACGAGGACGTATGAACCGCAGCCTGGCAGCCATTCCGCTCATCGCACTCCTCCTCTCCGCATGCGACGGCTCGTCGCCGCTCGCTCCCGAAGCAGCAGCTCGGAACACGACTACCAAGTACGAGCTCACCGCGCGCGCGAACACTACCGGACCGAAAGGGCAGTTCTGGATGGTCACGGGAGGCGCGACCACCTGCGAGACGCACTACTGGTATTCCGCTCGTCTGGACACCCCGATGGCCGTCTACGGGCTGATGAAGACCCTCTGCGCTGCTTCCGAGCTCAGCGACTGGTCGGCCACCCCGTACAACGGCGGCGACGTCAGCATCTCCGGCGACTACAACGGGGAGACGGAATGGCTGGGTTACGTCAGCGGCGACATGACCAGCCAGATGCTCATTTCCGAGCTGAACGCGGGCACCACCGTGACCTTCACCCCGTACCCGAACCCCGGCTGCGCGGTTACCCGGTGGAACACGAGCAACGGGTGGATCATGGGATCCGGGCCGCTCGTGGTGCAGGTGGGGTCGACGACGTACGTCGAGGCGTTCTTCGTGTGCAGCTGAGCTGAACGCGGGAATGCGCCCCCTCGGCGGTGTGAGGGTGCGGAAGTAACGACGCGGGGCTCACATCGGGACACGGAGGAAACGCTCTCCACTGTCTCGTTGTGAGCCCCGCCTTCGATCTCCCCGCCCGTGAGCTGCCCGGGTTCAGACCTGCTGCTGGGTCCAGATCACGACGACGCCGCAGCCGACCTCGGGGCCGGCGAAGCGCGCCGGGGTCTGGCTGGGACCGCGGTACACCTCCACCGCCTCCACGGCCGAGATCGCGATGATCTCGTCGATTCCCTCCGGGCGGGCCACGGGCTGCCCGTCCAGGAAGACGGCGGGGGAGCAGGAGCGGCCGCCCGGTCCCTGCCTCCCCAGCGTCACCCCCGCCCTTCCCCCCGCCACCACCCTGCGCACCCCCGGCACCCGTGTCAGCAGCTCGGACATGCGGGTGCCGCCTTTGCGGGCGACCTCCTCACGGCGCATGAAGACGCCGGGCGAGGTGCGCTCCCGCTGGTAGAAGCCCGCCCGCTCCAGCCCCGGAACGTGCGGCGGCTCGGCGCGGCTGGTGATGGTGAGGGGGGCCAGCTCCACCGCCCCGGCGGAGAGGTGCAGGTCCACCGCGAGCGCCTCGGCGGAGCCCACGTCGAACTCGGCGCTGGTCACCGGCTGGTACCCGATGCGGTCCGCGCGCAGGCGGTACCTCCCCGCCCCGCGCAGCGCGACGGTGAAGCGCCCCGCCGAGTCCGCGAGCACCTGGCCGATCACCCTCCCCGATCCGTTGACGGCGACCACCGACGTGGCCGGGATGGGCCGGTCCGTGGCGCGGTCCACTACGCGGCCGCTCACGCTCTGCGCGTGGAGAGAGGCGGGAACCGTCAGGAGCGCGAGGGCGAGTACCGGAAACGCTTTCCGAATCATGAGTCCTCCTGGGGCGGGCACAGCGGAGATCGGGCGGCCCGGATCCGGAAGGCGCGCCGGCACGGCGTGGGAAGGTCGGACAGCCGAACGAGGTCTGGGGTCATCGGCACCTCCCTGGCGAGAGCCCGCGGGGAGTGCGGGCGCCTGTTTCACCCGCGCAGGCGTTCCAGCAGCGAGGCCATGTCCTGCGGGAGCGGGGCCTCGAACGCCAGCGCCTCCCCGGTGGCGGGGTGGACGCAGGTGAGCCGCCATGCATGCAGCGCCTGCCGCCGGATCAGCGCCGGGGCGGCCCCGCCATACGCGCGGTCACCGATCACGGGGTGGCCCAGGTGGGCCACGTGCACGCGGATCTGGTGCGTGCGCCCCGTGTCCAGCTCCAGCTCCAGCAGCGACGCATCGGAGAACCGCTCGCGCACCCGGAAGCGCGTCCGCGCCGCCTCGCCGCCGGGCCGCACCGCGCGCAGGCTGGAGTTGCGCGGGTGACGCCCGATCGGCGCATCGATCGTCCCCTCCTCCTCCGCCACCCTTCCGCGCACCACAGCGAGATATTCGCGCCGCAGGGTGCGCTCGCGCAACTGGCGATCCAGGTGCTGGTGCGCGAAGGCGCTCTTGGCCACCAGCAGGAGCCCCGACGTGTCGCGGTCGATGCGGTGCACCGGCCGCACGCGCGCGTCGATCTCCTGCGTCAGGAAGTGGTGCGCGATGCCGTGCGACAGCGTGCGCATGTGCTCGGGCGAGGTGGGGTGTACCAGGAGGAAGGGCGGCTTGTTGAGCACCAGGACGTCGCGGTCCTGGTGCACCACGTCCAGCTCCATCTCCACCGCGTCCACGCCCGCGCCTTCCCGCTCCCCCAGCTTCGCCGCCACCACGTCGCCGGCGCGCACCTCCCGTGCCAGGTACGCGGGCTTGCGGTTCACCAGCACCCCCTTCGCCCGCGTCAGCCGCTGGATCATCCGCCGCGAGATCCCCAGCGTCCCCGTCAGGATCTCCTGCACGGTGCGCCCCGCCTCCTCTTCGCGCACCGTGTGCTGCGCCCATCTGCGCGGCGGCGCCGGCTTCCGTTCTTCGTTCATGTCCTATGAACCGCAGGGCCCACGCGGAGGCGCGGAGACACGGAGAGAACTCCGCCCTCTCTTCCGCGTCTCTGTGTCTCTGTGTGAGATCGCAGTTCGGCCGTTCACGAGCGCCCGGCACCCGCCAGCACGGCGGCGACGGTCTCGTCGGCCACGGGGGCGCCCCAGCGGCCGTCGCGCATGGCGGGGGTGCCCACGCCCTCGATCAGCGCGTACTCCACCCGCCCGTCGCGCGACTTCTTGTCGCCGCGCGTCCAGCCGATCACGTCCGCCGCGGCGTACTCCAGCGGGAGCGAGGCGGGAAGGCCCAGGCGGGTGAGGACGCGCCGCAGCCGCGCGGCCGTGCCCGCCGCAGTCACGCCGATCCGCTCGCCCAGCCGCGCCTCCTCCACCATCCCGATGGCCACCGCCTCGCCGTGCAGCAGCGTGTAGCCGGAGAGCGACTCCACCGCGTGCCCCAGCGTGTGGCCGAAGTTGAGGAGCTTGCGCGGCCCCGCCTCGCGCACGTCGCGCTTCACGATCTCCGCCTTGATCTCCACCGAGCGCACGATCATCCGGCAGAGCGCCTCCGGGTCCCCCGCCAGCAGGCGGTGCGCGGACTGCTCGATCCAGTCCAGGTACTCCGGGTCCGCGATGGCGCCGTGCTTCACCGCCTCGGCCATCCCGGCGCGCAGGTGCTCGGGGGGAAGGGTGCGCAGCAAGTCCGGATCGATCACCACGCAGCGCGGCTGGTGGAAGGCGCCCACCATGTTCTTTCCCGCCGGCGTGTCCACCCCCGTCTTGCCCCCGACCGACGAGTCGATCATCGCCAGCAGCGAGGTGGGGAGCTGCACCAGGGGAAGGCCGCGCATGTAGGTGGCCGCCACGAAGCCGCCCAGGTCGCCCGGAACCCCGCCACCGAAGGCCACCACCGCCGAGTCGCGCCCCAGCCCGGCCTCCATCATGGCGTCGCACACCAGCGCCCACGTCTCGCGCGTCTTGCGCGCCTCGCCCGCGGTGAAGGCGAAGACG
>DASWNZ010000288.1:0-2852 GCA_036398975.1 Longimicrobium sp.
GCCGGTCCTACCCGCCGAAGAGCCGCACCGAATGCAGATCCGCGAAGTCCAGCAGCAGGTCGACGAGTACATCTCGCAGTTCAAGGAAGGCTACTTCCCCCCGCTGGTGAACCTGGCCCGCCTCACCGAGGAGGTGGGCGAGCTTGCCCGCGAGCTGAACCACCGCTTCGGCCCCAAGAAGAAGAAGGCCGACGAGCCCGAGGGCGACGTCGCGCTGGAGCTGGGAGACGTGGTGTTCGTGTGCGTGGTCCTGGCGAATCAGATGGGGATCGACCTGGACGATGCAGTGTCGCGCACCCTGGGCAAGTACCGCGTACGCGACGCCGACCGCTGGGAACGGAGGGAGGAGAACCCGTAGCACCGCCCGTTCCCCGCACTAACGCACTCACGCACTTCCGCACTTCCGTCCCGCCCCATGAATCCCACCATCTTCATCATCGACGACGACCCCGACCAGGTGGCGCTGGTGACCGCGCAGCTTGAGCGGAGCAGGCGCTTCGTCACCAAGGGGTTCACGCGGCCGGAGGAAGCGCTCGACGAGATCCGCGCCGAGGCGCCGGACGCGGTGGTGTGCGACCTGGTGATGCCCTCGATGGACGGGATCACCTTCACGCGCCGCGTGCGGGAGTTCGCGCCGTCGCTCCCCGTCATCATTGCCACCGCGCGCGGAACGGAGGGGGACGCGGAGACGGCGCTGCAGGCCGGGGCCACGGACTTCGTCACCAAGCCCATCGAGCCCAAGGCGCTGGAGACGCGCATCCGCCGCGCGCTGGAGCAGGTGCCCGCGCAGGAGCTGCTCACCTCGGTGACGGCGGCCAAGTTCGACCGCCACGGCATCGTCGGCTCGCACCCGCTGGTGCAGGAGGTGAGGAACTTCGTGGACCAGGTGGCATCCGTCGGCCAGGTCTCCGCGCTCCTTCTGGGCGAGAGCGGCACGGGCAAGAACCTGGTGGCGCGCGCCATCCACGGCGCCAGCGGGCAGGCCGCGCGCCGTTTCGTGGAGGTCAACTGCGCCGCCCTCCCCGCCCAGCTGCTGGAGGCGGAGCTCTTTGGCTACGAGCGCGGCGCCTTCACCGACGCGCGCCAGACCAAGCGCGGCCTGGTGGAGGTCGCGGACGGCGGGACGCTGCTGCTGGACGAGATCGGGTCGATGCCGCTGGAGCTGCAGGCCAAGCTCCTCTCGTTCCTGGAGAGCCGCACCTTTCGGCGGATCGGCTCCACTCAGGAGCAGTCGGTGTCGCTGCGCGTGGTGGCCGCCACCAACGTGGACCTCGCGTCCGACGCGCGCGCGGGGCGCTTCCGCGAGGACCTCTTCTACCGGCTGAACGTGGCCTCGCAGGTCCTCCCCTCGCTGCGCCACATCCGCTCGGACATCCCGGAGGTCGCGCGGCACTTCACCAAGCGCGCCGCGGAGTACTTCGGCAAGCAGGTGCCGGCCATCGACGCGGCGGGGGTGCAGAGGCTGCAGGCGCACGACTGGCCGGGGAACGCGCGCGAGCTGCGCAACGTCATCGAGCGGTCGATGATCTTTTCGCGCGGCCCCGTGATGCAGATCGGCGAGCTGGCGTCCGCGGGTGCCGCGCCGGCCCCCGTCACCAACGCGCTCCAGGTGCCCCGCGGGCTCACGCTCGACGAGGTGGAGCGGATGTACATCGAGTCGACCCTGCGCGACCTGGGGGGCAGCGTCAGCGCCGCCGCCGAGCAGCTCGGCATCTCGCGAAAAGTGCTGTGGCAGCGCAGGAAGAAGCACGGCATGCCGGACGTCGGCCTGTGAGCGCCCAGCGGAGCGCCCTGGCGCACGACGAGATCGCGGATCTGCGCGCACGCCTGGCCGAGGCGGAGCGCGTGGCCGAGGCGCGAGCGCGCGTGGTGGGACACGTGGCGCACGAGTTCCGCACGCCGCTCAGCTCCATCCTGGGCTTCGCCGCCCTCCTCGCCGCCGATGATCGCGAGGTGACCTCCGAGCGCCGCCGCGAGTACGTCGACATCATCCACCGCAGCGCGCGCCACCTGCTGCACGTCGTCAACGACATCCTCAACCTCACCAAGGTGGAGGCCGGGACGCTGGAGGTGACGCTGGCCGCGGTGCACGCAGGGCAGATCGCCGCGGCCGTGGTGGACTCGCTCCACACCGTCGCCGCCGACCGCGGTATCACGCTGCGCCTCTCGGACGGCGGCGCACCCCTGGCGCTGGCGGACGCGGGGCGGCTGCGGCAGGTGCTGCTGAACCTGATGGACAACGCCATCAAGTACTCGGCTTCCGGCACCGTGGTGGAGGTGTCGGTGCGCGAGGACGGCGGCGAGGTGTGCCTGGAGGTCCGGGACGAGGGCCCCGGGCTCACCGAGGCCGACCAGGAGCTGATCTTCCGCGAGTTCTCGCGCATCCATCACCCCGGCACGCGGGTGTCGGGAGCGGGGCTGGGCCTGGCGCTCGCCAAGGACCTCACGGAGGCGATGGGCGGCCGGATCGGCGTGCGCTCACGCGTGGGCGAGGGGAGCACCTTCTGGATCGTGCTCCCGCAGGCGGACGCCTCCGCGCGCCCTGCCGCCGCCCCCGCGCTCCCCCTCGCCCAGCGCGACACCCGCGGCGAGATGGTCGCCGTGGTGGACGACGACGAGGACATCCGCGCCTTCGTGGCCGCCGTGCTGGAGCGCTCCGGCTACACCGTGCACGCCGACGACGGCTGCGCGGGCGTGGCGGAGCGGCTGGCCTCCGCGCGCCCGCTCGCCGTGCTCCTGGACCTGAACCTCACCGACCGCACCGGCGCCGAGGTGCTGCGCGAGCTCCGCGCCCTCGAAGACATGCGCCGCACCCCCATCCTCGCCTTCACCGCCGCCGTTGGCGAGGCGGA
>DASWNZ010000289.1:0-64428 GCA_036398975.1 Longimicrobium sp.
CCGCCTGCGGGGGCGCAGGGCGGGTGTAGCGCGCCACTTGATTTGAACAGCGCGGCCACATGATTTGAACACCTCCCCCCCGTCAGGCGTCAGGGGGGAGTCAGGGGTGTTTCCCATCTCCCCACCCTCCGCACACGTCAGGAGGTTGGAGGTAGGGTGACTAGTGGTCCGACCGTTACGTTGGTGTAGTCCTCGTCAGGTATACCGCCGCCGGTGATCCGGACCTCCTGACGCCAGTAGACGAGGCGGCCCGGCTTACCTTTCCCTGCGCGGGCGCGGCGGAACTGCCGCATGGACCCGGCCCACTCGCCATCCTCACTCGCGGGTGTATTGCCGCACGACAGTTCAAACAGGTAATCCTCCACCAAGTCTTCGGCATAGCCGATGTTGCCGCCGCACCCCTCCACCCTCACAGGGTAGATCATGTAAACGGGCATGTCGAACTCCCACCCTGGCTCGGTATCCGCAAAACCCTCGAATACAATCAGGTGGACCTCCTCCTCGGCGCTCACGACGCCCACAGCCCGCGTTCCAGGGTGAACGCGGCCAGGTCCTGCAACGCGGCCAGCACCGGGTTGGTTGTGGTGGGGATCCCTTCGCGCGCGACGTAGTCCGCGAAGTCTTCCTCCTGGAGCACCGCAGTGGCCGGCCACTGCGGCAGCTCGGGGTCAAGCGCCGTGCCGGCGGCCGTCGCGGTGCCCATGGTGCCGCGCACATGGCCGAAGCCTGCTGAGCTGAAGGAGGCCTCAGTAACATCGATGTGCGTGGCCCCCCTCACGGGGGTGGGTAGTGCATGCAGCATTGTGGCCTTGGCTCCTTTTAGGAGGTGCGGAGGACGAGAAATCGGGGATAGCGCACCGCGCCGGTGTTGTTCTGCACCTTCAGCAGCCCTCCCTCCACGTACAGGTTGAGCCGGGCTGCGGTATCCTTGGCATTTGACCACTGCGCATCCCCCACAGCCGCCTGGGCAATCAGAACCACGGCCGCGTGCGCGGCATTCACGAGGAAAACAGCGCTCCCGTTCGCGTTGTTCGAATTGGTGTCCACGACGATCAGCCCCACGAAGCCGGCAGGGGCGAGTGAGGACACCGCGGCTGATGCCAGCTCGATCGCACTTTCCCCGGCCACGGAGAGAGCGAACGTCGACGCTCCCGCCGTGCTCCTCCCGCGGATGTCGCCGGTCGCGGCGCGGAGTGACCCGCCCTGGATGGCGCCGCCCAGCGTAATCGCGTCCGCCCACGCCGGCGCGCTGCCGGTGGACGTGAGCACACGGTTGGCGGCGCCGATCCCGAGGCGGGCCAGCGCCGCGGCGCCGGTGGCGTACAGCATGTCGCCCGCAGTGGCTCCGGTGCCGAGGATCAGGCTGTAGAGCCAGCGGGTGCGGTTGGCGAGCTGGCGCGCCGCGAGGTTGAGGATGCCATCCCCACGACCGGGGGTTCCCGGCGCTGCGCCAGTGTTCGCGCCGACGGGTCCGCCGGCGACGGGATCCGTGGTCTCCAGCTGGTAAACCGAGGCCTCGAACGTCGAGGTTTCGTTCAGAACGCCCACGAGGGTTGCTCCTGGTTAGTCAGCGATCGGTTCCCGCGGCCGTCGCGGTGCCATCGCAGAGATAGGTGCCGTCACAGCGGTACGGGCGGAAACGCAGGTCCATCAGCCGGCTCCGGGCGGGCTTCCACACGTCCACGATGCCGCGGAGCAAGTCCCGAATCGCCGCGGTGATCAAGCGACCGTCAGCCGCAGCTCCCACCACGACCGCGAAGTTCGCCCACACCCCTCCCGGGGAGGCATACGCCTGTCCATTGGCGAGCAGCGCACCGTCACAGACCGCCCGGCCGAAGAACTCCTCGATCGAGATTTCGGGGAACCCAACTGCGCGGAACGCCTCGCGGATGGCCCACGGGGTGCCGCGGTGCCGCTGCAGCTCTATGGCGCGGCCGAGGAGCTCTCGCCGGTCCGCTTCGGTGTTGGCCAGGTCCCACCCCGCCAGCCCAGTGACGCCCATCTGCCATGCCAGCGCGTAGAGCGCCTCCGCCGGCACGCTGTCGACGCGGTTCACCAGTAGCGGGCTCAGGTCGACGTCGCCCACTCGCTCTATCAGCCCAAGGAAAGCGCGGGAGCGGTCATCCGCGATCCCCGGCGGCAGAAGGCGCAGATCAACCATAAGCTGAAGCGCCCTGGTTGATGGTGATGAGCGTGCAATTGGCCCACTCCTCCGGCCCCAGGACGCGCTCCGCAGGCGACGCGAGGACGACCGAATACGTGCCGGGCACGGAGAGCGCGGCGACGATCTGGCTCGGCACGATGTCACGTCCAAGGCTTGACCGGCGCTCAGCGGCGTAGGCCTCCGCCGCCCGGCGCACCGAGGCGAGAAGGGCCGGGACGTCTACGCCCATGAGGGGCCGAACCGTGGCGGTGATCTGGTACGGCACCTCGATCGGGGCCACGACCTCCACGGTGTCGCTGAGCGGCCGCACACGGTCGCCGCTGACGGCAAGCTGGACCTGCGCGAGGAGAGCGGCCGACGGGAGCCCAGTGGTGGCCAGCACGTAGAGGCGCACGACCCCCATCAGGGGGTTCGTCACAGCGACATCGGTGACCGCGCTGCTCGCGGTCAGGGCATGGAAGCGGTATGCGCCCGCCGAGCCTGCGGTGGAGAACGACTCCGGCGCCTGGCGGATTCGCTCCCGGTATCGATCATCGTCCTCGACGTCGGCGCCACCATCGGTCGCCGTGGTGTTGGCCACCGACGCGACGAACGCCCGCGGCACCAGGAGCTCGGAGACGGCGCCGGCCAGGAGTCCGTTGGCCGCGACTCCCGCGAGCTCGGCCGACGCCGGGACATCGCCAAATGGGGCGGCCGCGGCGATCACCAGCTCAGCGCGGGTGGAGAATACGGCGGCCGCGTCAGGGGTTTGCACCCGCGTCCCCGCAGGTATCACGATGGGCACGAGCTGCGGGGCCGAGAGCGTGAACCGGAGGGTGGTGACCGCGGCCTGCGCCGGCAGCCGAGTCGTCCCGACCAGTTCGCCCAGGTAGTCCAGCATGGGGAAGCCTGCGAACGCCACCAGGTTCTGCAGCGACGCTTCCTGGATGGCGATACGCACCAGGGTCTCACGGTACGCCATCACGTCGATCAGCAGCCTCTCCACCTGGGCGGGGTGCAGCACCCGACCCGTGCTGGCCTCGTAGGCGGCGACCATCTCGCGCGCGATCACCTCGGGGTCTCGCGCGACGAACTGCGGGACCGGGACCGTGCTCACGCTCACGTAGCGACCTCCACGCGGGTGATGCCCGCTTCGCCTCCGGGTGCCCGCAGCCGCCGGTGCACGTGCACCTCCCAGCCAGAGGCACCCGTTGACAGCCCGAGCACGACACGGGTGATCTCCACACGCGGTTCCCACCGCATCACTACGTCAACCGTCTCCCGAACGACTTGCGGCCTAGCGGCGTCGATCGGTAGCCCGAGGTACCGCCACAGGTCGGACCCGAACTCCGGTCGGCCCGGCACGCTGCCCTTTGGCGTGGTGAGGATGATCCGGATGCATTGGTCGACGTCGGCTGGACCCTCCACGACGCCGCCCAGCTCGCCCAGCTTGGGCTGCCAGTCCGTGGCGGTTATCTCGTGTATCCGGATAGGGGTCGATTCCATGGCCGGCATCGGTTCTCAGGTGATCTTGCCGCCGGCAAGCGGCCCGCCGCCGCTCGGACAGACGCCGACCACCGTTCCGTATGCCTGCAGGTGGCCAACGACCGCAACGGCGATCGCCTGTGCCAGGCTGGCGACGTGCAGGGTGGTGTTCCCCTCCCCGGCGTAGCCCCGAATCTCGCCCTCGATCGCGCTTGCCAGTGCGGCAGCATTCAGCGGCATTTACTCGCTCCTCCCCTTAGTGGTGACCTGCGGCCACACCGTCTCGATGCCGAGCGGGATCGGAGGTCCGCTGACGCCGGCCGGCGTGGGGTGCGTATGCTTCAGGTGCACCTGCGTCACGAACTCGACGGTGGCCAGCTGCTTCCCGGCATCCCCGCCGACGTGAACGTTCCTGCCGTCCGGCACCGAGATCGTGACGTCGCCGTTCACCTCCACCTGGAGCGCGGCCCCACCCGGCGGGATTGCGATGGAGAGGCGGTGCACGGTGCGGTCGTAGTCCAGCGTCGCGCCGTCTGCCATAGCCAGGTGAAGGCGATCGAGGCTGGACACCGGAGGCAGATCCGCTTCCGAGTAGATATGGCACAGGACCAAGCCGACGTCGCCATGCTCCTCCAGGAGGCACGCGACGTGGGCGCCCTCGTCGGGCATCCACAGCACGCGGTCACCCAGCGTCTTCGCGTGTCCCACCGCGAGCCAGGGGCTCTCCAGATCATCCGTGTCCTCGAACACGACGCGCACCCGGGCCGTGGCGGCCTCTCGCTCAGTCACGCGGCCGAAGCGGAGCGTGGTCATGCCACCTGCCTCACTTCCAGAGACGTGACATACCCCTCGCCCCGGGTGATCTGGTGCGCCGAGCTCGCGACGTGGTAGGTGCCGTCCACCCGGTCGCCGAATCCGACGAGGGTCCCGTTGGTGCCGGCCATGCAGCGAGTGGTGCCCTCGATGTCGATCACCCCCTCTACACGCCGTCCATTCCGCAGGCGGAGCTCCGCGCGGGCTCGGGCCTCGGCCGCGGCCGCACCCTCCACCCGAGCCCGGATCTTGAGCACGTCGCCCGAGGTCACACCCTCGGCCTCAACGATGCGCCGGATCAGCTTCTTCGACCCCGGGTTGTGGTAGCTCACCTCGCATGCACGGTACACCGCGCGAGTGCGGCGCTGCAGCCGATAGCGCGTCTCGTGCCCTTTTCGCACCGACCAGGTCGCCGCGGCGGCTTCGAGGGCATCGCGCTCCTGGAACACGAGCTGGCCATCGCGGACGCTGGTCACGTAGCCATGCTCGTCTGCCAGCCGCGCGAGGAACTGCAGGTCGGTCTCTTCGTTCTGCGTCACCCGCTCAATCGTCACGTTACGCACCAAGCCGACGACCCGAAGACTCAGGCGGGCGGCCACGGTTGACGCCACGCCGGAGAGCGTCTTGCCCTCGTAGCCTACGCTCCGCTTCGTGCGGAGCGCCGGCCTCGGCCCCGCGGCCAGCGCGGTGATGGTGATCAGGTCGGGCGGCCCTTCGGCTTCCAGCTCGGCCACCTCGAACGCTCCGCACGGGAGGAGAGGCGCGCCGGCATACCCGATCCACAGCCCGATTCGTGTGCCTTCGTCGGGGCACCACGGCCCGGTGAAGAGACCGGCTTGGTTCACCAGCTGGAGCTGGATGTTGTCGATCTCTGCATGCGCGTTGTCCGTGTACCGGGCGGTCACCACGTAGGGGTTCAGATCGAGTGTGACGTCCTGGCCGCCGATCTCGATACGCCACGCCGGCTCAGCGACCGGCCGTCCCGCGAGCACGAGCGGCTCCCCCGCAGCCGCGGCGAGAGTGGGGAATGCGAGTCCGCTCACCTGGTCACCGGAGCGGCAGGCCGCTTCCACGGAGGCAGCAGATCGACCGGAAATGCCTCCACGTTCAGATCCTCACCCAGAAACGGCACACGCAACGAAACCCCCCCGGGCAGAATCGGTATGATCGGCACGTCGGGATTGGCGGTGACCAGTTCCTCGTATCGGTTCGGATCCCCATAGTACTTCCAGGAGAGCTGGTCCCACCGCTCGCCTTCCTTAGTCACGTGCACCAGGTGTGCGGCGGAGACAGGTCGCATGTCAGGAGCGGCGGGTGATCGTGGATGCCGGTACGGCCCGCTGATTTGCCCCCGCGGGCGGACGGCGAGCGCCAGGGGTGCGTGCACCCGCGGTGGGAAGGCCCCGCGCCGGCGCGCTGGCGGCCCTCTGCGGCGCGTCGGGCGCTCGCGGCGGCTCGACCCACTCCAGCAGCTCCAGGCGGGCGGATCGCCTGAGCGCCTGCCCCTGCAGACTCGTGTCGCCGGTGGTCTCCTCCAGCGAGTTCAGCACGTAATGCCCACGAACCACCCCGCTGGCCGCCCACACCAGCGGCACCGCCTGGGCAGCCGCCGCGAGCGCCTGCAGCTCCGCGAAGGCTGCGTCTGGGTCACAGAACGCTCTCAGAAACTCCAGCTCGATCGTCACGTGCTCCAGCTCCTGCCCGAGCCGATGGAGCGATGGCTTGCCGCTGGCGCGCGCGTGCTCCGCGAAGCCGTATCCCCGGCGCGACTGCAGGCCGACAACTGGACCGACGAGCCGGAACGTGACCGCGCCGAGCGCAAGGTAGGGGAGACTGTCCGTAGGGACACCAGGAAGCTTCGGCTCCATCATCGCATCGTGGTGAGCTCGCGCGCAGCGAGCGCGTCGCGAACGGCCCGCTCGACCAGGCGCTGCAGCTCGACGCGGTGCACGGCGTCGAGCCCCCTCAGCTGCTGCAGCAGCTCGGGCGCGGCCGCGGCGCCGGCCGGCAGCTGGTAGACCGGAGCGTACTGCACGGACACCAGCGGCCCCGTACCCTGTGTACCTCCGCCGCCTGCCCGGCCTGCCGCGACCTCGAAGCGGGCGCTGGTGATCGTGTCTTGTAGGCGCGGAGTGTTCAGGGTAGACGCGACGCCGGGAGCGGCGGCCGCGAAGGTCGCCGCCGTCGCCGCGCGCATCGCGCGCACCAGCGGAGCGGGCTTCACGCCCTCAGCGATGGTCTCCACCAGGCGGATGCGGTGGATGTCGCGGAGCGGGCCTTCCTTGGCGGGCGAGAATGGCAGGTGGTCGCGGATACGCTGCACGACGCGGCGGATCAGCTCGACGGGCCGGTCCGCCATACTCTTCATCCCCTCCCAGATCGAACTGAGGATGTTCGCACCCGCGGCGCGCATCCGGCCAGGCAAGCCTGCGACCAGTGTCACGAAGCCGCCGATCGCCCTCCCCCAGCGCTCGCCCAGCGTCTCGCCCGCCTTCTTTACGTCGTCCACCGGCTCGAGCAGCCGCGTGAACCAACCCCACACCGCTCGCGCGCCGGCCGTGACATACGGCCACACCGCGCCCAGGAGGCGCACGGCTGTCATCGCGCCGCGGATTGGAGGGAACAGCCAGGACAACGCGCCCACCACTTTACGAAGTACCGGCATTGCAGGTGCCGCGGCCTCGCTGAACCCCCGCCACAACCCCCGGAAAAACCCGCTGATCGGGCGCCAGTACTTGTAGAGCAGAATCGCCCCCAGGACGATCCCGGCCACCACGAGCCCCACCGGGTTGGCGAGCATGGTCAGGGAAACCGACCGGATCCCGAGCGCCACCGCGCGGAACAGCCCACTGATCGAACGCGGGCTGCCCAGGACGCGCGCTGCACGGCCAATCCAGCCGCCGAGGGAGAGCCACGCAAGTCCCAATTGGGTGGTCGCCAGGCCCGCTGCGCGGCCGATCCACATTACGGCCTTGGCTGCTGGGCCGCCGGCGAGCGCCGCGCCCTGAAACCCCAAGCGCAGCAGGGGGAACCCCTTGCGCAGCAGGCCCACGGCGCTGAGAACCGGAGCGAACACTTTGAAGGCGGTCCCCATCACCACGCTCCCCGCGCCCACCGCGAGAAGGCCCGTGGCCACCCGAAAGAGTGAGCGCTGGAGCTGAGGGTCCCCGTTAATCTGCGCCAGGACTGCGGAGTACCGTTGTAGTGGGCGCTCCAGCTCCGCCCGCGCGACCGCCTCCATGTTGATCCGCAGCTGCTTCGACTGCTCCTTGGCGGTGCCCATGATGGCGTTGTAGTTGCGGTCGATCAGCGCCCCCGTGCGACCCTCTCTGAGCGACGTGTCGCGAATCCGCCGGTACTCCTCCAGGTTGGCCATCATCGGCTTCAGGAACGCGAGAACCTGTTGGTCCCCGAAGAGCTCGCCCATCTTGAACTCGTTCCCCTTCGTCATCCTCTGGATCAGCGCCATCATCTCCTCGATCGGGTCCTTGCCCGACGCGGCGATGCGGCGCCACTCCTTTTCCAGGTCCACCCCCATGTCCTTGAAATTCTTGACCGTCTCGGGGGAGGTCAGCTTGCTCAGGAAGTTGTTGAAGTTGTTGAACGCCTGCGAGGGATCGCCGGCTCCCTTCAGCGCCACCTGGAGGCCTGCACCGAGCTGCGAGACAGCGGGGAGCCCCTGCATCTTGAGCGCCTGCGCCTGGGCCGTCAGCGCAGGGAAGTACTGCGCCATGTCCCGGAGCTCGAACGCACCCAGCTGCCCCGCCTGCATGGCGACGCCGATCGCCGACCGTACCTCACCCGATGCGACCTTGAGGTTGTCCTGCATCGCGAACGTGGTGGTCGAGAGCTCCTTGATGTCTGCCGTCGCGGCGGTGGCCGCCTTGGCCACGGTCGGAAGGATAGCCTCGACCGCGGGCATCGCCATTCCCTTGGAGGTGAACACCCCCATGCCGGCGATCAGCTCCGCCTGCGTCTGGTTCACGCGCGGAGCGAGTCCCAGCAATCTCCTGTCGAGCTGCTGCAGCTGTACGTCCGTCTGTTCCGCGACGTTGCCTATCTGCCGCAGCTCGTGCTGCGCGGAGATCGCGTTCCCGGGGACGTCCTGCAGCCCCAGCGCTGCGGAGCTGACGCGCGGCGCGATGCGACGGTCTCCCGAGCCAACAACATCCGCCCCGGTGTGGGGAACTCCCGACAGGCCGAGAATGGAGAGCGCTTCGGCGCCGGAGATGGGAGGTTTCTGGTCCAAGATTGTCAGCCCCCGATCAGGTTGCGGAACGACTCCAGGACGTCCCGGCTGCCCTTCTTGCGCACGTTTGCGAAGACGTCCACCTCGTAAATCAAGTTCCCACCGATCTCCAGCTTGTAGTACCACACCTGCTGCGTGCTCTCGGGCTTCACCTGCTCGCCCTGCTTGAGCGAACCCATCCCCGTGTCGGTGATCGGCCCGTGAATGGACATCACCAGCGTCTCGGTCTTGCTCAACCCGCGCCCGGTGAAGGTCTTCACCTCCGCGCGCACCATCAGCTGCACCGATTCCTCGGGATCAGCGATGGTCTCCAGGACGTCGCGGTAAACGGAGCCCCACTTGTACTTCGCCTCCATGGCCTCGATGGTGCCGGTGGCCAGCTTCACGGCCGACATCAGCCCGAGCGGCTTGTGCTCCTGGAGCACGTCCTTGATCGCCGGCGGAGTCACCTCGTCCGCCCGGCCGAGGAGGTTCCGGCCGTTGAGGTAGACGACGGCGTTGCTGACGATGTTGGGAGCTGCCTTCATTGCGGGTTCTCCTGGCGCGCGGGTTTAGGCTGCAGGCGCCAGCGCGCTGAGCAGGCTGGTGTCGACGAACGCGGAGAGCGTGAAGCGCTCGGCGACGGTGGGCGGCATGAAGCTGATGTCAAATGTGAGGTGGCCCGCGGCTATCTTGTCCGCGGTGTTCCTAGCCGGGTCGAAGGTGCACTCGCCGGCGATCAGTCTGCCCTCCGCCATGAGGCTGCGGAGGAATGCGTTGACCGACTCGCGGACTACGTCCACCGTGGCCGCCGTGTAGGGCTGCCCCAGGTACTGCATCGCGATCAGCTCCACCGCGTCATACAGCATGTCCGCGGTCCGGCGCACGGGGATGAAGTTCAGCGGGTGCGTGTCGGCCGGCCACGCCGTGGTGCGATTCCCCCAGACCCGCAGCCCGCTGCCGAACCCGTGGTAGATCGTGACGATCCCCACCTCGTTGAGGCGGTTCACGTCGGAACTGGCGTCGCGGAAGTCCGCCGTCAGCGGGCGCTCCATCCCGACGATCCCGCGGATCTCCATGTTGGAGGGGCTCACCTGGTAGCCGTCTCTCTCGTCACGCGCGGCGATCGCGCCGGCGACGCGTGGGGCGTAGGGGGCGAGCACCACGTCTCCGGACGCCGCATCGAGCACCCGCACGTGCGGGTAACAGGCGACCCCGCGCCCCGAGCTGCTCGCGAAGTTGATGGCGCCCGAGGGACCGCGCCCGGCGATCGCGTTCGCCACGGTCGTGCCCACCGGGGCATCCCACAGCGCGATCGCGCGGAGCTGCTCGGCGATGGTGAGCAGCTCCGCCACCACGGTGGCCTGCGAATCGAACGCCGGCGCGAGCAGGAGCTTCGGTCCGAAGCCGATCACCGCGGCCGCGTCCCGAAGCGCCTGCATCCCCGTGCGCTTGCCCGCGCCGTTGACGCCCCCGATCACCTGCACGGGGGTCACACCAGCAGGGTGTGGCCGCGAGTAGCTGATAAGGAGAGCGGTTCCTGCGGGGATGGCCCCTCCAGGCGCACGCGTGACGGTCCCTGCGGCGGCGTCCACCGTGTAGTCCACTCCACCGCCTACGTAGTTAGCGCCGCCGTCGTCAGTCACCACCACGTTCGAGACGCCTCGGTGCACCAGCCGGTAGACATCGTCCGATGAAGCGTGTTCGTTGAGCGGCACGGCGACGTGGTGTACCGCCGGGTCAAAGACGTTGACGACGATCACCGCGCCGGCGCCCTGGTCGAAGATCGCCTTCAGCGCCGCTGGGATGGTGTAGCCGGCCACGTCCGCGGAGCCGAAGTACTTCTCGGCGTCGACGTCGCCCGTGATCAGCACGGGCTCGTTGACCCGGCGGTCGGCGGCGTCTGCCTGCCAGATCGGGGCGGTGCCCACCAGGCCCACCACCGCGGTGCGGACGGACCGGACCGGGCGCGGCCCAACCGCGGACTCGACGGTCTCTACGCCGTGCAGGAACGTTGGCATCAGCTCGCCTCCGGGCTGCTGGTGGTGGACGCGGTAGAGGAGCGGCG
Organism: Longimicrobium sp.; assembly: GCA_036398975.1. Classification (GTDB taxonomy): domain Bacteria; phylum Gemmatimonadota; class Gemmatimonadetes; order Longimicrobiales; family Longimicrobiaceae; genus Longimicrobium. The sequence goes on from DASWNZ010000289.1 coordinate 10,738, forward strand.
GGAGGTGGGCGGCTTCAGCTCCGCCGGCGGCGCGGGCGTTGGCGCTGCCTCACGCAGCAGCTGCAGAGCCACGAGGGTCTGCACGTGCGGGTGGCCCGGCGGGAGCGGCACGGGATCTGAGTCCGGGCTGAGCATCACTTCGCGCTCGGTGCGCCCGGCGCCTTCGCCCTCGATCAGCGTCACGCCGCTCAGGGGTCCATGGTAGGTGTAGAGCACGTCGTTCTGCCGATTCGGGTCAGCCACTCGATACCTCCAGATTCTCGCGTTCGTGGGCCAGGATGATCCTCTCGATCGCCGGCCCTACTTCTTCTTCGCCCAGCTCCACAGCCATGGTGGGTGCACCGAAGGTGATGGCGTATGCCCACTGGTTTGCGTTCCGCCCTTCGAACCTCTCCGCCTGCGGCACCAGCCTCTCGAAGCCGGGCAGCTCGTACCCGGCCAGCGCCAGGCGCGCCACCTCCAGCCAGGCCATCGTGCCGCTCGGCCCGTTCAGCTTCCGCGTGACGACGATCACGTCGACCAGGATGCGCCGGCGCTGAACGATCACATCCGTGCTCTCCGGCTTGGTGTAGGTTGCGCCAGCGTAACGGACCAGGTATGCACCCACCTGGTGCCTCAGCTGGTACTCTTCCACCTCGTCAGGGAACTCCTCGACGTGCAGCCCCGGCGCTACCAGAGCCCTGAGCCGGTCGCATACGCCTTTCACCAGCGCGGTGCTGGTGTTCTCCCCTAGGATGCCTTCGGCCGCGCCCAAAACCTCGTCGAGTGTCTCGCTCACGCTGCGGCCCGATTCAGGTAATCGTGGAGTATCTGGCGCATCTCCCGCTCGTCGGCCGCGGAGATCCCGAGGAACGCACGGCCCGGGTTCGCGCGTGCGCCGGCGTTTTCCATGTCGCGCGTGCCGCCCATCTGCTGGAGCGCCGCATACTTCCGGTTGGAGCCCCACTGCACGTCGCGCCGCGAGGCGCGGTGGGTGATCGAGTTGAAGAGGTGCCCCTTCACGCGCAGCATGTGCTCGTCGCCTCGGAGCCTGCGCTTGCTGATGCGTCTGTTCTGCGTGCTCTCCGCGAGCTCGGGCCAGGGGTTTCCCTCCGGGTCCTCCTCCTCCTGGATCCGCTGCTGGGCCGAGCTCACAAGCATCGCGCCGATCTCGTCCAACGCTGGCTGCGGGTTCACGGCCTTCAGCACCAGGCGATGCAGCAGCAGCCGAGCTTGCCGATCGTCAGCCGTCGCGGAGAGCTTCACGCCCGCCATCAGTACCCGCCCATGCTGCCGCGCGAGAAGACGCGGGTCCCCTCCAGGACCTCGATCCCACTGCTCTGCTGCACGGGCTGCTGATCGACGGTGATCCCCAGCTGGTGCGTCCCGGCGTTCACCCGCTCCAGCAGGCGGACTGCATCCTCGTACTGCTTCCGAATGTCCGCGATCGTCTCGGTCCGGCGATCGATCTGCAGCCGGTACACGGCGATCGTACATGCCAGCGTCTTCAGGTGCGCCGGCACCCGCGGAAGCGGGAGCGGGTACCTGGCCTGCAGGTACCCGTCGATCTCGGCCGAGGCGTCCGCGAGCGCGGCTTCCAGCTTCCCGACGTTCAGGACCGCGCCGTTGGGATCGGTCAGCTGGATCAGGTCGTTCTCTGGGAACCGCTCCAGGAGGTCCGCCGCGCTCGCGTACATGCCGTCTCGCCTGAGAGGGGGTGTGTGCGGCGTTTGATGGAACGCCCGATGAAAAAAGCTGCGGCCGGGATTCGAACCCGGACTCTCGGCTGGCGAACGGCGGTGGGTCGCAGCCCAGCCGCCGCCTGCCGTGCGTTGCCAATTACGCTACCGCAGCGCCCCCTTCCTCCCTTCCAACCCGCGTTACTTCCCTGCGCCCTTCTTCGCCCCGGCGGCGTCCGACTCGCCGTCCAGCACTTCCACTACCAGCTCCTGCTTCTCGCCCAGCAGCGACTCCAGCTGCTCGGCCGTGACCTCGAACTCCTGGGGCTCCGGCGTGTGGCGCAGGCCGGCGCGCCGGAAGCCCGCGTCGGATCGGGAGCGGGTGCGTACCCTGTGCTTCGTCTCTGCCATGCGCGCCCCCTTCAGTCCAGCCACGGGCACACCAGTGCCTCGGCCGAGTCGCGGTTGATGTTAGTGGAGCCATCCAGCTTCTCGGCCTTGGTGATCTCCAGCGCAGAAGACCGGTACGCCGCGGGGACCAGGAGTAGGTCGGGACGCACACCCAGCGGATCGCCACCGTCCTTCTTGAGGCTCTGCATCGCCGCGTATGCCGCCTCGTATGTCTCCCTGGTCAGCGGCTGCCGGCTGCCGTAGGCGAGCTGCCAGAGCCCGAACCCGGCTGCGCCGCGCGCGTCCACACCGTAGCGGAACTCCCCGCGGGTGAAGACCTGCTCGTCGGTAGGTGAGTCCATCGGAACGAAGGTGTAGTCCTTCCGGCGCTGGAAGATGAACGGCTTGATCGGCTTCGTCGTGTCCAGCAGAATCCAAAGCGGGCCGTCTCCACCCTGCCAGTTCGAAGCGGACACTTCCGTCCGGTCGGCCGCGAGCACCGGGTGATCCGTATCGAAGAAGAACTGGCCGTCGAAGCACTTGCGGCGGAACCCCTCGCGGACGAGTGAGAACACGAGCGTGTCGGGGTGCTGCTTCGCCTGCATACCCATCATCTCGATAGCGGGCTTGTAGACGCCAATGTTGTCGTCCTCGATGTTCTCGCGCTTCACCCCGATCGTCAGCTCGAACGGGATGTTGCGGAGCGTGAACCCGTGGCTCCCCAGGTTGTTCACGACCCGCTCGCCCACCCACTCCCGGAAGCCAGGGATCGAGCCGAGCCAGTCGTAGCGCTCCTCCGACTTCGTGCTGGGGGACAGCATCGCGATCCGCTCCCACATGCTTTCCGTGGCGGCGAACTGCTTGTTGAAGTCCCCCTTGAACCCCGTGAACAGGGCCCTCAGACTGTCCTGGTTTACGAGCATGCCTCAGTTTTCGTTGGGGGCCGCGGAGCTCGCGGCCGTGGAAGTGGTGGCGGGGGGGGGATTAGGTCAGCTGATCTCGACCCACACGCCCGCGGTCTCGATCCCGCGGATCACGCCCGCGGCACTGCGCGTACCGCCCGCGTCGTTGTCGGCGACGGTCTGGTCGTCCACCGCGTAGCACACACTCCCGACGTCAGCCTGGGTGATGGTGCCGTCCTGCGCGAAGCGGAACATCCCCCGCTCCACTTCCACCACCAGGTCGCCCGCGGCGCCCCCACGATTGTCCACATGGTGGTTCGCGCGCCCCGCCACCAGGAGCCCGGGCGTTGCGGTCGCAGGCTGAGCGTACCCGGCGGCGATCGCGACGAGTGAGCCGGCGAAGATGCGCACGCTCGCCGCCACGCGGTAGCCGATGATCCCCGTCCCACGGCTCGGGGTGTCGCGGTCCTTTGTCAGGGCGGCCATCAGCTCTCCCGGTTCTTGATGAACTCCTCGGGCGACTGCTGCAGTGCGGAGCAAACCGCCAGCTCCGCCGCCGTTAGCTTGGCCGCACCGCCTGTCCCACCGCCGCCACCGCCGCCGCCACCCGCGTCCTCCTGGATGATCTTCGGCAGCCCGTCCGCGAAGGTGGCGAAGCCCTGCGGATCGCGTGTGTGGTAGGAGAGCGCCCACTCGCGCTTGGCCGGGATCAGCTTTCCGTCCGTGATCAGCCGGTCCACCAGACGGGTGCCCTCGCGCGTCTGCGCCGAATGCAGCGCCGTGCTCAGCTGCTGGTACTGCTCGATCGGGACGAACTTCGCCGGGTCCGCGGCTGCGGCGGTGGCCGAGTTGACGGCGGTGATCACCTCGTCCGCGGTGGCGGTCGCCGGCAGCTGCAGATGCGTGGCGACCCTTGCCAGTCCCGCCTGCGCCTGCACCGCGCTGCTGCACCTGGCGACGATCTCCGCCTCGGCCGCGGTCTCGGCTAGACCGAGCGCGGTGGGGATTGACTTCGGTACCGCCACTGTGTCCTCCTGGCCGGCTGCTGCGCCGCCGTGTTGAGCGTTGATGGACACGAGGTCCAGGTTCGGGCGATTCGTGAGCCCCGCCCGCAGGATTGCGATCACGTACCCGTCCGGCGCGTGGAGGAAGACGGGTGAGAGCATCCGGAACTCGCGCCCGCGGATCTTCGCGTCGCCGCTCGCCGTCCACATCACCTTTCCCCAGATGCCGTCGTCCCGGGCCTCCACCTCCGAGATCCACCCACTCGCCGGCGCCGCGTCGCCCGCGTGCCCAGGCAGCTCAAGCGCGTGGCCGACATCGATGGGGAGATCTCGGCCGCGCGCACGCTCCTTCGTGATCCGCACGACCGCCTCGGCGTCGGGCATGTGGTACGGCCCCCGCCCGTCGATGCCGGAAAACGTTCCGATTGGAAGGAGGTGCACCCAATCCGGGAGCCCGTCGTCCGTGAGATCCAGCACGGTCGAGTGCGCAGCAGTGCCGAGAGAGCCGGCCGACGTGTGGGCGCTGAGGCGAGCGTATGCGTCGGTCATTCCGGACGGCTGGCAAGGGACGGGGTGGGGCGAGAAGCAGCCAGGACGGACGATAGCCCACCCCGCGCCCGAGTTGCACTACGACAGGTGTCAGGGGGAAAGAGGAGTCGCGCGCGCGTGCGCGCGCGCGCATGGCCCGTCAACCCGCGACCCTTCCCCGGGCACCCACGCTCCGCCGTTAAACCGTTCATAAACGGTTTACGCTCGGAGCCGGGGTATCGGGGCGTCCCCGTGCGCGCGATCGGCGCGTAGCGGGGCACCAGCGCACGAGCGTTCAACGAGCCCCCGTCGGCAGGCTGGTGAGTCCTACGAACCGCCCCAGGTCGCCGTTCTTCTTGCTCAGCAGATCCACCTCCACGACGGCGTTCACGGCGGGCGTGCCCTTCCTCCGCGCCTTGGGTGCCCGTGCGACCGTCACCAAAAGCTGCTCGTCGGCGAACTCCTTGGAACCGCGCGCCAGGATGTACAGGAGCTGCTTCGCCTCCGCGTCGTACCACGCGGCCAGGGGGTTTGCCAGGAGGGAGGGCAGCTGGCGCACGAGCTCCACGCGCTGCCGCTGGGATAATCCCTTCAGCCGCTCGTTGCCGGTGCTGACCATCTTCCTCAGATCCGGCGCGCGGAGCACGATGCCCGCGGCCGCCGGCGCCTGGTCCGATCCGTGAAGCCGCGCGATCGCCTGGGGGGAGATCGCCCCGAGCGGGTGGACGTCGCCCTGGGGTTCCCGCCGGGCGGCGACGTCATCAACCCACCGCCCGAACCCGGCCTGCAGGTCGGGGAGCACCTGGTGGGAGGCCTCCGCCCACGTTGCCGCACCCAGCTTCGCCGGCGCCGCCGCGAGGCGCTCGCCCAGGACGCGCGCGGCCGTCTCCCGCGCAGCGATCCCCGGGTTGTAGTCGAACCCAGGGGAGATCCCGGGCGGGAGGTGCCGGATCTCGCCAGTGCGGGGGTTCGTGTACGCGGTGGTGATCGGATGCTTCGGCGGAGAGGGCGAAACGTTGTAGCCGTAGCGCGCCAGGTCGCGGGCGCTGAGCTGCTGCACCGAGCAGTGGCACCCCCATCCGTTCGGAGGGAACGCGGTCCGCCACCAGGGGTCCTCGGCCGGGAGCACCCTTCCGTGCCACGCCTTGTGCTGCTCGCGGGGGTTGCCGTTGTCGAGGTGGACGTAACGCAGGAAGGGGCGTTGCGCAGCCGTTCGCTGAACCTGCTCCCAGCGGCCGGCCGCGTGTGCGGTGCGCAGGTTGGTGTCGTAGATCGTCCGCAGCCGCCGCACGCTCCCGAGCTGCACGTCCTTCTCTTCGCCATCCCGCGGGTCCACCATGCGGCCGCGCCCCCACCAACCCTTCTCCTGGAGGGTGGGGATGAGCCGTCGCTTGAAGTCCGCGAACGTCTCCCCCTCCGCGATCGCCGCGTCGACGGCGCCGTGGATGTCTTCCAGGATGTCGAGCTTGGCCACCTTGGCGACGGTGAAGGCGCGGGCGTGCTCCTCCGCGTAGACGTCCTGCCAGCTAAAGGACGGCTGCAGACCCTTCCGGCGGAACGCCTCGATCGCTTCCTCGGGCGGGAGCCCGACCGGAAGAGCGGTCGCCAACTTTTTATACCCCGTCGATTTCTTTACCGGCCAGGTCGACGCCGAGCCCGGCCGCCAGGTGCGCGGCGAACGCACCGCGCTCCACCAGCTGCTGCAGCTGCGCGTCGTCCATGGCCACCACCGCCTCGGCTAGCCGGTCCCGGAACTCCTCCAGCGAACCCACCTCCTCAAGGAGTTCGCCAATCGGCTGCACCAGCGGCTCCATCACCGCCCGCCACCGGTCGCCATCGAGCTGATCGCGGACGGCCTGGCCGATCGAGTCCGCGGCGCCCGCGCCAGCGGCGGCGTGCGCGCTCCGGATCCCGGTCGCGGCCGCGCCGCGCGCGTGCGCCACCGGATGGGTGGACGACGCCGCGGGCGGAGGGGGGAGCAGTACTTCCGCATCCTTGGGCGGATCCGCGAACCCGAGCAGATCACGGATCGAGCTCATTTCCACCCGCAAGCCCATCGGCACCACGATCTGCAGCGCCTTCAGCTTGTCCATCGTGCCCAGCTCGTCGGGCAGCCCGATGTGCGCGCGGGGGTATTCAGCCTGCTCGCCAAAGTTGAGATCGACGTAGGGGCGGATCAGCTGGTCGTTGAGGGTGTCCTGCGCCTGCTCGGCGTCCGACTGCTGGATGTCGGCGCGCACGTCGTTGTGCACCTCCCCCAACGCGCGGCTCCCGCCCCCACTGCCCACGTCCGAGGTCAGCGTCTGGCCGAGGATCACCTTGGTCACCTGGGCGTCCAGGTAATTGCAGAGCCCCTCGTACAGGTCCCCGCTGGCCGACTGCAGGGCGTTCACGAACTCGATCACCATCCCCTCCGGGATGATCGCGGCCGCGTCGCTCCCGATCGAGGAGACGGCGCGAAGCAGCTTAGCACGGTCGTCCGCGGTGGCGCTCGGGTGGTACTTGCCCACGCGGTACGGCTGGCCGTACACGTCGGCGAAGGCGACCCAATCCTTGAGCGAGAAGTTCTTGAACAGGTACGCCCATGCCGCGGCTCGCGCGAGCCCGCCGCGGATCGGCAGCCCGGCCTTCGCCGATGGCGTGTGCACGATGTACTTGTAGGGGGCGAGCGGGAGCAGCTCGACGCCCTCACGAAGGCGAAGCGTGCGCCCGTCCACCCGGTCGAACGCGAACCACTGCGGCGGCTTCCACTCGATCTTGCCCGGGTACCACTCGCGTGCCGTCTGCCGCCAGGTGATCTCCTGTGCCGCGTACCCCTTGCCGATCCCGTCGAGCATCGAGAGCAGTACTTCGCTCAACCGCAGCCGACGAAACATGGCACGCACCGCGTCGGTGATCTTCACGTCGCCGGTGGAATCCGACGGTGCCTCAACGGTGACCGGCAGCTGCGCCACCGCACGCTTCCGGGTGCCGAGCTGCGCGAGGTAATTGAGATCCTTTTCCTCCATGTCCTCGGCGAGCTCCAGGTACCGCGTCGCGTCCCCCTCCTCCGCCTCCACCAGGATGGCGGCGAGCCGCTGGGGGGTGAGGCCGCGCGACGGGTGATCCGAGAGGATCGAGCGCACGCCGGTCAGGGAGGGCGTGGCCTCCTCTCGGATGAGCCGCGCCCGGTCGACCGGGTTGCCGTACTGGTCCAGGAGAGCCATGCGTAATCCTCAGAACCCGCCGGGAGCGAAGCCGATTGACCCGCCGTCGTCGTCACCCCCCCGCCGGTCGTCGTGGCGGTTGCCGAGCGGGGCGGGCTCGTAGTCGTAGGTGGGTGTGTCAGCGCAGCTCGCCGCATACGACAGCACGCCGGCGATCGCGGTGTCGCCGTGCCGCTGTTTGCCGTCCGTGCCCTTGGTGCGCGCCTTGTCCGGGATTCCGGGGACGCCGTTCACCACCTTCACCAGGCGGTGATCAGCGAGCACGTCGTCATCCTTGGGGAGGATGACCATTGCGTCTTCCAGCGCGGCCTTGTACCGGGGGAAGTTCTCACGGTACCATTTCGGGCTCAGCATCACCTGCTCGACGCGGCCGGAGCCGTAGCGCTGCATCGCCACCTCAGACAGGTACTGCCCGTTGCCGCGGGCATCGAACTTTGCGGCGTAGAAACGCGGCAGCCGGTCGCAGATGAAGAAGACGATCTGCGCTTGCTGCTCGAAGGGGATGTTCCGCAGCTCCACGATGAAGGGCGTGTAGCGAACCAGGTTCTGCATCATCTGGCCTGGCCATAGCACCGTGAGGTCCCCCGTGCGCCCGAAGTCCTCCCCGAAATACGAACGGAGATTCGGGTTGAGCAGCCGCAGCAGCGGCTCGAGGTGCTCCATGCCCCAGGCAAGCGTCTCCGTCTCGCGTACTGCCTTGGGCAGCTCGGCAAACTCGTTCGTCTGCTCCCAGCGCACCATCGGGATCCCGTCCCGCATCCGCGCCTCGACAAGCGACCCCGGGATGTAGACGCCCCCACCGGAGCGCGGGATCACCCCCAGCTCCTCGTCGGCGTTGTGTCGGTACATCCCGTAGATCATCTCGCGGAACGCCGCCTCGCCCTCACCTGACCACTGTATCTTCTGCTTCTGGCAGATGCGGCGGTACAGCCCCTCCGCCATCGCCTCCTCGAACGTGATCCGATGAAGCGTGTACGGAACCCGGCCGGCACGGACGTCGGTGACGAGCTGGTTGAACTCGTTGTCTTCGCCGTCGTGCGTGGAGATGATACGCACCTTCCCCCCCCAGATGATCAGCGCGAGGGCCGCTTTGAGGACGGCGTCCAGATCCTCGTGGAAGGCGCCCTCGTCTATGACCACGCGCCCCTGCTTTCCGCGCAGCGTCTGGGGGCGAGAGGACAGCGCTACGATCTTGTGCCCGCTCGCGAAGCGGACGCGGTAGGCGGTGATCCCCTTCTCACGGTCCGCATCCTCCAGGACGTCACCGGCGTCCTCGATCTCCCCCGCGGCGAGCTGGAACGCCCTCGCCCACATGGCGCACGTCTCGACAAACTCAATCGCGAGCGCCTTATCGTACCCGATATACAGGGTGTCTTCACCCGAGGCGGAGGCGGCGGCCAGGGTGTCGTCAGCGGCCTCCGCCCAGGTGAGCCCAATCCGGCGGCTCTTCTCGCAAACCTTCACGGGGGACGGGTCAGCCACCCACCGCTGCTGGTACGGCAGCAGCACCGAGGCGAGTTCGCTCACGCGTGCACCGCGCTGACTGGGATCAGCCAGGAGGTGACGCGCGCTGCATCAAGGCGCAGGACTTCCCCGGCCAGCTCGATCCCCCACCCTGTCCGGTAGGCCCCATCCTCCCACCACTGCACCACGGTGTTGCCTGGCGAGAGGCCACACAGCATCACATAGTCCCTTCCCTCATCGCGATATCGCACTTTCGCCAGGAATCGCCCGGCCGGCGGGGTGCCCGTGGCCCGACGCTGCTCGACGACCGTTCCGAGGTGGTACGCGATCCTGGCCATGTTCCGCAGGGACATGAGGTACGTGGCCGAAAACCGCAGCCCCAGCACCCGCACCGAGCGGTGCACCTCGTCAACGCCGACGCCGCAAAGCCATGCGAGCATCGTCGCTTCCATGGGCGGCTCCGTCAAACGCCCTTCCAGGAGCTGCGCCCGAACATGCGGACGGCGCGGTATGCGAGGACTCGGCGCCAGGCGGGGACGCGCTCGCGCTCCATCAGCTCGGCGAAGAGCGTGTCGGCCTCACTGCGGATCAGTACCTGGCCGCTGGCCAGCATGCCACCGTAGCGATAGAGGAAGTCGTGCACGAGCGGCGCGGCGATCGATAGTTCGAAGGGTGCGATCAGCCACCACACCGCGCGCGGGACAGAAGCCAGGTCGAAGCGGAAGCCCTCGGGGATGACGATCGTACAGAGCCTGCCGTGGTACAGGTACGTGCGGTCCAGACGCCACCGGTAGCGGGGACTCCCATCGCAGTCGTAGCTGACGGCCGGGCGCCGCCCTGCCAGTCCCTCGATCATCAGCGCGGGCGCGAGCGGCGCCGGGAGATCGTTGCTCACCCGACCACACCAAGCACGAGCTCGCGGATCTTGGCGGCAGCGGCGTCGGTGAGCCCGGCCTGCCTGGCTACCTCCTTCACCTCGGCCGCGGCCACCTCGGCACGGGCCTGCGCCGCCGCCTTCCACTCCGCGTGGAGCGCGCGGCGCACGTCGAGGATCTTCTTCTCCGCGCCGGCGATATGGTCCAGTGACTTGCCCAGCAGCATCAAGTCCATCGGCGATGCTGGCTCGCCGCCCTCCACACCCGCCTCTGACAGGGTCTGGAACGCCAGCGTCTTGAGCAGCTCGGCGAGCAGCTGCCCCATCTGGCTGTCTGGCTGCTCGCCAATCCCGCGCACCCACACGCCCGCCACCTCCTGGGCGGCCTTGTAGCGGCTCAGCCGCTCGTCCATGCGCTTCTTGTAATTCCCCACGGTTGCGCGGGGCACCGTCGCGCCGAGCTCGCGCAGGGCCGCCACGATGGCATCGATCGTGACCCCGCCGTCACGAATCAGCCGATCGCACTCCTGCCTGATGGCCGGCGGCAGCTGCTCGATGGTGCCCTTGCGTCCCATCGCTCAGCGCATCGCGTCTGGCCGTGCCAGCCCGGGGGGCGTCGGCCCTCGGTTCTCGGCATAGTCAAGCCCGGTCTGCGTGATCTCACCTACCAGCACCACTCCTGCGACGCTCGTGAGCGTGATGTAGCCCTGATCGCCCAGCCAGTGCATCTCGGTCCGGATCTGATCTCGGGTGCAGGGTAGCGCCTCGTCATCCGCCACGACGTCGTGCAGAATGCGTTCGTTGGCCCGGTACCCGGGCATGGTCGCGAGCGTCCGGAGGATGCCGGCGCGGCGCAGCTGGGAGAGCCGCTCGGCCATCGTCGCTGGAGGGTGTGCCATCAAACTCCCTTGGTTAGCATGTGTTCCAGCAGCATGCGGAGGTTTCTCCCGGTCTCTTCTACAGTCTTTTCCGTGCGGACAACTAGACCCTCGGTTGCCACGATTTGAACATTGAACAGCTCGCGCGCACCCTGGATCTCCGCGACCACCTGGCGCCGGTCCAGATCGATCCTCGCGGTGAACCCCTCCATCTTCTGGGTGAACTCCGCCATGCGGAGCCCGAGGAGGTGCGTGTCCTCCGCCGTCGGCCGCATCGAGTCCCGATACTCCAGGCGTGCGATCCGCGCTTCACTCTCAGTGCATCGGGTCTCAAGGGCCGCGATCTCGCCGCGCGACAGGCGCCACATCGCCCACCAGCTCAGCGCCGATATGACCAAGCTGAGCAACACCAGGAGGGGGAGCCAGGCCTGCAGCGTGGCGAGCAGGGTCACAGCGTGAGCCGGGGGACCAGGTAGCGGATGTCCTCGATCGCCAGGATCGGGTTCTTGGGGTTCGGCCCGGTGGGATCGATCTTCCGGCCGCGCTGTCCGGCCCGAGCGTGACCCCTCTCGAACACCGCTTCGGTGTCGTGCCCGACGATGCGCCAGGTCTCCTCCGGCTTCCAACCCTCGGCCCTGAACCACGTGCGGATCTTCCACGCGATGGTGAGCATCTGCGCCACCGTGACCTGGTGCGTCTCGTCGGTCAGCGCAGCGATCGCGTAGAAGGCGGAGTTGGCATCCCGGTACGAAAGCCGTTTGGGATCGGAGGTGCGGCAGGCGCCGGCGTGCCAGGCGCGCGCGGAGTCCGGGGCGATCTGCGCCCAGCGCCCGTCGTCCAATGCGCCCACCTGGTACGAGACCTCGCACTTGGGATCCGCGAACCAGGCTAGTCCGCCGTGGTCGCTGGAGCTGCCGTCGTAATGCACCATCACGCCGATCCGTGGCTCGCGCAGATCGGGGTTGAACATCCCGTCGCCGGGAACGCGGACGCGCTCGGGCGTCCAGACCACGGCCGCCACTACTCGCACCCCACGTAGGGTTCCCTGTCCACGCGACGGTCGCCCGGCGGACATGGCCCGGCGCGCGGGCGGAACAACATGACGAGTCGCGCGATGGCGACGAGGATCAACGCGGCGGCCGCGGCCCGAGCGGTGGTGGGGAAGACGGGGTCCATGGCCACTGCCGAGAGCAGGACCAGGATGAGGAGGTAGAGTGCGAGTGCGAAGAGGACCGTGGGGCGCATCTTGGGAAATCCCCGGAAGGGCGGGTTGTCGAATGCGCACCTGGGGAAATGCGACGGGGGGGCGCTCCGCAGATGCGGGCGCCCTCCCGTGTGTGACAGGCGCCAGGTGAGTGACGCCAAGCTTAACGAGGCCCTCTACGGGGCGTAACCCAAAATTTACATGGGGGGGGAAATGCCCGCTCGTGGGCGCCCATCGTCCCGGCCACGGAAGAGCGAGACACCACGCTTCCGCAGCTCCTCCTCCGCGAGGTCCTTCGCCTGCCCATCGCCGTATCTGCTTGCCCACGTCCACAGGATTGACATCGTCTTACGCTGCGGGACGCTGTCGCCGGATAGGAATCGCCGCACCGTCTGGATCGTAAGTCCAGTCTCGTGCTCGATCATCACGGGCCGCCGCGCCCGGATCGCGCGGGTCAGCGCTAGGCGCAACTGGTGCTCGGCTTCGGAACTCGCCTCGGGTAACGCCATGGAGGGGGGGAGGCTAGGGGGATGGGTGGGGCGGTAACAAGAAAGGGGGTACTCCCCTCTACTCTTTGTCTGAACCACCTCTCAGCAACCCCTTTTCCTTGTCGGACACGAGTTCCGAGATTCCCCGGCCTGTGCTTCCGCGGGACGTGAGACCTCGTGCCACATCACACGGTCGAAGGGTTCACGCGCCCCGCGCCGCCTGAACCGAATCCACAGCGCTGTGTGGCGCGTCCTTGTGATCGAGCAACACTTGCTGGGCATGGGCCATCACCCTCCCTTCCATCAGCACTGCGAAGGCCTCAGCAAGATCTCGGAGCTCGGGCTTCCCGTAGAAGTGGAGGAACATCCGCACGAGCTGCTCGCGTGTGGCTGCACCGAAGTGCAGGCGAGTATCCACCCGGCCGGGCCTAACCAGGGCCGGATCCAGCTTCTCGACGTGGTTCGTGGTGAGGAACGTGAGCACGCCTGGTCGCGAAGCCACACCATCGAGAGCGTTCAGGAGCCCCGCAAACGTGACCCCGCTTTCTCCCTGCATATCGCGCCCGCTCGCAACGCAATCGACATCCTCCAGCAGGATGATCGATCTCGCCGGCACATTCAGCAACCCAGACACGAGGCGGTTGTCGTCCATCTCCTTCCCAGCCAGGCCGCAGATGTAGAGGTCCATCCCGAGGTGTCCGGCCAGCGCGCCGATCGCTGATGTTTTCCCCGCTCCGGGGAGCCCCTCCAGAAGATACGCCCGGCGCCAGGGTATTCCGCGCTCGCTGTACCAGGATTCCGCCGCGAGAAACTCCGTCGCGTCAGCCACGAGCCGTTCTAGCTCGCCCTTGGGCAGGAACACGGAGGAGAGCGGGCGCGGACGCACCTCGGTGAGACGGCGCCATTCCGACCACACCAGCGTGTGCACACTTACACGGCGATCATCGTCGGTCGCAAGGTCGTGAGCCTCGCGTAGAAGCGCCCGCGCGGCCGACGGGTCCTTGCCCAACATCCGGAACTTGATGGTCTCTCTGAACGCGTCCCAGCCGCGCTCGCCCTTGCTGTCGGTCCGCTCGCGGATCAGCCAGATGGGACGTCCGCGGTACCAGAACAGATGGTTGCCCGGTGCAGGGGTGAAGACGATCGGGTTCGGCCGACGCTCGGCGGCAGACGAGTTAGCGCGCATGCTGGCGGTGAGGGAACGCGCGTCGCGGCTCCACAGTTGCGCGTCCAGCCACACCGTCACGAAGCCGAATAGCGGGTCGCTAGAGAGCACCTCCACCTCCACGACGATACGGCGCTTCAGCACAGCGAGCGCCCGGAACGGAACGCTGCGGAGGAGCGCCATCACCGCGCCCACCACCATCAGGGCAAAGCCTCCCGAGAACAGCTGCGATTCGAACGCCGAGCGAATCGCGGAGCCCAGCTCACCCATGGACGACACCTCCGGTCTTTCGGAAGAAGTCGCGGCGGTCCTCCTCCAGCTGCGCGAGCTGCTCGGCGTCACTCCGCTCTCTCGATCGACGGCGCGCGAGGTAAGCGCATAAGACCGCCTCGACCTCATGTGAAGGGCAGTCGTCGTTTTCGCAAGCGGAGCCCCGGCGCCTATGAGCTCCGCAGAGCCGGCAGTACCCGTTGTCGACACCGTCCGCGACACGGGCGAGTCGTCGAAGAGCAGCGAGCGCGTCGAGACAGTCACCCGACACTGGTCACCTCCGGGAACTGATCCCACTCCACCCCGTCCAGCAGCCGCCCGCCCGCCTTCGGGGTGTGCCCGCCCACCTGCTTGAACAGGTACGGGACCCCGGCCGCGATGCACTGGTCGCGCAGGCTGCGCGCATGATCGAGGTTGAGCGCGCGGAAGGCGCGGCCGCTCTCACCCCCCGACACCACCCACTGCAGGTACCGGATCCAGCGCGAGAGATCGACGTGGCCCAGCAGCGGCTCACACGAGAGCCACCGCACCGCGAACGGCGCCGCAAGCAGCAGCGGGACGCGCCGCTCGGCAGCATCCTGGTTCTCGACGCTGACGCCGAGGTGCACGTGCCTGAACGCCGCCTCGAACGTGATCGGCGCGCGATCACCGACGCGGACTCCTCCCTCCACAACCGACCGGGACTGGTACCAGAGGAAGAACTGCAGCGCCCGATCGATGCGCTTCGTGAGCACCTGGTAGGTGTGCCAGTCCGCCATGGCCATCGCGTCGAACACCTCGGCGATGAAGCTGAAGGGAACCTGCTCGTGGAACAGGTCGCTTACCGAATCGACGAAGATCTTGAGCGGGCGCTTCCACCTGGCGGGCGCGCCGAGCCGCGCCGGGATCGTCTGTACCTGTCCAAAGGGGACTGAGTACTGCGGCGCCATCCTCTTACCCTGCAGATGCGCCTTGTGCCGCATGTCGTGGAGCGTCTTCGCATAACAGCGTGCGCAGCCCGCGGAGACCTTGGTGCACCCGACCGTGGGGTTCCACGTCGCATCAGTCCACTGAATGCCAGTTCCCTTACCCATTCCGCTCCCGTGATCCCGCGAGAAAGAGGTTGACCTGCCCGGCCGCCTCCTGGGCGAGCGCCCCCCGCGGCGACTTCGGCCGCACGGGACGCACGCACGGCGGCTCGGCCCCACAACTCGGACAGCGATTCTTCACGCGCAGCGCTTCCACGGACGGCGCCGAGGGGACGATCGGTCCGAACTCGATCTCGTGCTCAGCCTGCACCCGTGCCACGGTGCGCTGGGTGCACGCCAGCTCGCGCGCCACCTCTCTTTTACTCTTGCCGGCGCTCAGCAGCCGGACGATGCGGGCACGTCGACCCGGCCCCAACGGGATCTTGAAGCTCACTCCACCGAACGCCCTCGCAAGCTTCACAGCCGCGAGCTGCCCGACCACCGTGACCAGTGTCGACCTGGCTGGTGGCTTGTGGGCGATGTAGAGCTCGCGGCCCCCGAACGCCTCCGAGATCTTCACCGCCAGCTCCTCCCCGATGACGTCGCTGATCTGCGCGTGCACGAACTTGGTCGTGCCGGCACCCTGCTGCTGCTGAGCGGCCATTTTCTTCGCCATGTTTCATCCCTCCCCGCCCGCGCCGGCGTTCGCCTCGACGCGCGCGAGCCACGCCTTGAGGCCCTCGATCACCTTCACCAGCTGCTCGGGTCCGCACCACTCCAGGCGCGATCGCCCCACCTGGCGGAGGCAGAAGGAGTGGAGCGCGCCATCCGAAGGGTCGCGTAGCGCGCCGGTGGCGCCGAGCGCGATCCAGAGCTCGCGCGCCTTCCGCACCTGCGGGGAATCCGTAGAGGAGCGCCCGGCGGACCAGGTGGCGGAGCGGCCGGTGCGTGGGGCGCCGAGCTCGCGCATCTTATTCAGGACGAGGGCGCGCTCCTCGGCGTCCAGATCGGCCGCGCTGGTCTTCTCCGTGAGCTCGTGCAGCGCGCTACGGTAGGTCTCGTCGTCCCACCTGAGCGCGCGCTTGCAGGCATGGATGGCCCCCAGCTCGGCGGTGCGGCGGTCGCGCGGCGCCGGCGCCGACGGGGTCTTCTGATTGTGGGGCTGCGTCATGAAGGCACCTCTTCACGAAGGACGTCCTGCTGCACGGCCGCCAGGAAGCGGCCGATCGGGATGCGCGCGAGCCTCGCGGCGCGCACCAGGTTGCTGATGCCGCGGGCGCGGAGCAGCTCCGTGGTCGCCTGCAGCTCGGTCGGGCTGTCGATCAGATAGTTGCCGAACGGCTCGTGCATTGAGGTGCCGATCGGCCAGCCGTGATCGAGCAGGAGGCGCTGCACAATCGCCTGCGCCTTGCGGCTGCCCAGCCCGGCAGCCGCGGCGATGTCCGAGATCTTCCGCGCGTTCTCCCGGCCGGGCCGGAGCGCGCGCGCAACCGCCCGCTCCTCGTCGCTGAGCTCAGCGAGAGAGAGCGGCGCCGGCAGCGGCGCGTCCAGCGTGAAGCCGAGTTGCGTGTCCATGGCGGCGCCGGTTGCGTTATCGGAAGTACTTGCGGAGGGCGGCGCGCGGCCATCCGAACGCCTCGCGCTCGGCCGCCCGGCGCGCGTGAACCGGGCAGGTACCGTCTACCTGCGCGGGCCACCGTGCATGGACGCGCCAGTCGGTGCCCGCGACGGCGGTGCCCCATCGGCAGCGGCAGCGTACCGGTCTCGCGCGCATCTCGGCCGAATCGAGGAGCGTGATCAAGAATCGCTGCGCGTCGGGGTACTGGATGTAGCCGAGATCGACGCCGATTTCAGTCGGAGCCTCGTCGACGACCGGGATGAACTCTCCGTCGGTCAGCGACTCCACCGCCGTTTCCAACTCTTTCAGGCGCATGATTACCCTGCTTATGAAGATCATCATCGGCTACTGCCCAGAAGCCTTGTCGTCCTGCTCGCCAAGGGAGGGCACCTGCCTCAGCACCACGTCGAGCACATAGCCGTTGTCGTACTCGATCCAGCCGATCCGGGCGCCCGCGGCCAGATCTGCGGTATCGGCGTGGAGGAACGTTTTGGCCAGGAAGAAGGTCCCCTGCATGGAATCGCCGTCCACCAGCTCCTCCAACTCCCTCGCGATTTCCATTAGTGACTGCTCGATCTCCATAAATCCCTTCCCCATTCAGGTTGTGATAAACGATTCCGGCTTTCCGCGACGGGAGGATTCCCGCAGCACCATCCTGCGGAGGTCCCCCGTTTCGGCCCGGTGCCACCGGGCTGCTCGTCAGGCGGATGGGTTTAGTACGCGCTCGGGCAGTACTTGAATCGTGGACAGCGCTCCGGCTCGCGCACGACCGCCTTATCGACTGCGGGGATCGCCACCGCCACCTGGTGGCCGTCGCAACCCGCCGCGGCTACGAGGACGAATGCGACTGCGAGGATGATGTGCGGCTGCTTCATGACGTCATCTCCTCCTGGGGCGGGGTGCCGAGCTCCGGAGTGTGGATGTAGACCAAGTGCCCTCGGGCACACTTGTACTTCAGCGCCGGGAGGATGTCGTGCAGCTCGCCTTCATCCCCCTCGATCTCGGTTACGCCTTCGAGGTAGGTGAACTCCGGGCAGCATTCGACGGGGCACTTGAGCCCCTGCGCCGGCGCGCGATCGCCGGGCAGTTCCTCCTCCCCTCCGAGGCGTGCGAGCTGCTCGGGGCTGGTGGTGGCGCGGACCAGGGCCCAGCGCTGATCGGCCTGCTCGTGGATCCAGAACTCGTGCTCGTCCGCGCATCGGTGGTGCAGGACCGGCTTCCCGGCCTGCTCGCCGTTGATCAGGAGGACGTCGGCGCCGAGAAGCTGGGGCTCGCACCCGCAATCGTCCGCTGGGCAGAAGGTGTAGGGGAACGGCTCCATGTCAGTCGTCCTCGCCGTTGTCGGTGATATCCAGAGCCGGTGCCCGTTGGTGCACCTGTAGTCCTCAACCGGCTCATCTTCGATCTCCTCGCCACTGATGTGGTCGGTCGTGTGGAAGACCATTTCCTTCCCGCAATCGTACACGGGGCAGGGGAACGCGCTGGGTATCATCGTCAGTCCTCGTCGCTGCTGGTGGATGCGCCGCCCTGCGGATTTGCACGGGTGATGCGGCGCGTTGTCTCCTCAATGTGCTTGATGTGCGCGTCCCGCTCGCGGCAGCGCGGGCACTGCTCTTCCTTGTCCCCCTTTCGGTTCGCCAGGGTGGCCCGGGCGCCTTTCGTCGCGTAGCCCACCAGGAGCTGCGCGGCCGCGTCGACAAGCGCGAGATCTCCGTGTTCCTTCGCCAGCCGCTTGAACGCGGCGCGGAACGGCTCCGGGATGCGGCCGGACACTCAGCTCAGCACCACGTCCTGGGAGGCGATCGAGGCGAGCAGGTTCCCTGAGTCACCGCGCGTGGTGATGTACTGCACAGTGAGCTCGCCGGTGTCTGTCGCGAGCATTCCCACGGCTCGCCCGGCGGAGCGCGGATTCGCCAGCTGCGCGATGGACGTTAGGACGACGTCCCGGAACCCCGGCCCCTCTCCCGCCGGGTACAGCACGCCCAGCTCGGCGCCCGGCGTGACGCGCGGCGCCAGCGCCAGGATCAGCGCGATCACGACTCCCCCCGCAGGCGGCGCCCGATGGTCAGCCGCCACGGCCAGGCCAGGTCGCTGAGCGATCGCCGCCGCCGATCCACGGGGCGGAAGAACTCGCACAGGTAGTGGCGCCCCGCCTCGTGGAGAGGGTCATGTACGCGCTGGCGGGGGCTGCTGCACACGTCGCGATTCGGGCAGCCCGTGCACCCCCGGCTCGGCACAAACGCGCCCTGCGGGGCCGTGTCCGCCGCGGCCCGCATCACTCGAAGCCCCGGTAAAAGGTGGGCATGTCCCTTCCGGCGCGCAGATCTCGGATGATCCCCGGCAACTGCCCCTTCAGCTCGTGGCTGGCGCGAAGCGCGGCCTGCTTGAACGTGGAGACGACCTGGTCGCATTGCTGGGTGCACGTGGGGCACGCCTCCCCGCCGAGTGCGTCCCGGTGCTGCAGTCGCGTCGCGTCGATCATCGCCGCGCAGACGACGCACGGGGCGGTGCGCGCAGTCGCCCTGAGAACCCCGTCGCGCACGGTCACATCCGCGCCCATCGCTCCCAGCGCATCAGCCATCTTCTTCGCCGCGGGCGTGCCCTCGCGCACGCTCACCTCGATAACTGCCATTCCCCCACCTCCCCTTATGCGTCGGATGCGTGCGCCGAGAGGGACGACGCGGCGTCCTGGATGTGCCGGAGGGTCACCCCTGCGGAGTCGCGGGCCAGCATCCCCGCGAGGCGAAGCGTCTTGTTCACGCGGCGCAGAGCGCCCGGTCCCTGCGCAAGGCTCGTGAGGTACTTCCGCTCGTCGGCGCGGGCGATCCCCCACGCATCGAGCTGCGCGTCCACGTCGCCGGGCTGCACCCGCGTCCGCACCAGGCGGATGCCGATCCGGCTCCACAGCTGCGGCATGCTCTCCAGCTTGGCGAGCAGCGGCGGGCCGCCAACGAGCGCGATTGCGACGCCGGTCGAGTCGTGGAGCGCCCGGATCGCGTCGAGTGCCTTGAGGTCGATGTGGTGGGCCTCGTCGATGATCAGCAGCCCGCGCTTCTTCGCGACGCGCGCCGCGATCTCGCGGGCAAGCCCACTGGCTCCGACCGCGCCGCGGAGCGGGGGCACCCCCACAGCGTCGCAGATCAGCTTGAGGATGGGGACGAGACCGGTGGTGTGAGCCGCGGCCTCTGCGACCCACACGTTCGGCTGCCCGCGCCGGTACTCGTCGCAGGTGGTGGACTTCCCGATCCCCGGGACGCCGGCGACGGCGATCATGTCTTCGAGTCCCTGGGCGTAGCGGAGAGCGTTGGTGATCTCGGTGGCGGTGGTGCTCGCGAAGAACCGCGGCGGCTCCGGCACGACGGCCCGCACCTGGACGCGCTCGCCCCGGGCGGCGAGCCAGCGGAGAACCTTCGCCTCGATCTCCTGGACGTCTCCGTGGTACTTGTCGTTCAGGTACATGGACAGCGTGGAGGTGGAGACCCCGACCTCCCCTGCGACCGCCGCCTGAGTGATTCTGCCGTGCTTCATCTCTTCCTTCACGCGTTCCGGCACGGAGACTCCGGCCGCGTCGTCCACCAGGCCAGCGACGCGATTGGTGCTCCCGTTGGCGTGGGGCGCCTCGATCAGGGTTGTCACCGCGACTTCTGCCATGCTACCATTCATGCTCACCTGCCTGGTGTGGGGGGTGTCGGTGCCGTTGCAGCGGCGCCGTGGCGGCCGGAGCTCCCTCACGCTCCGGCCGTCCTCCTTTTTCAGCCGGCGCGTAACGCGCGGCCGAGTTCGTCCGAGACTCTCGCGAGACCGGCGTTGACGCGAGCCTGCGCCTCTTCCGGGCTGGGATCCGCCGGCAGGATGGTGGCGATCCTGTCGAGGGTGCTGGGCTGCGCGAAGTCCACGCGCACCACGTCGCCGGCCAGCTGCGGCATCGGTGGCGGCGCCAGTTGCGGCACCAGCGCGGCAACCTGCGCCGCCTCCAGGTGGCGGCTCGCCTGCGCGAGCTTCTTCTTCTGCCTCGTGTGCTGGCTGCGCGCGCGGTTGTGGCGCTGCGCCGCCTCGGCGTCGGCGAAGCCCGCCGCGTGGTAGCAGGGCACCTCGGCGATGAAGTCGCCTCCGAGGCCGTACACGTAGACCGCGTCGTGTAGCGTCCGCTCCACCGGGTGGTACCGGACCACCACCTCACTGCCGCGGAACCGCAGCAGGTCCTCACTCCAGTAGCGGTTTCCGAAGAGCTTCACGCACGCGTCGCGGCGGTCCACGGTGACCCGGTCGGACATCAGGAACAGGAGCCGGCGCTGCGCCGGGGTGAGGCGCCGGATCGCGGCGGCGTGCTGCCCATAGCTCGCCTCGAACGCGGCTTGGAAGCTCCGCTCGCCGGCGCAGACTTCCGTGCGGCGCCGCAGCTGCTGGTTGTGCCGGAGGACTTCCTGCTCGGTGATCCGCTCCACCTCGGCCACCGGCACCGTCTTCGTGCCGTAGTTCTCAGGCTTGCTGACGGTGTTGCGGCCGAGGTACGCGCCTTCGAAGGCGGGGTGCTTCGCGATTCGGTTGGTGGCGAGATCGCCGAAGGCCCGCTCGATCGGCTTTGATTGGCCGTGCGCCACCATCGTGAAGTGCACCTTCACGCCGAGCTTCGGCATCACGCCGACCGGGTCGCCCTCGCGATCCCGGAATCGCTTACGGCCCGTGGCGCCGGCCGTCATCTTCTTGCTGGCCATCGCGAGCGTGTTGTCCACCCACAGGTGCTCGCAGACGCCGTAGCGGTCGCACACCTCCAGGAAGGCCAGTCCCATCCCGAATGCCGTCTCTGCCTTCGCCAGCCGCCACCCCACGATCATCCCGCTGTAGAGGTCCTGGAACGCGATCAGCACCGCACGCACCCGCTCCCCGTCAGGCCAGACCACATCGAGGTCCAGCTTGTGCCCGTCGACGTTGAGCGCCTCCATCGCGCGGAAGCCGCTGCGATCGCGCTGCAGGTACGGGTACATCTCCGCGGCGTGACGCTCGCCGAACCGCTCCAGCGCGATCACCACCGGGTCCTCCCGGCGCTCCAGCTCGCGCATCAGCGTCTTCACGCTCGGCACCGTGAGCCCCTCCTTCCGCGCGATCTCTTGGACGCGCTCATAGCACCTGGTGGCCGGGGGCTGCGACTGGCTCAGGTACAGGTCGCGGAACCACTGGTAGACCCGCTCGTCGTACTCGGCGAAGGCGGTCCGGCCGGTCCAGCGTGGCGCCAGGAGCGGGAGCCAGTCCCCCTGGTGGGCGCCGGCCACTGACCGGATCCACCGGCGGACGGTCGAGACGCTCTCGCCCGCCTGCATCGCCACCACCGCGTATGCCTCGGATTTCGTAGCGCCACCCCGCACCAGCTCGTCCACGGTGACCAGGACGTTGAGCCGACGTTCCGCCTCCTCTTTGAACGCAGGGGGCTTCGCCTCCCATTGAGCCCAAAGTTCCGAGCTGGCCGCACGAGCCCCACGTGCAGGAGAGGCCGCGGCCGCGGGTGTCTCGGAGGAGGAGGCGCGCCGCGCCTTGAGGATCAGGTGGGCGCGCGTTTCCGCTGGCAGGCTGGAGATATGGTACTCGCGACCACCCCCTTGCCCACGCCTGGTGCGCCACCTCCATCCGTCGCGCTCGGCCCGCCGGATCACCCCGCTCTTCGTCGCCGGCAACCCAGGCGCACCCGCTAGATGGGCGACCCCGAAGAACTCCTCCTGCGACTGTTCACCGCGAACATCTTCCCCCGGCATCTCGACGGCGGGCTTGCCCCTTTCGGGATTGTGCATGTACAATTGCGGGGCGCGGACATCGAGCGCGGGGCGGAGGAGCGCTTGCATCGGCCGTCAGACTCGCACAGCCGCAGCGAATTTTCCGCTGATGTCGCGCTGGGTTTCACGTCGCAAAGGCTGCCCCGCCTCGTCGTACCGCGAGGGCCAGAGGTCCTGCGGGTGCATTCCGAGTGCGTGAGCGATGAACTCCTCGACTGCAGGCCAGGGCTTCCGTAGCGCGATATTCGCCGCGTTCGCGCTGTAGTTATTGGCGAGCGAGAGCCCACGCAGAGTCCACTGCTCAGGAGTTTTCCGGAGCGCCGCGATCACGTCGGCGGGGTGCCAGTCGTCACGATCCATCGTCTCAGTGGACACCGGGCCTCGCGCCTTCCAGTGGAAGTTTGTTTCGCCACCGCGCTTGTTCATGAACAAGACGATAGGAAGTTTCTTTCCCCCTGTCAAGCTTCGGGGTGCGCAAAAGTTCTAGGTTGCACCGCCGGTGCAACCGACTACCAGAAGAATCTTACCGGCATTACACTTATGGCGAAGATTGACGCCGGAAGGAAACCGTGACCAGTCGGTCACGGTTGGACCCCGAAAACAGTGACGCTCCCGAAGCCGTGCGGGGGAAGCGCCTCCGCCGCGCCCGTGAGGATGTCGGCCAGACGCGGGAGCAGCTGGCAGACCTGCTCGGGGTGACGGCTAAGACGATCTTCAACTACGAGACTGGTGCTGCGAAGCCCCGCGCTGAGGTTTACGAGCTGCTGGCTTCCCTTGGGGCAGATGCGAGGTGGTTGCTCCTCGGCGGCTCAGACCCGCCGCCGCCGGCTGAGTCGACCGTGAGAGCCCGTGCGCCCACTCTGGAAGCGCAACGTGCCGTCGACGGAGGAGGAGAGGCACCGCCAAGTCAAGACGGTGGGGATGAGGAAGATGAGGTGGAGGAGTTCATGCGGGCGCTCAGCTTTGCCGCTGAGGTGAGGTTGCTGTACGGAACGGGGCCAGTGACCGTGCAGCTGGTGATGACGGCAGCTCAGCTGTACGGAAAGCTTCGCAGCTGGCCCCCGGAGAAGCTGGAGCGCCTCGGGTTGATCAGTCGAATACTAGAAGAAAATTTCCAGGAAGCGACACATGAAGAACGACCAGCAGCATCAAGCGTTAGTCGACGCGACACAGGAGCTCATTGAGCGAGCGCGCCAAGTGGTCCCGCGCTTCGCGTGTTTCGCGCTTCGTGACGAGGACATTCGAGCGCTGCTGGATCACGTGCGCCTGTTCGTTGCTGAGTGGGACATGGAGGTTGGGTCACTGCTCATCCCAGCGCCGAAGCACTGGCGTGCTCTGTTTCTGCAGAGCAGTCTGAACCTCACGTGCAAGCGCTTTGTCACACTTGAGGAGGTGGGCCGCTTCCTTGCTGGCGATGTCGAACATGCGAAGCTCTTGGCTGAGTGCTTCGCATTCGCAGGTACGATCGTGCCCCCCGCGCTCTGTCCTGACGTCGAGCGTGTCGTGGCTCTCGGGGTCGCCGATCTCAGGGTCGGACTGGGGGAAAGCTGGTATCGAAATCGCCTCACGAAGCGCCTGGAGCCGATCGTTCAGTCTGTCACGCGCGGGGTGAGGACGGCTAATGCTGCATACCAGCGCGGCCGAGCTGCACGCGCGGGGTCAAGGTATGCAGAGGCCAAGCGTGAGTTCAGGCGGGCTATCAACGTGGGAGAGGCGGCGGGCGAGTGGGGGATCGTTGCCGCCTCGCATATCGGCCTCGGCAACGTAGCTCGGCAACAGGGGAATCTCCCGAAGGCTCGCCAGCACTACGCAGACGCGGTACAGGTGACAACTACCGCTGAAGCGGGCGGTCTCGCGGGTAGCGCTCACCATGAGTGGTTTTTGCTGGAGCTGGAGATTCAAAACTTCTCTGAGGCACGTAAGCAGGCCTCTTTGGCGCTGCGGGGGTATGACCGGGGACACCCCACTCTCCCGCACCTTGCGGCTGACGTGGGGCAGCTGTTCCTCCTGGAAGGGCGTTACCGCTTGGCGCTCGAAGTTCAACACGCAGTGGAACCGTACATGACCGAGCCGCGCAACCAGATGATCTGGCATGCGCAAACATGCCGCGCCGCGGCTGGCTCCGGAGACGCTGTACTGTACCACCAGGCGTGGGACGCGACCTGGGCGATTGCCGCGCTCGCTGTGACCCGAGAGGATGTAGCTGAATCCCTGCTTCACCTTGCCCACGCTGCTCACTTTATGGGAGACTTTTCGAGGGCGGTGCTCGCGGCAACCAAAGCGCTGCAGCTTGCGATAGAGCGCAAAGAGGGCAGGATCGCGATCGAGGCGGACCAGCTCCTAGGCGCACTGAAATGCGGGGGCACGTCTTGCGACGTACCCCCGCTGAGGTGGGAGGGCGAGGGGGTGGTGTCTGGGCTCCTCAAGGCGGAGATCGTGGAGGCCCTGGTACCGTGTCTCGCGCTGTAAAGCCCGTTAGGCTCGCGCGGTGGGGGGTGCGAAGACGCTCGCCCTCCCCCCTTCAGCCAACGCCTGACCCATGCCCGCCCCGGTTGGTAGTGTCGGGGGGTTCAAGCGGCGGGGGCGAGTTCGTGGTGGTGAGTGTGGTGTCGGTAGTGATCCCCTTGCTCGGCGCGGTGGGGCCACTTACGGGGGAGCGAAGCGGCGTCGTGGGAGTCGGCGAGTTACAGGCTGCTGCAGCGAGCAGCGCTACGAACGAGACAGCGACTACGGTTAGGCTGGTTCGGTTGCTCTTCATTGGGGCAGTTTGCTCGGTCGCGTGGTGGGGGCGTGATGGAGAGAACAACAACGTTACGCCGGGGGTGGACGACTCACAATATGATGGTACTTTTTGCTGAGTAACCACGCGCGATACTCCAACAAACGCGCACACTCCCGCCGAGTCCTTTCGCCCCTGACCTCAAAACAAATGCGGACCTTGCCTACTACCGCCTGCCTGATCTTTGTGATCACCGCCGTCATCGTTTCAGCGTGCAGCGGCGGCGCCGGGGCTGATCGACTGCCACAGAGCACTGTGAGTGCCACTGGCGGAGCGGACACTGCTGCTGGTGTGCGTGCTAAGTCCGACTCCGACGATTACGAGTCGCTGGAGGCGGCCGCGATGGCGGGGGATTACCAGGCACAACGGAACCTGGCCTACCAGCTCTCGGGGGATGCGGGGGGGGTGCCGGTAAACCCCATCCTCTCGTGCGCCTGGCGCATCGTCATTGTCGAGTCCGGATCGCCGTCAGTGAACACCGGAGACACGGGGAACCTGGAGTACTACTGCAACAAGAGGCTGGGTGCCGCCGAAAGGGTCGCGGCGGCCGCACAAGCGAAGCGTTTGCAGGCACGGATCGGCGCGGCTCGCGATAGTAAACCCGAGAGAGATCCAGCGCGGACCGTAAACGCCTCGTGAATCAGCCGGGGTGCCGTGGGAGGCATTGTCCAAATCAAGTGTCCAATACCAATGGCGGAGGCGTCCCGGGGAGGTAAACAAGCGCAGGCGTCCCACTAAATCCCACAGTGTCTCCGTATATCCCGATTTTCTCCCTGGTCTATTCCAAGTGTCTCCCTACAGCGGGTGAGGGGGAGAACTGCCGTGTGGGTCGCGCAGATCCCGGTAGGGGCGCGATTCATCGCGCCCGCGCCCGCCCGCGCTCCACCGCCCGCCTGTCTACGTCA
Source organism: Longimicrobium sp. (assembly GCA_036398975.1). Taxonomy (GTDB): domain Bacteria; phylum Gemmatimonadota; class Gemmatimonadetes; order Longimicrobiales; family Longimicrobiaceae; genus Longimicrobium. The sequence goes on from DASWNZ010000289.1 coordinate 36,783, forward strand.
AAACCCGTAGGGGCAGACCTGTGTGTCTGCCCACCCTCGCCCGAACCGCGATCTCGCCCCTTTCGCATCAACACCCGTAGGGGCCGCCCCACGTGGCTGCCCGTGCCTCGCCGCGCACCGACCCTTGCCTTCCGCGCACCAACACACGCAAAACGCCCCTCCCCCAGGCAGTATTGGGGGAGGGGCCGCGAGTTCACGAGCGGGGGAGGGGGCCCCACCCCTCACATCCGCGCCACCACGCCCTCCACCAGCGCCGTCAGCCCCGGCTCCGCCCCGCGCGCCGTGGCGATGATCCGCTCGATGTTCGCCACCTCCAGCGCATCCGGCAGGCAGGCGTCGGTGATGATGGAGACGCCCATCACCCGCATCCCCCCGTGGATCGCCACGATCACCTCGGGGACGGTGGACATCCCCACCACGTCGGCGCCCATCGCGCGCAGCATGCGGTACTCGGCGCGCGTCTCCAGGTTGGGCCCGGGGACGGCCACGTACACCCCGCTCCGCAGCGGAATGCGCCGCTCCATCGCCACCTCGCGCGCCAGCGCCTGGAGCCCGCGGTCGTACACCTGCGACATGTCCGGAAAGCGCGGGCCCAGCGAGTCGTCGTTGGGGCCGATCAGCGGGTTGTCGCCCAGCAGGTTGATGTGGTCCGCGATCAGGACCAGGTCGCCGGGGCTCCAGAAGGGGTTCATCCCCCCGCACGCGTTGGAGACGATCAGCGTCCCGGCGCCGAGCGCCCGCATCACGCGCACGGGAAAGGTCACCTGCTGGAGGGTGTAGCCCTCGTAGCGGTGGAAGCGCCCTTGCATCGCCACCACGGGCCGCCCGCCCAGCGTCCCCAGCAGGAGGCGTCCCGTGTGCGACTCCACGGTGGAGAGCGGGAAGTGCGGGATCTCCGCGTAGGGGATCTCCATCTCCACCTGGATTCGGTCCGCCAGCCCGCCAAGCCCCGTCCCCAGGATGATCCCCGCGTCCGGCCTCAGGGTGCTGCGCGCCTGGATTGCCGCCACCGCCTCCGCGATCCGCTCCCTCAGCTCCGCCACTCAGCTCTCCCCATCGCCGCCCTCGCCCTCGCCGGCGTCGGTGCGCTCGGCCCCGCCCTGCCCCTCCGCCTCCAGGCGGGTGAGGGTGGCGGTGAGGCCCTCCTCCTGCTCGATCTCGCCGAGCTGCCGCTCCACCATCGCGCGGAATATGCGCAGGAAGCGCACGCGCTGCCCCTGGATCCGCCGCAGCGCCTCCAGCGCAAGCGACACCTGGCGCTTGGCGTCGGACACGATGCGCTCCCCCTGCGAGCGCGCCTCGCGCAGCAGGAGGTCGGCCTCGCGGCGCGCCTGGTCGCGCATGTCCTCGCGCAGCTGCTGGGCGGAAACGAGCGCCTCGTTCATCGCCCGCTCGCGGTCGCGGTACTCCGCCATGGAGCCGGACATCGCGTCCACCTTGCCGGCGAGCGCGCTGTTCTGCCGCACCAACTCTTCCATGCGGCTGGCGACCACTTCCAGGAAGTTGTCGACGGATTCCGCGTCGTACCCGCGCATCACGCGGCGGAAGTCGCCCTTCTTCTTGCGAACGTCGAGCGGTGTAAGATCGATCATCCCCGCTCCCCAAAGAGAACCGAGCCCACGCGAACGAGGGTGCTCCCCTCCTCCACCGCAATCTCGAAGTCGTTGCTCATCCCCATCGACAGCTGCCGCCCCGTCACACCCGGCACCTGCCGCGCCACATCATCCAGCAGCTCGCGTGTGCGCCGGAACGCCGCGCGCACCACCTGCTCGTCATCGGTAAAGGGAGCCATCGTCATCAGCCCCTCCACCCGCATCCCCGGCAGCTCCACCACCCGTCCGACGCCCTCCACCAGCGCGTCCGGCTCGAAGCCGCCCTTGGTCCCCTCCCCCGACGCGTTCACCTGCACCAGCGCCCGCACGTCCACCCCGCGCTTCACGGCCTCGGCGGAGAGTGCTTCGGCCAGGCGGAGCGAGTCGAGCGAGTGGATCAGGTCGAAGAGGGGGAGCGCCTTCCCCGCCTTGTTGCGCTGGAGGTGCCCGATCAGGTGCCATCCGACCGTCTCGCGCCCGACCTCGGCGACCTTGTCCTCCAGCTCCTGCACGCGGTTCTCGCCGACGTCCGCCACCCCTGCCGCCTTCACCGCCCGCACGGCATCGGCGGGATGCGTCTTGGTGACCGCCACCAGCGTGACCGGATCAGAGCGCCCGGCGCGCTCCCGCGCCCGCCCGATCCTCTCCCTCACCTCCGCCACGCGCGCCGCCAGCTGTGCCGAATCCATGGGGTGGGATTGTAAAGCGGCGTGGCGGTGGGGGCAAGAAGACGGGAATGGGGGCACGCGTCCATCCGTGCCGATTGCGCGGGTGCGGTGCGCGGGATGGCACGGGCAGCCACGTGGGGCGGCCCCTACGAGGTTGGGGTGCGGGGAGCGGGCATCACGGCCCGGCGAGGGTGGGCAGACACACAGGTCTGCCCCTACCGGATTGCGGGGTGGTCGGCAGGTGCGGAGCCGGGGCGGGCACGGGCGCGATAAATCGCGCCCCTACAAGGCATTGGCGCGATGCACGCTGTTCCCAGCCCCCTCTCTCGATAACGGCGAGGGCGCAGCCCTCTCCTGTTATCGGGAGTGGGGGCAGCGAGGAACGAGCGGGGGTGAGGGCCCCACTACCCCGCCGACGGCACCTCCCCCCGCAGCAGGTCCCGCAGCCGGTCCGGCGTGAACCCGCGCTCCAGCCGGCCGCGGTGCGCCAGAGAGATCACCCCCGTCTCCTCGGAGACGACCACGACGAGGGCGTCGGTCTCTTCGGAGAGGCCGAGGGCGGCGCGGTGGCGGGTGCCGAGGGTGCGGTCCGTCACGGGGGACTGCGTGAGGGGGAGGATGGAGCCGGCGGCCACGATCTCGTCGCCGCTGATGATGGCGGCGCCGTCGTGGAGGAGGGAGTACGGGGTGAAGATGTTCTGCAGCAGCGCGGACGAGACGCGTGCGTGCAGCGGCGTCCCGGTCTCCACGTACTCGCCCAGCCCCACGCCGCGCTCCACGGCGATGATGGCGCCCGTCTTGTTGCGCGAAAGCTCCTCGGCGGCCTCGGCGATCTCCTCGGCCACCTGGTTGCCCTCCAGGCGCGAGAAGCCCCCGAAGAGGCGGTTCTTCCCCAGATGCGCGAGGGCGCTGCGCAGCTCGGGCTGAAAGACGATCAGCGCGGCGATCACGCCGAAGCGGAAAAACGTCTCCAGCAGGTACTCGATGAGCTGCAGGTGGATCAGCCGCGCGACGCCGTACAGCGCGACGAGCGACGAGAGCCCAAGGAGCATCTGGATGGCGCGGGTGCCGGCGAGCACGACCAGGATGCGGTAGCAGAGCACCGCCACGATCCCGATCTCCAGCAGGTCCGTCCACCCGGGGGTGAGGAAGCCGAAGCGCCCCGTCCACGCGTTCATGCCGCCTCCGCGGGGAGGCGGAGGATGCTCCACGCCACGTCGAGCGCGTGACGGGCCGTGCGAACGTCGTGCACGCGAAAGATGCGGGCGCCGCGCGCCAGCCCGGCTACGCAAGCGCCCGCCGTCCCCGCGTCGCGCTCGTGCGCGGGGATGCCGCCCAGGAGCCCTCCGATGAACGCCTTCCGCGACGCCCCCAGCAGCAGCGGATATCCGACCCGCGCCAGCACTCCCAGCCGCGCGATCAGCTCCAGGTTCTGCTCCGCCGTCTTGGCGAACCCGATCCCCGGGTCCAGCACGATGCGCCCCTCCTCGATCCCCGCCGCGCGCGCACGGGCGAGCGGCGGTGCCAGCTCCGCCGCCACTTCGGTCGCCACGTCTGCGTAGGAGGTGTGCGACTGCATGGTGGTGGGGGTGCCGCGCATGTGCATCAGCACCAGCCCCGCCCCCGCCTGCGCCACCACGCCCGCCATCGCCGGATCGCCCAGTGCGGAGACGTCGTTGACGACCTCCGCCCCCGCATCCAGCGCGGCCCGGGCGACCTCGGCTTTGCGCGTGTCCACCGACACCGGCACGTCCAGCTCCGCGCGGATCGCTTCGATGACGGCAAGGACGCGCTCCATCTCCTCCTCCGCGTCGACCTCGGCGGCGCCGGGACGGGTGCTCTCCCCGCCCACGTCGAGAAGATCGGCGCCGGCGGCGGCCAGCTCCCGGGCGCGCGCGAGGGCCGGCCCCGCGCCGCGGAACCGGCCCCCGTCGCTGAAGCTGTCCGGCGTCACGTTCAGGATGCCCATGACCAGCGGGCGATCCAGCGACAGCGCGCGACGGGGGAGGAGCCAGTGCCCAGTGCCGAGTGCCAAGTGCCCAGTGGTGCGGGGGAGAAGTGGGGTGCCTCGCCGAAAGTAAGACGGGGCCAGCGCGGCGGCTAGGCCTTACCGACTTGTCTCACACAGAGCCGCAGAGGGGAACTGCAAGAATGGGAAAGGGCTTCTCTGTGCCCTCGCCTTTCCCCTCTGTGGCTCTGTGTGAGGCTTTTCCCCTTCGGCATAAGAAAACGGGGGGATGCCGAATGGTCGGCATCCCCCCGCACTAACGCACTAACGCACTTTACGCGAGCCTCGGCTTCAACCCCTCCACCCCGATGGACGGGCGGTCCTTGATGGCGGGCGGGGACGACGGAAGGTCCGGCGGGCCGTAGGTCGGCTCCGGGCGCATGGGCGGGAGCTCCTTGCCGGCGACCAGGATGTCGATCTCCTCGCGGCCCAGCGTCTCACGCTCCAGGAGGGCGACGGCCATGCGGTCCAGCAGGTCGCGGTGCTCGGTGATGGTGACGCGGGCACGCTCCAGGGCCTCGTTCAGCACCCGCAAGACCTCGGCGTCCACCAGCTCCGCCATCTTCTCGGACACCTCGCGGCGCTGCCCGAAGTCGCGGCCCAGGAAGACCTCCTGGCTGTTCTCGGTGATCGCCACCGGACCCACCGCGTCCGAAAGGCCCCACTGCGTCACGTAGCGCCGCGCCACGCCCGTCGCGCGCTGGATGTCGCTCGACGCGCCGGTAGTCACCCGCTCGCGCCCGAACACTAGCTCCTCCGCGATGCGGCCGCCGTAGCACATGGCGAGCTGCGCCTCCAGCTCCTGCCGAGTGACCGACACGCGGTCGTCCTCCGGCAGCGTGAAGGCGAGGCCCAGCGCACGGCCGCGCGGCACGATCGTCAGCTTGTGGAGCGGGTCGTTGCCCTGGATCTTGAGCGCGCACACCGCGTGGCCCGCCTCGTGGAAGGCGGTGAGGCGGCGCTCCTCCTCGCGCATCACCAGCGAGCGGCGCTCGGCTCCCAGCATCACCTTGTCCTTGGCGTCCTCCAGGTCCGCCATGAACACCATGTCGCGGTTGCGGCGGGCGGCCAGCAGGGCGCCTTCGTTCACCAGGTTGGCCAGGTCCGCGCCCACCATCCCCGGCGTGCCGCGGGCCAGCACCGGGACGCTCACGTCCGGCGCCGTGGGGATCTTGCGCAGGTGCACGCGCAGGATCGCCTCGCGCCCCTTTACGTCCGGCGCGTCCACCACCACCTGGCGGTCGAAGCGGCCCGGGCGCAGCAGCGCCGGGTCCAGCACGTCCGGACGGTTGGTGGCCGCCACCAGGATCACCCCGTCGTTGGCCTCGAAGCCGTCCATCTCCACCAGGAGCTGGTTGAGCGTCTGCTCGCGCTCGTCGTGACCGCCGCCCAGCCCCGCGCCGCGGTGCCGGCCCACGGCGTCGATCTCGTCGATGAAGATGATGCACGGCGCGTGGCTCTTCCCCTGCTCGAACAGGTCGCGCACGCGGGACGCGCCGACGCCCACGAACATCTCCACGAAGTCCGAGCCGGACATCGAGAAGAAGGGCCGCCCCGCCTCGCCCGCCACAGCGCGCGCGAGGAGCGTCTTGCCCGTCCCGGGGGGTCCCACCAGGAGCGCACCCTTTGGGATGCGCCCGCCGAGCCGCGAGAACCGCTTGGGGTCCTTGAGGAACTCGACGATCTCCTGCAGCTCGAACTTGGCCTCGACCGCGCCGGCCACGTCCTCGAACGTCACGCGCGGGGTGTCGCCGGTGAGGAGCTTGGCCTTGCTCTTCCCGAACTGGAACGCCTTGTTCCCGCTGCTCTGCATCTGGCGGAAGATGAAGACCCAGAAGCCGATCAGCAGGAGCCAGGGGAGCGCCTTCACCAGCGTGACGCCCCAGTCCATGTTCGGCTCCGAGGCGCCGATCTTGATCCCCGCCGTGTTCATCTCCTTGATCAGCTCTTCGGAGGCGTTGGGCGGAAGGAGGAGGGTGAACTGGCTGGCCGCGGCGCCGCGCCCCGTCTGCAGCGGGGTGCGCGTCTTTCCGTGCAGCTCGCGCTCGCCCACGAACTCCGCCTCGATCACGTTGCCCGCGGCGATCTGCTTGCGGAGCTGCGTGTAGTCGATCTCCGCGGTCGGCGTGGCGCGCCCCGAGTTGAGCGACACCAGGGCGATGGAGACCAGCACGATGGCCCCCCAGAAGGTGGCCGTGCGCGTGGCACGCCCCCAGCGGGAGGGCGGCTTGGGTGAACCGTTGTCGCGTTCTGCCATGTCTATTCCCTGCGCGGACGTGCGCCCCTTGAGGACGCCTCCGCGACGCGTACTTGTTCCGTGCCGCTAGGTGCGGCGCGGCCTACAGGCTCCCGATGAACGGCAGGTTGCGGAAGTCCTCCGAGTGGTCCAGACCGTAGCCGATCAGGAACTCGTGCGGAGCATCGAACCCTACCCAGCGGGGCTCCTTCACCAGCGTGGTGGCGACGTGCTTGTGGAGGAGGGTGCACACCTCCAGCGAGCGCGGCCCGCGCTCCTCCAGCATCGGGAGGAGGCGGTTGAGGGTGGTGCCGCTGTCCACGATGTCCTCCACCACGATGACGTGGCGGTCCCTGAACTCGGCGTTGGGATCGTACAGCAGCTTCACCTCGCCGCTGGTGGTGGTCCCGCTGCCGTAGCTGCTCGCCACCAGGAAGTCTACCTGCAGCGGCCGGGTGATCTCGCGGACGAGGTCGCTGAGGAAGATGAACGACCCCTTGAGGAGTCCCAGCACCAGCACCGGCTCGTCGGCGGGCAGCTCGGCGGCGATCTGCCGCCCCATCTCCTCCACGCGCTCCCGGATCTGGTCGGCGCTGTAGACGATCCGTTTCAGCTTGCGGCCGCCGGTGCGGGCCAGGGTCAGATCCGTATCAGGCATCGGTGATCGAGATGGTGATCGTGGCCTCGCCCGGAAGGGGCTCGGCGTCGGCCGCGCGGGCGAGCCCGTGGGCCCAGAGCACGCGCCCCTCCGCGTCCGCGAGTACCGCGGCGCGCGCCCGTTGGTGGCGGGGGATGCGCGCTTCCAGGAAGAGCTTCTTCAGCTTCTTCGTCCCCGCGCGGGTCTTCATCCGGTCGCCCGGGAGCCAGCCGCGTAGGGTGAGCGGAAGGCGTTGCGCGGCGACGGTGACCTCCTCGCCGCTCGCGCCCCAGCGGACGCGCATCTCGCGCCCGCCCACCCGCAGCGTCCCCTCCCCCTCGCCGCCGCCGATCACCAGGGAGCGGTCGGGCGGGGGTGCGTCGCCCAGCGGCTCCACCCGCGCCAGACCGAGGTCGCTGCGGATCAGGTGGGTGCCGCCGGGGAGCAGGTGGACGCGTCCACTCGGTGCGGATGTGATAAACTGTAGCGCCGAGCGTGTTCCGGCGCGCCCCGGCACCACCCCGAAGCGGCGGAGCACCCCGCGCACCACGCGCGCCGCGACCGGCGAATCATAAGCCGCGAGCCGGTCCCGAACAAGCGCGGCCCCGCTGGATTCCCACCGCACGCACTCCGCCGCCGCGCGCTCCGCCAGCACCGCCCACTCGTCTTCGTGGGCGCGCGCGAGCCGGGCCAGGCGCACCAGGCTGCGGCGCGTGGCGGGCGCAATCGTCTTTTCGATATGCGGGAGGAGGTCGTGCCGGATGCGGTTGCGCGCGGGGCCGAGTGCCCGGTTGGTGGGATCGCACCGCCAGCGCAGGCCGTTCTCGCGCGCGTACGCCCGCAGCTCCGCGCGCCAGAAGGGGAGGAGCGGGCGCACGAGGCCGCCCTCGCCGCGCTCCGGGATGCCGGCGAGTCCGGCGACGCCCGTCCCGCGCAGCACGCGAAAGAGCACCGTCTCCGCCTGGTCGTCCGCGTGGTGCGCGGTGGCGAGGTGGGTGGCGCCCTCGGCGGACTGCGCCTCGCGGAGGAAGCGGTAGCGCGCGCGTCGTGCGTCATCCTCGGTGCGCAGCGGTTCCGCGGCGCGCGCTTCCACCAGCGGGACGCCCCACGCAGTGCAGAGGCCGCGCACCCAACGTGCGTCGGCGTCGCTGGCGGGGCGCATCGCGTGGTCGAAGTGCGCCGCCGTCACGCGTGCTTTGGCGGTGAAGCGGAGCAGATGGAGGAGCACCACCGAGTCCATCCCGCCGGAGAGCGCGACCAGCACGTGCGCATCGGCGTCGAGGCCAAGGGCGCGCAGGCGGTCGCGGAAGCGGGTGGGGAGGTCGGTGGTGGGCACGGGTTCAGGGTCCCCACCCCCATCCTCCCCCGAACGCGGGGGAGCGGGGGGTGGGGGATCGGCGCGTCAGGCGCGGCGGCCGCCGACCTGGTCCAGCGGGGGGCGGCGGGCGCTGTTCACGCGCAGCTCGGAGCGCACGCCGCGCACGCCGTCCACGTCCCAGGCGTCGTCGGTGGCGTAGCGCACTTCGTCGTAGTCGGGGAGCTCGCCGCGCAGGGTGACGACGCCGCCGCTCACCTCAACCGTGATCGCCTCGGCGTCCACCCAGGTGTCGTAGAAGAGGGCGTCCTCCACGTCGCTCTTCAACTCCTCGTCCGGGCGCTGGCGCTTGCGGAGGCGCTGGTGGTACGGGCCGAGGCCGTAGCGCGCGGGGCCAAACGTGCCCTCGTCGCCGCCAGCGTTGTGGCCCATGTGTCCGCCGAAGCTGCCGTCGTAGCGGCTCGGGCGCTGTCCCATCCCGCCGCCGTAGCCGGGGTTGCGGTTGAAGCCGTTTCCGGCGCCCTGGCGGCCGTAGCCCCCGTCGTAAGGCGGCATCGTCTGTCCCTGGTAAGCGCGTTGTACCGTGTGCGGAGGGCCGCTCAGGCGCGCAACAACCGCGCCAGCCAGGGCTCCATCTCGCCCGCCGGCGGGCCGGGGGGAAGCGGGCGCGCGGCGACTTCGTGGAGGACGCGCGCCAGGCGGTCCGGACGGTCGCTCACGATGCCGTCGACGCCCCACGAGAGGAGGCGGCGCATGTCCTCCGTCTCGTCGATCGTCCACACGTGCACGGCCACGTTCTTTGCGTGCGCCTCCCGCACCCAAAGCGGATCGAGCACTTGCCGGCCGCCGTGGCGGTCGGGCATCTGCCACGCATCGACAGTCGGGCGGTAAAGGCGGCCGAGGCGCAGCTTGTGGAGGGCGTAGAAGGCGTACATCTCCTGCGACGACGCGCTGGTGGGACCGGGATACGCGGCGAAGCGCGCGCGGTTCTTTCGATCCCCCGCAGCGATCAGCACGCGCTGCTCCGCCCCCAGCGACCGTACCGTCTCCCACACCGGCTCCTGCGCCCGCGCGTCCTTGATCTCCACGTTCACGCGCGCGTGAGGCAGCGCCTCCAGCACCTCGCGCAGGGTGGAGATGCGCACGCCCGCGCCGCGGAAGGGGAAGGTGGCGCCCCCGTCCGGCGTGAAGCAGTACCCCGCATCCAGGCTTGCCAGCTCCCCCACTGTCAACTCGCACACGGGCCCGCTGCCGTCCGTCGTCCGGTCCACGGTGTGATCGTGGATCACCACCGCATCCCCATCGCGCGTCGGCTGGACGTCGATCTCCAGCACGTCCGCGCGCCACCACTCCAGCGCGCGCCGGAACGCAGTGAGAGTGTTCTCGGGCGCGAGGCCGGAGCCGCCGCGGTGCGCGATCAGGAGGGGAGCGCCGGCGAGGTAGCGGAAGCCGGGACGGGAGGGGGACATCAGCGATTAGGGATCAGGTACAACAGTGTGGTCGCCAAATCGTGGTCCCTAGTCCCTGTCTTCCAAAGCTTCCACCTCGTCGGGCGAAAGCCGGTACAGCCGGTACAGCACCAGATCGACCAGCTCCGACGACATCATCCGCGCCCAGACGACCTTTTGCGAGTCGATGCCGGCCTCCAGCTCGCGCGTGGCGGCGGCGTATCGCTCGGCGACGAAGGTTAGGATCTCCTCGACGGCGTCCGGGTGGGGGCGCGCCGGGCTCGGGGCGCCAGCGGGGACGTGGTCCACCAGCAGCCCGTCCACGTAGGCGAGGAAGCCGGGGAAGACCATCTCGGTCATGTGGCCGCCCGCGACCGCTTCCTCGTCGGTGAGCTGCTCCCACGAAAGCTCGTTCCAGTACAGCTCCTCCGCCTCGCGGCGGATGAACTCGAGCCGCTCGGGCGAAAGCGTCTCCGCGCCGGGATAGTCGTGCGGGGTACGGTTGATGGAGCAGAGGATGCGCTTGCGGCGCTGTTCCACGAAAGACTGCGCGGGATGGGCGGGTGCGGCGGAGTTGCGCATAAAACCGGATGGCTCCGTGCTGCGTTGCTCGCATGCTGGGGCGGTCAACTTAGACCGCCGCGCGAAGCGTCGCAACAGCAGTTTCACACGGAGACGGGGAGGAAAAAGAAAGCCACAGAGGAACAGCAATGACTCTTCGCCGTTCTTCCTCTGTGTCTCTGTGTCTCTGTGTGAGCCCAGCAGTTCAGGCGGTGCGCTGCTCCCGCTCCACCTCGCGCACCGCGGACTCCAGCTGCTCGGTGGTGACGCGCGCGTCGCCCAGCTCGGCGCGCTCCAGGTCGGCGCCGGTGAGGTTGGCGCGCTCCAGGTTGGCCCCGCTGAGGTCCGCGCCCTTGAGCGTGCAGCCGGAAAGGTCCGCGCCCGAGAGGTCGGCGGAGACGAGGGTGGCGCCGGTAAGGTTGGCGCCCTTGAGGTCGGCCCCGTGCAGCTTGGCGCCGCCCAGGTCCGCGTGCTCCAGCGTGGCGTACTCCAGCATCGCACCGCCCAGCTCCACCCCGCGCAGGTAGGCGCCGGTGAGGTTGGCGCCCTTGAGGTTCGCCTTCTCCATGTCCGCGCCGGTCAGAATCGCGCCCTTGAGGTACGCGCCGGTGAGGTGCGCGCGCTTGAGGTAGGCCCACTCCAGGTAGGCCCCCTCCATGTACGCCCACTCCAGCGTGGCGCGCTCCAGATAGGCGCCCCACAGGCCGGCGCTCTTGAGATAGGCTTCGGTGAGGTTGGCTTCGATCAGGTCGGCGCCCTTGAGGTCGGCGCCCTCCAGCTCGGCGCCGCTCAGGTTGGCGCCCTTGAGATTGGCCCCGGCCAGTTGCGCCCCGCGCAGCGAGGAGCGCTCCAGGTTGGCACCGGCCAGGTTCGCGCGCTCCAGCCGCGCCCCGTCCAGAACGGCGCCGCGCAGGTTGAGGTGCCCCGACGCGACCAGCATCCAAAGGTCCCGGTCCGACAGGATCCGCTGCTCCATGCGCTGCTCCTGGCCCGGAGCGCCCGAGCCGTGGGGGTGTCCATTGAGGAGACCTACCGTTGCCGCGCGGCGGCGCGCTGGGGGGCGAGCTTCCAGCGCATCCGCCCGGCCCACCCGCACCGCGCGCACCTCCGCACCGGCGTGGCCGCCATCACGGCCACCAGCCGGTCCAGCGCGCTCCGCCCCCGGTGCGGGCTGGTGACCGCGCGGCAGTGCGGGCACTCGGGCGCGAAGGGGAGGCGGGCCAGGTACAGCGCCGCGAGCCCCGGTGCGGCAATGGCGGCCAGAGCCAGGCAAAACACGATCGTGAGCACCCGACCTCCGCGCGAAAGGCCCGCAGCCGCGCGCCCACGCGCCCGACCCTGTAAACACCTTCTGCAATGCGCGTTCCGCTATTCACGCACGGACCTTGCGGAGCGCGCCGTCCGACGAGCCCGCACGGCCAACGAGGAGGCGAGGATGCCATACAGGCACGGCTACGACCGGGGATACGACCGCGGCTTCCGCGGCGGACCGCGAGGGTACGACCGCGGGCAGGGGCGCTACGACCGCGGCTACCAGGGTGCGCCGCCGCGGCCGGACTACGGACCGCCGGTGCCCTTCCCCTTCGTCCCCTTTGGCTGGGACCCGATGATGGGGCCCATGGCCTGGCCCATGCTTCCGCACGGGGCGCAGGGGATGCCGGCACCCGGCCCGCGCTACGACCGCGGCTACCACGTCCCCCCGCGCCGGAGTCCGGCGTACGGGCGGGGCGGCGACCGCGCGCTCCGTGCCTGGGCCGACCGGTACGGCTACGACGTCGAGTTCAGCATTCCGCCGCGCCCACGGCCGCGGCGCCCATAACCCACACCAGGAGCACTTGATGCCCAAGCGCAACATCGATCCCGGCTTCGACCCCGAGGAGATCGACGACGCGGACCCGCTCGGCGAGCAGGCGTTCGACGAGGCCGGCTTCGCGGACGCCCCCGGCGGCGGCCCCGACTTCTCGGCCCCCGGGCTGGTGGACTCGGCCGACGACAAGACGCCGGGCGGCTATGGCCAGAAGGTGGCCGGCGTTCCGGAAGACAAGCAGCACGTCATGAATACGCCCAGCGAGCAGCGCCCCGACTCGGAAAACGTCGTAGTGCACGAGCGCGGCGGCGAGTCCAAGGGCGACCCGGCGGTGGGAGGCACGCGCCCCGAGTAGCGCCACTTCGGTCACCACAAGCGAGGCCGCCGGGCACCCTGCCCGGCGGCCTCGTCTCGTTTCCACCTCCAGCCGCCCTGGCCCAGGGCCTCGCCACGGCCCCGTTCCGCTGTTGACCAAATGGTTAGTAAACCATATGTTGCTTAACCGCTTCACCATACGGAGTCTGAGCGTAGCCCGCGCGTGCCGGCCCGAGCCGGAGCCATCTCGCAGTGAGGTACCATGTACGAAGCAGAGATTTCCAGCATCGAGGAACAGCGCGTCCGCCTGGAGCGGGAGCACGCCAGCGCGGATCCGCAGGAACGCGCGACGGCCGCCGCGTACCTCGCGTCGCTGGGCGCCTTCGTGGACGACTTCAACAACGGTCCGGGTGCGGATACGTACCGCATGGGCCACGACACCACCGGCGCGCTGCATCGCCTGGCGGATCACGTGGTGTGGGCGGAGGCCGAGAGGCTCCGTGTGCGCGGCGCGTTGACGACCCGCGCGTAACCCCGCTACCCTCCCCGCCGCGTGCCCAGGGCGGAGTCCATCTTCCCCAGGCCATCGCCGATGCCGGACCAACCGCAGGACCTCGCCCCCGGGCTGCTGAGACGGGAATGGGAGCATCTGTCCGCGATCGAGCGGCGGGTGATGGATCACGTGGTTCACCGCAAGCCCATCGCGCGCAATACCGACCACGAGTTTAGCGAGACGCGCAGCATCGGGGACCGCATGTCGGACCGGATCGCGGCGTTCGGCGGTTCGTGGCCGTTCGTGCTGGGCTTCGTCGCCTGCCTGGTGGGATGGGTGCTCCTCAACTCGTGGATCCTGCGCCGCGGGAGCCCGTTCGACCCGTATCCCTACATCCTGCTGAACCTGGTGCTCTCCACGGTGGCGGCGCTGCAGGCGCCGGTGATCCTGATGGCGCAGAACCGGCACACCGCCAAGGACCGTCTGGCCGCCTCGCTGGACTACGAGGTGAACCTGAAGGCGGAGATCGAGGTCCAGGGGCTGCACGAGAAGCTGGACGATCTGCGGGAACGCGGCTGGGCGGAGCTGGTAGAGATGCAGCGGCGGCAGATCGCCCTCCTCGAGCGGCTCGTCGATGCGCGCTCCGAGGCGGGAGCGCCGGGAGAGATGTGAAACAGATGGCCTCACACAGAGCCACAGAGGCAACCGAGAGAAATGCAGAAGGCGTTCTCCGTGGCTTTGGCGTTCCCTCCGTGCTCTCTCTGTGATGCTCATGACCCTGGACAACAACATCATGGAACCGCTCGCGATCCGCTCCATTCTCGCCGCCACAGATCTGTCGGAGATCTCCAACGAGGTGCTCCGCGCGGCGGGCGCAATCGCGGCGCGCACGGGGGCCGCGCTCCACGTGGTGCACGTGTACGACTTCCCGCCGAATCCGCACCTTGACCCGGTGGACGGAACCCCCACCTTCCAGGGCCGGATCCACAGCGCCGAGCGGGCCGTCGATGCCCAGCTCGCGGCGGTCCTTCCGCCCGGTGCCGCCGTCGCGAGCCGCGAGGTCGTGATCGACGTCCCCCACCGCGCCATCCTCGCCGCGGCCCTCAAGGTTTCCGCCGACCTGGTAGTCCTGGGGCCGCACCGAAAGGGCGGAGTGGAGCAGCGCATCCTGGGGAGCACGGCCGACCGGATCGTCCGCTCCGCCGACGTGCCCTGCCTCGTCGTACGCTGCTACTTCAACCTTCCGCTCCACCGCATCGTGGTGCCGGTCGATCTATCCGATCCCGCCCGCGAGGCACTCGACCTCGCCCTGGATTGGGGAGGGCAGCTCGGACCCGGCAGCACACCCTCCGTGGGCCCGGCGCTCGACGTCCGCGTCGTGCACGTCCTTCCGCCGGCGCTGATGGGGCTCGACGGGCTGGCGAGCGGGCATGCGCGCGTGGGGCCGGAGCTCCATCGCGACGTTGGAGCCGCGCTGGCCCGCGCCGCGCATCGGTCGAGCATCTCCGTTCGCGAGGAGCTGCTCTGGGGTAAGTCCGAGGCGGAGGAGATCGTCCGCTACGCCCACGACGAGGGCGCGGGACTCCTGGTTCTCGCGACGCACGGCCGTGGGGCGGTGAGCCGCGCGCTGGTCGGCAGCGTCACCTCCGCCGTCGCCCGCGACTCCAAGGTGTGCGTGCTGCTGGTTCCCCCATCGCTCTGGCGGTCCCGTCGAGTCGCAGCCGCGAGAAGCAACGTCTGACGCGGATGGGCACTCCACCCGTCCTCACATTTTCCACGAGTCCATCATGAGCATTCGAAAGCTTGTCGCCGGGGTTGGCACCGTCCAGGAACCAGACGCGGTGCTCCAGGCCGCCGCGGGGCTGTCCGCGCGCTCAGGGCTCCCGCTGGAGCTGGTGCACGCCTTCGACGTGTCCGACCCCTTCGTAGATACCTATCTCCGCCTCTCTACTCACGCCCCCGACCCGCTGCGCCACTACGCGGAGGGGATGCAGGCGCGGCTGGAGGGATTGGTCGGCGGCATGGCGGGCGAGTGCGAGGTACACTGTCGTGCCGAGCCCGGTGAGGCGCCAGCCATCCTCCACGAAGCGACCTGTGGCGGCGATTGCCTCCTCGTCGTCGGGCCCACGCGGCGCGGGCGTGTGGGGGCGGCGCTCCTGGGCACCACCGCGCAGAGGGTGCTCCACGGAGCGCGGACGCCGATCCTGGTGCTGCACGGCGAGCTTGCCGCCTGTCCGCGAGTCCTCTTCTGCGTGGACGTGGGCTCGCCCCGGGCGCTCCAGATGGTGGAAGAGGGGCTCGCGGTGATCCGCGCCCTCTGCGACAAGGGGACGGTCGAGGCGCGCGTCCTCCTGGTGGTCGGACTGGAGATGGACCTCCCCATTCCGGGACTCCACGACCACCTGGCGAGCGCGGCGCGGGAGCGCCTGGATGCCTTCGTGGCGGAGCTCCCTGAGGGAGTCCGGGTGGAGACGCGAATCAGGACCGGCGCCCCCGCCCGCGAAGCCGTCGCGGAGGCCGCGGAGTGGCCCGCGGAGCTGGTCGTCGTGGGGACCCACGGGCGCAGCGGCGGCGCGAGAGCGATCCTGGGCAGCGTGGCCGAAGCCGTCGTGCGGGATGCGCCCTGCAGCGTCCTCGTGATTCCGTCCGGGTCGGCCGCTCCCGCGACCGTCACGGCTTAGCGCCCGGCCGGAGCTTCCACCGTTCAGTGCGGAAAGAACCAGCCTACCAGAGCGAACGCGAGCAGGGGAACGAGCAGCGCGAACACCGCATCCATCCACGCTCCGCCGCGGGCCATCTGGGCGGGGGTCACGTGGCCGGTTCCATACGCGATTGCGTTGGGCGGCGACGCTACGGGAAGGATGAACCCGCCGCTCGCCGCCAGCGTCGCTACGGTGGCCAGGAGCACGGGCCCGTCGCCGATGCCGACGGCGAGCGCCGCGATCACCGGGAGAAAGGTGACCGCGGCGGCTGTGTTGCTCGCCACCTCGCTCAGCACCACCATGAAGGCCGCCACGGCGATGGCCACGGCCAGCGGCGGCCATCCGCCCACCCCAGACAGGGCGTCGCCGATCCAGGGCCCGAGCCCCGTCCCCGCGATCCCCGCCGCCAGGCTCAACCCGCCCCCGAAGAGGATGAGCACGTCCCAGGGCAGGCGCACCACGGTTTCCCAGTCCAAAACGCGCGTCCCCCGCGCCGCCGGCAGGGCGAAGAGAGCCACCGCGCCCGCCAGCGCGATCCCGGCATCCGAGAGCCCCGGAACCCAGCGGCCGAGTGCCGGGCGCGCGATCCACAGCGCGTCGGTGACGAGAAACACGATCCCCACCGTCCATTCCGCCCGCGAGACCGGCCCGAGCGAAGCGATCTCGCGGGCGATCAGCTCGCGGCCGCCCACGACCTCCGCGCTGCCCAGCGGAAGCACGACGCGGGTGAGAAGGAGCCAGGTGAGGGGGAGGAGGACCAGCACGAGGGGGACGCCCACCAGCATCCACTGCAGGAATCCGATCTCGATGTCGTACGTCTTCGCCAGGAAGCCGGCGAGGAGCGCGTTGGGCGGGGTTCCGATGAGGGTGCCGAGCCCGCCGATGGCCGCCGCGTAGACGACGCCCAGCATAAGAGCCGGGGGAAAGTTCGGCTCTTCGGCGTCGCACTGGTTCACCAGCTCGACCACCGAGAGCGCAATGGGGAGCACCATCAGCACGGTGGCGGTGTTGTTCACCCACATGCTGATGAACGCCGTGGCGAGCATGAACCCCGCCACCAGCCCCGTGGGACGGGTGCCGGTGGCGCGCACCAGCGCGAGCGCGATGCGCCGGTGCAGCCCCCACCGCTGCATCGCGGCCGCGAGCATGAAGCCAGCGAGGAAGAGGAAGACCACCGGGTCCGCGTACGGAGCCGCCGCCTCGTCCACGTCGCGCGCGCCCACCAGGGGAAAGAGGAGGAGCGGGAGCAGCGCCGTCATCGCGAGCGGCAGCGCTTCCGAAACCCACCACACCCCCATCCACGCGGCCACCGCCGCCACTCGCCAACCGGGCGTGTCCAGACCCGGCGGGGCGGGAAGCGCCACCAGGAGCGCGAAGACGGCCGGGCCCAGCAACAGGCCGATCCGCTGCGCCCGCGTGGACGCCGTCGCCGGCTCGATCACCGCGCCACCGCGCGGCTGGCGAGCTCCTGTCATCCTTTCACTGGATGCACGCGGGGTTCACCTGCCCTGCAGAGCAAGTTCGGCCAGCCTGCCGACGGCCCAGCGTTCGCGGCGCTCCAGCATCGCCACGGTGGTGCGTTCCGTGGCGTGCTCGGATTTCCAGGCTCTAAGTTGAGGGAGCCACGCTTCGAGTTCGTCGCGGCTGGAGCCACCGGAGTTCGGCAGCTCGAAGGAGAGCGGTGAGTGCGGTTCCATTTTGGCGTTTCCTGGGCGGGCCCGCACCTCCGCGCATTAACCGCGCCGCAACGGGAGCGAGGCGGTCGACACGCGAACCAGTTCCGCGAGCGGAGTACCGATGGCTCGGGCAGGTGATCGCACCGTTCCAAGAGCAGCCCTGACCGCGGCATGAGGCTGCTCCGGAGCTCGATAGGGGGCCGGGTCCTGGTGAGTCGCAGAGCGCGTGCCGTCCACGCTGTTCGGCACCGCCCAGAACTGCATGCCCAACGCGGAGACGCGGAGGCGCAGAGAGAACTCCTCCGCGCCTCCGCGTCAGATCATCATTTTTGCCCGGGGAGCTACGCCGCTTGGTTGCGCTCGCGTCCAAATGCGATGGATGGAACGGGCGCCGCTTCGGGGCCCCACATAAACGCAAGGTGGGGGCGCACGGGCAGGGACGGGACTCCCTGCACCACGATCCCCACGATCTCCCGCGCTTCGGCGGGGAGGTTGGGGCAGGATTTATGTGGATCGATCATCAGGATAACTCGGGATAAAGGACCGCCGCTGTAGAAGGCGCGGTGTCCAGCCTGTGCACGGCGCATACCGAGAGTGTGCACGACCCCAAGCCAAACGGACACAACGACTTGCGGCGCGAGCAAGGTTGCTCGCGCCGCAGTGTGTAGCCGTTTGTGATCAGCGCACGTGTTCAACCGACACAGACCAGGGGAACCTTCACCGCGGGCAACGGCGCCGGAGCCGTGCGCGGCGGCGGTGGCGGCGACAGGTCGGGCGGGAAGAGGGGCGCGTTGAGCGCGGCGAGGCGCTGGGCGCTCCACGAGCGGTACCCCGGCAGCTTGAGCGAGCGCGCGATCCGCTTGTCCATCGCGTGGCAGATGAGGAGCTCGGTGAGCTGGTACTGGCCCGAGTCCGTCATCCGGAGCTCGCGCACCACCTCGTCCGCGATCCGCAGGAGCTCGGAGCGGGGGATCTCGTCCTTGAAGTTCTCGACCTGCTCTTCGACCCAATCCAGGTACGCGCGCCGCAGCGACCGGGGTGACTCGTGGTTCATGAATGAGCCGGTATGGGACGACTGGGAGTGTGCGGGAGGGGTGCTCTTTACAAAGTATACTAGCGCCGCCCGCGGATCAAGCTCCATGTTCGGCGTCCCACTGGAAGCACGCTCCGCAGAAGGAGTTCCCCTTCCCATCCGTGTCCGCGATGTCGCGCGAGGGGTACATTACACACCGCGGATTCGCGCAGTGCTCGGCCCCCGCCAGGTGCCCCAGCTCGTGCACGGAGGAGGTGACCAGGCGCGGCCAGAGAGCGGAGGTGCCGTCCGCGCAGGGCACGCGCAGCGACGCGAGCCCCACCACCGCGCAGGGCCCGTCCATCGTCGCCTCGCCGAAGACGACGTCGTACTCCGGCGCGCACAGCCCCGCCTCCGCCACGCCGAGCCACCAGCACTCGCGCGGGTCCCGCCCCGACTGGTCCGCGCACTCCAGCAGCGCATCGACGATGGGACCGGAGAGGAAGCGGCGGCGCTCGCCGTCCCACCACTCCTCCCGCAGCGGGAGCCCCGCGCCGACCGCGCACTCCAGCCCCAGCCGCGGCCCCAGGTCGTCTGCGAGCGCCTGCAGCAGCCCCTCGTCCGCATCCCCGACGGGCACGATCACGAGCAACCGCACTACGCTCTCCGAACCTTCATCGGCACCCTCCGCTTTGTGAGTAAGGACGTCCGGTTCGGCAGGTTCTGTACCGGGGCGGGGGGCCCCCTCCCCCCGACCCCCTCCCCCGCCTGCGGGGGCGCAGGGCGGGTGAGGGGGAGAACTTCGCCCGCGCTGCACATCGCCCACCCTTCGCTTCTTCGACCTCCGCCCCCCACGCCGATCTCGTAGGGGCAGACCCACGTGTCTGCCCACCCTTTCCGCCACCTCGACCTCCGCCCCCGCACGCGAATCCCGTAGGGGCCGCCCCACGTGGCTGCCCGTGCCCGCCCGTACGCCGCGCCCCGCACCGCGCACAGACGCACGCTAAACGCCCCTCCCCCAGCAGTTTGCTACCCATTACCCACATCCCGAACAAAGACCGAACAAAGGTTTACGGAGAGCACAACCGAGCTAAACGTAAACCAGCAGGCGCCTAGGTGGGATGATGAGTTGGGTGGAGCAGGAGATGCAGGGGCTGGATCTGGGCGACAAGCGGCGAAACAGGCGGGCGGTACACCTGCTGACCGCGTTGTCGAAGCAGCCGCAGGCTTCCATCCCGGTCGCCTGCGGCAGTGCGGCGAGAACCAAGGCAGCGTATCGTCACTTGGACTTGGACAACGATTCTCAGGAGTGGCTTGCGCCTCACATGGCGAGGACGGCTGAACGTGCGGCCGAGCATTCCTACGTCCTGGCTCTGAGCGACACCACGGAGTTGGACTTCACGGGGCTCTCCTCGCTGGAGGGAGCGGGTCCGATCGATGGCGCGCACTGCCGTGGGCTGAAGGTCCACAGCGTGCTCGCCGTCTCTCCGGAGGGTGTCCCGCTCGGGCTCCTCGACCAGCAGGTCTGGGCACGAGAGGAGGCGGAGGGCGAGGAGGCAGGGGGCAAGAAGAAGACGCGCCGCAAGCGTGCGCCGGACGACAAGGAGAGCTGGAAGTGGCGCACCGGGGCGGAAGCCTGCCAGAAGCTGCTGCCGGCCGCGCTCCCCTTCGTGTACGTGGGCGACCGCGAGGCGGACTGCTACTCGCTGCTCGGAATGCCGCGCCGTGCGGGCATGGACCTGCTGGTGCGGGCGACGCACAACCGGAAGCTCAGGGATCCGGAGTACAGCCACCTGATCCAGGCCGTGGAGGCGGCGCCCGTGCTGGGGCGGCTCCGGCTGACGCTGCCAAGAAGCAGGAAGCGCGAGGAGCGGGAGGCGGTCCTCGAGATCCGGAGCGCGCGCGTGGTCCTGGAGAAGCCGCGCAACGGCACCAATGGAAAGGGGCTCTCGCCTGTCGAGGTAAGCGTGGTGCTGGCGCGCGAGGTGGACGAGACGACGGGTGGGAGCGAGCGAGTCGAGTGGCTGCTGCTGAGCACGCGCGAGGCGGGGACTCTGGAGGAGGCCGTCTGGTGCGTGAAGTCGTACGCACTACGCTGGCGTGTGGAGCGCTTCCACTACACGCTGAAGAGCGGCTGCGGGATCGAGAAGCTACAGCTGGAAACCGCGGAGCGGATGAAGCGTGCGCTGGTCCTCTACTCGATCATCGCGTGGCGCCTGCTTCACATGACGTACTACGTCCGCGCGGAGCCGAATGCACCGTGCACGCTCGTGCTGGAAGAGGACGAGTGGAGGGCGCTGAGTCTCGTCCGTCCGGGACGGAAGAAGGCGGAGCCGCTCCAGCCGCCCACGATGAAAGAAGCTGTACGGCAGATCGCCGGGCTCGGCGGCTTCATGGGCCGCAAGGGCGACGGCGATCCCGGGGTGAAGAGCATCTGGACTGGCTTTCGCCGCCTGATGGACATCACCCACGGGTATCGTGCCGCTGCCCAAGATCTGGGTAATGGGTAGCAGCAGTTTGGGGGAGGGGCAGCGAGGAACGAGCAGGGAGGGGGTTCCGGGCGAGCCCCCTCACCCCGCATCCATCCCATACCGCAGCAGCTTCCGGTACAACGTCGACGGATCGATCCCCAGCACCTCGGCGGCGCGGGTCTTGTTGCCGCTCTCGGAGTGCAGGACCCAGTGGATGTAGGCCCGCTCAATGATCTCCAGCGTCGGGTTGGGCGGCAGGGCGGCGGAGACGAGGGGCTGCGGGGCGCGCTCCGTGATGCGCGTGGGGAGCGCGGACACCTGGATCTCGCCGTCGGCGGTGAGGACGGCGGCGCGCTCCAGGGCGTTCTCCAGCTCGCGGACGTTGCCGGGCCAGTCGTACGACGCCAGCGCGTCGACCGCCTCCTGCGAAAGCCGCGGCGTCTCCTTCCCGCGCCCGCCCGCGAAGCGCTCCAGGAAGAACGAGGCGAGCAGCGGCACGTCCTCGCCGCGATCGCGCAGCGGGGGGAGGTGGACGGTGATGACGTTGAGGCGGTAGTACAGGTCGCTGCGGAAGCCGCCGCGGCGGATCTCCTCCTCCAGGTCGCGATTCGTTGCGGCCACGATGCGAACATCCACCGGCACCGCCTCCGTCGCGCCGACGGGGATCACCTCGCGCTCCTGCAGGACGCGCAGGAGCTTGACCTGCGTAGCGGGCGACATCTCGCCCACCTCGTCCATGAAGAACGTGCCGCCCTTGGCCGCGACGAAGAGGCCCTGCTTGTCGCGGTGCGCGCCGGTGAAGGAGCCCTTGGTGTGGCCGAAGAGCTCGCTCTCCAGCAGGCTTTCGGGGAGGGCGCCGCAGTTGATGGAGACGAAGGGCCCGTCCGAGCGCCCGGAGATCTCGTGGATGTACTTGGCGATCACCTCCTTGCCCGCGCCGCTCTCCCCCGTCACAAGGATGGTGGAGTCCGTGGGGGCGGCGGTCTCGGCCGTCTTGAGCACGTCCAGGAAGCGCTTGCTGCGGCCGATGGGGCGCGCGGAGTCGCCCCGGTCGCGGCGGCGGATCTCGGTCTTGAGGGCCTGGTTCTCGCGCTTGAGCTGCCGGCTCTCCGCCGCCCGGCGGCAGATGGCGACCATCTCGTCGTTGGCGAAGGGCTTCTGGATGTAGTAGAACGCCCCCTCGTTGACCGCGCGGATCGCCGTCTGCAGCGACGCCTGCGCCGTCATCAGGATCACCGGAAGCGACGGGTCCAGCTCCTTCGCGGCCAGCAGCACCTCCAGCCCGCCCACGTTTGGCATCCGCACGTCGCTGAGCACCACGTCCGGGCGCAGCTCCTCCATCTTCGCCACCCCCTGCTGCCCCCCCACGGCGGTCTCCACCTGGAAGCCCTCCCGGCGCAGGAGGATGCGGAGGGTGTCGAGGATGGCGGTTTCGTCGTCGATGACGAGGATTTTCGTGGCGTCGGACATGGTGGGGAAGTCCTGAGTGCTGAGTGCTAAGTGCTGAACAGAAGGGTGCGTGAGTGCGTGAGTGCGTTAGTGCGTTTGGTTCGTAGCGCACTCACGCACTGACGCACTCACGCACTTCCCTCCCCATCCAGCGCCGGAAGATAGAGCGTAAACGTCGCGCCCCAGCCGTCGCCGCGGGGCTCGTCCACGAAGACGGCGCCGCCGTGGGCCTCCGCGGCGCGCTGCACCAGGGCGAGGCCCAGCCCCGTGCCGCCGGGGCGCAGGGTGAAGAACGGGTCGAAGACGTGCTCCACTTCGTCCGGCGGCACGCCGGGGCCCGTGTCGGTCACGCGCACGCGCAGGGCGCGGGTGCTGCTCATGGCGGCGGAGAGGAGATCGGACTGGATCACGTCGGCCTCCACCTCCACCTTGCCGCCCGGGCCCGCCCACTGCGCGGCGTTCAGCACCAGGTTGAGGAAGGCGCGGTGGAGGAGGTCCTCGTCGCCCAGCACCTCGGCGCTGGTGGCCTCGGCGGTGCACTCCAGGCGGATCGCGCGCCCCGATGCGTCCGGATGCGCGCGCACCAGCTCCACCGCGTGGCTCACGATCGTCCCCGCCTGCACGGGCGCCGACGCGCGGAGCTTCACGCGCGCGAAGTCGATGAACTCCGTCAGCAGGCGGCTCAGCCGGTCCGACTCGCG
Source organism: Longimicrobium sp. (assembly GCA_036398975.1). GTDB lineage: Bacteria > Gemmatimonadota > Gemmatimonadetes > Longimicrobiales > Longimicrobiaceae > Longimicrobium. Next base: position 59,874 of record DASWNZ010000289.1, read on the forward strand.
CGTGACCAGGTTGCTCAGCACGCCACGATCCTCGCGGTCGATTCCGTCGCCGGCGAGCTGCTCGGTGGCGCTGCGGATGGAGGCGAGCGGGTTCTTGATCTCGTGCGCCAACGACGCGCTCAGCTCGGCCACCGCCTCCAGCCGCTCGGCGCGGCGGCGGAGCGCCTCCAGCCGGCGGCTCCCGGTGATGTCCTGGAAGATCGCCGTCACGGAGGGGGGCTCCGGCTCCGGGCGCTCCACGACGGTGGTGCTCACCCCCAACACCATCCCATCCCTTCCCTCCCCCGTTTGCGAGCGCCGCACCCCCGCGTTCTCGCGGACGGAGGTCTCGATGATGGTGCCGAGACCCGGCGCGGCCGCGTCGAGCGCGGCGATCACCGGCTGGCCCTGCAGCTCGCGCGGATCGAGGTCGAGGAGCTCGGCCGCGGTGGGGTTCATGTACACCAGCCGCCCGTATCCGTTGACGGTCAGGATCCCGGTGAGGATGCTGGCCAGAATGTCGTCCGTGTCCAGCCGCAACAGGCGCAGCTCCGTCTCCACCTCGCCGAGCGCGACGCCGGTGCGGCGCAGCCGGTCGCCCAGGTAGCCGGTGACCAGCGCCACCGCGCCAAAGATCACGATCTGGAGGAAGACGGGCGCATCCAGCTCGTGCGCGCTCCACACCACGTCCGCGAAGTACAGCACGCACGCCAGCACCGCGATCAGCATCCCCCCCACGATGGGGAGGAGGACGGCCCCGGCGAAGATCGCCAGCACGTAGAGCGGCGCGAAGCTGCTGTCCTTACCGCCGGTCAGGTGCACGACCACGGCGACCATGCACACGTCGAACACCACCTGCCCGTACAGGTACGCGCGCCCCGGCGTTCGCCCGGCCAGGTGCGTGTGCCAGAACGATGGAAAGGTGACGAGCAGCGCGGCCACGAAGAGGAGCGTCGCCGTGAGCGTCGTCCCCGGAGGCGCATCTCTCCACGCCCACGCGGCCGCCACGAAGATGGCCGCCGCCAGCGTCATCCGCGCGACGTACACCCACGACAGGAGCTGCCGCGTGTCCGGAATGGTCCCCGTGGTGAAGCGTTTCTGGCGGACCATTCGGAGGGGCGCGGGGAAAGGAGACTGCACGTACCGGCTGCGAATGATCCGACGCGCCGCGGGGTGTGTCAAGCGGGGGAGTGAACTCGATGCAGCAACAGCACAAAATCCCTCTGCGCGGACTCGCAGCCGTCATCCCTTGCTAGACGCATGAACTCGTGGCTGCCCGTGCCCTGCCCCTCACCTGTCATTCTGAAGGAGCCGCCCGCACCATCCTTCGCCAAGCAACCAGATCTCGCTGCGGCGACTGAAGAATCTAGCCCGCGCGGCAAGAGACCGGTCCACGAGCCCCTCGCCACGCGCAGTAGATCCTTCACTCGCGCCACGGTTCGGAGAATGGGCGGGGCCGGAGCGGCGCTTCGTTCAGGATGACAGATGAAATGGACCACACGCGCCCCCTCGCGTGTACAGGGGCGCCGGAACGATCGTCCGCCGGGCGCCCGGCAACCCTGATCCGCGAGCCACCGATGAAGCACGCCCTCCGCGCGACCCTGATCCTCGCCCTGACCGCCGCCTGCGCCCGCCCGTCCGGCGAGGTGAGCAGCGCGGATGCCGCGCCCGCGCAGTCCCCCGCCGCGGTGCACGCCTCCGGCGCGCACGCCGAGGGTACGGCCCGCGCGCCGGGTGCCGCCGCCGCTGCATCCGCGCTTCTCGCCGTCGTCTACAAGACGCCGACGTGCGGGTGCTGCGCGAAGTGGGTGGACCACCTCAAGGCGAACGGCTACACGGTGGAGGTGCACGACGTGGAGCAGGTGGAGCCGATCAAGGCGGAGTGGGGCGTCCCCGCGGGCCTCGCATCGTGCCACACCGCAAAGGTGGGCGGCTACGTCTTCGAGGGCCACGTCCCCGCCGAGGTCATCCAGCGCGTCCTGCGCGAGAAGCCCCAGATCGCGGGCGTCGCCGTCCCCGGCATGCCGATGGGCTCGCCCGGGATGGAAGGTCCCTACAAGGACCGCTACGACGTGATCTCCTTCGACCGCGGCGGCAACACCAAGGTGTACGAGAGCCGCTGACCGGCGCCAGGGCGCGCGACGCGGGGTCGGAAGGCCCCGGCTGGAACAACGGGAAGCCCACTGAAGTGGGCTCGCGGGCCGCGGGCAGTCCGCGGAGGTGAAGTCCCTGGTTTTCAGCGGCTTTGATTGATCCTGGCGACGCGGACATCGGGGCCGCGCCGCCATCCTGCCGCGGCGCGCGGATCCCGCCCCCGAGTCCGCGCAGGCGGACTTTGTGCTGTTGTTGCAGCGAGTTCACTCGCCGGCCGTACCATTCCCTACCTCCGCCCTCTCGGCTCCAGCTCGCCGCGTCCGTACTCGTGCTGCTCGTAGTCGCCTCGGCCGTAGGCGGACGCGTGCAGCTCTTCGTCTTCCCGGAGACGTTCGGCGAATTCCCTGCGTTCGTGCTCCGTGAGCTGCTCGGGGTGGAAGCCTCGCTCGCGAATCAGCGGTACGTCCGTATCCATCCTGTAACGGTCCATGGCGGTCCTCCCAGGGGGGGTGGTGGGCGGGAAAAACGCCGCCGCACCTTCCGTGCCCCGCGCGCCCCCTCCGCGCCCGCGGGGAGGCCGCGGAACGCGCACAACCAGCGCCGCGCCTGGCATCGACACGGGTTGAGCGCGGCGCTTGCATTGGGTGGCCGCGCTCCACCGCGAATCACCGCAGCGAAGGGGATGGATGAGGTTGTTCCGAGAATCGGGAGGCGCGCTCCTCGCGGCCCTCGTCGTCGTGTCGCAGGGGTGCGGCCAGGCCGAGCGCCAGGGTGAGCGCACCGGCGCCGCCGCCCGCGACACGCGCGCTGAGGCCCCGGCTAAACCCGCCGTCGCCCCGCTCCCGCTGGACGCGGAGGGGCGCGCGTGGGTGGATGCCCGGCTCGCCGAGATGGGGCTGCGCGATAAGGTGGCGCAGCTCGTCTTCCCCTGGATCTCCGGCAAGTCGGTCGGCGAGGCGCCGGCGGAGGCGGACCGGCTGGCGCGGTGGGCGGGGGTGGAGCGGGTGGGCGGAGTCATCATCTCCACCGGCACGCCCGCCGCCATCGCCGCCAAGCTGAACGCGGCGCAGGGGCGCGCGCGTGTGCCGCTCCTCGTCATCTCCGACCTGGAGACGGGGCCCGGGATGCGCCTGCGCCCCGGCGGCACCCACATGCCCCCGGCGATGGCCTTCGGCGCGGCGAACGACGAGAACCTCGCCCGCGCCGCCGGCCGCGCCACCGCCCTCGAGGCGCGCGCGGTCGGGATCCACGCCACACTGGGCCCCATCCTAGACGTGCAGTCGGACCCCGCAAACCCCATCATCAACGTCCGCTCCTTCGGCGAGGACCCGGCGCTCGTGGCACGGCTGGGGAGCGCGTGGGCGCGGGGTGCGCAGGAGGGCGGCCTCCTCGCCGTAGGCAAGCACTTTCCCGGGCACGGCGGCACGCGCACGGACAGCCACGTGGGCCGCGTGATCGTTCCCGCGGACTCGGCGCGGCTCTTCGACGTGGAGATGGTCCCCTTCCGGCGCGCGGTGCACGACGGGATGGCGGGGGTGCTGGTGGGGCACATCGCCGCGGTGGGGCTGGAAGGACCGCGGGCCGCGCCCGCGTCGCTCTCGCCGCGCATGACCACGGGAGTGCTGCGCCGCGACCTGGGCTTCAGCGGGCTGGTGGTGACCGATGCGCTCAACATGGGCGCCGTCACCCGCGACCACACCCCCGCCGAGGCCAGCATCCTCTCCCTGCTGGCCGGCGCCGACGTCCTCCTGCAGCCGCCGGGCCCCGAAGATGTGATCGCCGCCATCGTCCGCGCCGTGGAGTCGGGGCGCATCCCCCGCGCGCGCATCGACGACGCGGCCCGCCGTGTCCTCGCCGCCAAGGCCGTCGTCGGATTGCAGCGCGGCGCGCGGGTGGATGCCGGCCAGGTCGCCGCGCGCGTGGGTACGGCCGCGCACCGCGACGTCGCGAGACAGGTGGCGGAGCGCTCCATCGTGCTGGAGCGCGACGAGCGGCGCCTCCTCCCGCTCCGCCGGGGGATGCGCGTCCTTCACGTCACCTACACCCGCAGCGGCCGCGGCCCCGGCGGCGCCACGCTGCAGAGCGGCCTCGTGGCCGGCGGGGTGGTGGCGGAGCACGTCCGCGTCAGCCCCGGCACGCCGGCCGCAACCTTTGCGCGGCTCCGCGAGCGCGCCCGCGCCGCCGACCTCCTGCTGGTGAGTGCCGAGGTGGCGCCGCTCCAGTACGCGGCGCTGGGCGTGGGCGGCGGCTTCGCGCCGTTCGTGCAGTCCGCCGCATCGTCCGGAATCCCGACCGTCGTGGTGTCGCTGGGGAGCCCGTACCTGCGCAGCGCCTTTCCAGCCGTGGGCACCTACGTGCTGGCGTGGGGCCCCACCGGCGTCAGCGAGAGCGCCGCCGCCCGCGCGCTCACCGGCGAGGAACCATTCCGCGGGCGCCTTCCCGTGACGCTCCCCGGCGCGCGCTGAGCACCTTGCCGCATGCG
>DASWNZ010000290.1:0-36595 GCA_036398975.1 Longimicrobium sp.
ACAACTCGGCGGTCTCGAGCATGGCCGACCTCCTGGCATATGGGCTTCGTGCCCGTAACGGTCACCTACCTGGCGAGCATTAGAAGTTTAATGCTACGTCGCGACCGGCCAGGGGGTCGGCCTTCTCATATCAACTCTGTGGCTCTGTGTGAGATTCTTTCGCTGTTCTTTCTCTGCGTCTCCGCGTCTCCGCGTGAGGCAAATAGGATGTCGGCCGCTCTCAACGTAAACAGAAGGTGCGCAACCTTCTGGCACTTGACGGTTTGGGGGTTTGGGGCTATTCTTCTCGTCTTGTCCCGCTCCGGAACGCGATTTACGCGGATGGAATGGCGGGATAAGGAAGCCGGCACCCGGACACCTTGCCGCAGCAAGTGACGCGGCGAGGTTTGCTGTTCTTAGGGGCCGTGCTGGAAAAAGGTTCGCGGCTGAGGCGGTTCGCCAGCTCCCACGAGGAGCGGAATCCAATCAGCCATCAAAAATTCATCAGGTACCAGGATTCAAACCAATGGCCAAGGCCAAGTTTGAGCGCAACAAGCCGCACGTGAACGTCGGCACCATCGGGCACGTCGACCACGGCAAGACCACGCTGACGGCCGCCATCACGCGCATCCAGGCGGCGCAGGGGCTGGCGGACTTCGTCGATTTCGTCAACATCGACAAGGCTCCCGAGGAGCGCGCCCGCGGCATCACGATCTCGACGGCGCACGTGGAGTACCAGACGCATGCGCGCCACTACGCGCACGTGGACTGCCCCGGCCACGCCGACTACGTGAAGAACATGATCACGGGTGCCGCCCAGATGGACGGCGCCATCCTCGTCGTGTCCGCCGCGGACGGCCCCATGCCGCAGACGCGCGAGCACATCCTGCTGGCCCGCCAGGTGAACGTGCCGTACATCGTCGTCTTCCTGAACAAGGTTGACATGGTGGACGATCCGGAGCTCCTGGAGCTGGTGGAGCTGGAGGTTCGCGAGCTTCTCTCCGAGTACGACTACCCGGGCGACGACACGCCGATCGTCAAGGGGAGCGGGCTGAAGGCGCTGGAGTCGGGCGATCCGAGCAGCGAGTGGGGCGCCAAGATCACCGAGCTGATGGACGCGATCGACACCTACATTCCGCAGCCGGAGCGCCAGGTGGACAAGCCGTTCCTGATGCCGGTGGAGGACGTGTTCTCCATCACGGGGCGCGGGACGGTGGCGACGGGGCGCATCGAGCGCGGGATCATCAAGGTGGGCGAGACGGTGGACCTGGTGGGGATGAACTCGGCCAAGTCGACGACGGTCACCGGGGTGGAGATGTTCCGCAAGCTGCTGGACGAGGGACAGGCGGGCGACAACGTCGGCCTCCTCCTCCGCGGTGTGGCCAAGGACGACATCCAGCGCGGGATGGTGCTGGCGAAGCCCAAGACCATCACGCCGCACACGACGTTCAAGGCCGAGGTGTACGTGCTGACCAAGGAAGAGGGCGGGCGCCACACGCCGTTCTTCAACGGGTACCGGCCGCAGTTCTACTTCCGCACGACGGACGTGACCGGCTCGGCCGCGCTGCCGGAGGGCGTGGAGATGGTGATGCCGGGCGACAACGTGCAGATGGTGGTGGAGCTGATCACGCCGATCGCCATGGAGAAGGAGCTGCGCTTCGCCATCCGCGAGGGCGGCCGCACCGTGGGCGCCGGCGTCGTCACCGAGATCGTAGAGTAACCATCCGTGCGGGCGGCCGCGGCGATGCCGCGGCTGCCGGCCGTTACTACATGAGGGCCTGAGCCATGCGCGACATCATCATCCTCGCCTGCACGGAGTGCAAGGAGAGGAACTACAACAAGACCAAGAACAAGCGGAAGCACCCGGAGCGCGTGGAGTACAGCAAGTACTGCCCCCGGTGCAACAAGCACCAGCCCCACAAGGAAACCAAGTAGCGCTCCCGCCGCCGCCCACGGGCGGCGGCCCCGCTGCATAGGGCCGGCCCCGCGCCGGCCGCAACCGTTCATTGCACCATCGGTTTCCTTGCATGGCTGAGACGACCCGTACGTCCGCGCGAGAGTTCCTCGTCGACGTGAAAGAGCAGGTCCAGAAGATCACCTGGCCGGACCAGGAGCAGCTCAAGAGCTCCACGGGCGTCATCCTCGCCTTCGTGGCGATGGTCGCCCTGATCATCTTCGGGATGGACATGGTGGTCCGCAACGTCCTCGACCTGATCCGCTCGCTTTTCACGTGAGCGCGATGACCATGGCCGAGGCGAAGTGGTACGCCATCCAGAGCTACTCCGGGCACGAGAACAAGGTGCAGCGGCTGATCCAGCGCCGCATCGACGAAGAGCCGGGCGAGCCGCAGGAGAAGCAGATCCAGGAAGTGCTGGTCCCCACGCAGGAAGTGGTGGAGATCCGCAACGGCAAGCGCGTCACCGTTACGCGCAAGCTGTACCCTGGCTACGTGCTGGTGAAGATGGTGAGCAACCAGCGCACGGTGAACCTCGTCAACGGCATCCAGGGCGTCATCAAGTTCCTGGGGTCCGGCGCCGAGCCGCAGTCGCTCTCCGAAGACGAGCTGGCCAAGATCTTCGGGCAGGAGGCGGAGCCGGTGGCGGGGGCGGAGGAGCCAGTGGTGCTCATCCCCTTCACGCACGGGCAGGTGGTGGAGGTCACGGACGGGCCGTTCAAGGAGTTCAGCGGCACCGTCCAGGACATCGACCACGACAAGGGGAAGGTAAAGGTGGAGGTGTCGCTCTTCGGGCGCCCCACCTCCATCGAGCTGGACTACACGCAGCTTCGCGGATTCTGATCTCTGAGGTCGTACGATGGCTAAGAAAGTAACCGGCTTCATCAAGCTCCAGGTTCCCGCAGGGGCCGCCAACCCGGCCCCTCCCGTCGGCCCCGCACTGGGCCAGCACGGCGTGAACATCATGGAGTTCTGCAAGCAGTTCAACGCCCGCACGCAGGGTCAGCCCGGGATGATCATCCCGGTGGAGATCACCGTGTACGGCGACCGCTCGTTCACCTTCATCACCAAGACGCCCCCCGCGGCCGTCCTGCTGAAGAAGGCGGCGGGTGTGGACAAGGGCTCGGCTTCTTCCAAGAAGACCAAGATCGGGCGCGTCACGCAGGACCAGGTGCGCCAGATCGCCGAGACCAAGATGCCCGACCTGAACGCGGCGGACCTCGACGGCGCCATGCGCATGATCGCGGGAACGGCGCGTTCGATGGGCCTCGAGATCGTGGGATAAAAGCAGTGCCAAGTGCTCAGTGCCAAGTGCCAAGTGAATGCTGTTCAGCTACTAGGTACTAGGCACTAGGCACTAGGCACTTCTCACACGACGGGCGGCTTCGGCTCGCCGCGTCGGAGGCAGGAGAAGCGGAGCGAGGGGCGGACACCAGGGAGCGGTCTCCTGCCCTCCCGTGCCGGCAACGGCGCAGACCCTCGTTCCCGTCCGTCGACCACTCCGGGGTGGGTGACCCCGCAGCGGGAGGACTCGTCATCAGGATCACCTGAGGGAGTACATGCCCAGACACGGAAAGAAGTTCCGCGAGGCGCAGGCCCGTGTTCCCGAGGGGCAGAACTACAGCGTCCCCGAGGCGGTGAGCCTCGTCAAGGAGCTGTCGTTCGCCAAGTTCGACGAGACCGTGGAAGCGGCCGTGCGGCTTGGCGTGGACCCCCGGCACGCGGACCAGATCGTCCGCGGGGCCGTCGTCCTTCCCCACGGTACGGGGAAGACCGCCCGCGTTCTCGTGATCGCCCAGGGCGACCGCGCGCGTGAGGCGGAGGAAGCAGGCGCCGATTTCGTCGGCGTAGAGTTCGTGCAGAAGATCAAGGACGGCTGGCTGGACTTCGACGTGGCCGTGGCCACGCCGGACATGATGGGCCAGGTGGGCCAGCTCGGCCGCATCCTGGGCCCGCGCGGGCTGATGCCCACGCCCAAGGCCGGCACGGTGACGATGGACGTCGCCCGCGCCGTCCGCGAGATCAAGGCCGGCAAGATCGAGTTCCGTACCGACAAGACCGGGAACCTCCACGTCCCCATCGGCAAGGTTTCGTTCGACGTGGCGAAGCTGGAGGAGAACCTGGGCGCGTTCATGGAGACCGTGATCCGCGCCAAGCCCTCCGCCGCCAAGGGGCAGTACGTGCGCGGCCTCACCGTGTCCAGCACGATGGGCCCGGGTGTGGCCGTGGACGCCAACCTGTTCCGGAGGTAGCCCGATGAACAGACTCGAGAAGAACGTCGTCGTCGGCGAGCTCCAGGACAAGCTGCGGGTTGCCCAGGCGTTCTACCTGACCGACTTCACGGGCTTGAACGTGAAGCAGATCACCGAGTTCCGCTCGCGCCTGCGCAAGCAGGGGGTGGAGTACGTGGTCGTCAAGAACACCCTGGCGCAGCGCGCGCTGGAGGGTCTTGAGCTGCCGGACGTGGCGTCTTCCTTCACCGGGCCCACCGGGCTGGTGATCGGGCGCGACGACGCGGTGGCCGCGGCCAAGGTGCTCACCGACTTCATGCGCGAGTACGGCGACCGCCCGGCGGTGAAGGGTGCCGTCGTGGAGCGCCGCTCCGTGGACGCCGCGCAGGTCAAGAAGCTCGCCGACCTTCCCTCGCGGGAAGTGCTCCTCGCGCAGATCGCGGGTGGGCTGCAGGCGCCGATGGCGCGCCTGGCCGGCGGCATGAGCCAGCTTCTGTCCGGGTTCGCCCGGGCCGTGGACCAGCTTCGGCAGCAGCGGGAAGGCGCCGAAGCCTGACCCCGCACCGGGACCCACTGACGGGTCCGGGTGCACGGGACCGGCCGGGGCACGACGTTCCCGCGGTCCGAACATAGATCTAGCCTTCGCAACCTGTACTGTACCAGGAGCCCTAAAACATGGCCACCACGCTTTCCCGTGACGAGCTGCTCGACGCGATCGGCAACATGACCGTCCTCGAGCTCTCGGACTTCGTCAAGGCTTTCGAAGAGAAGTTCGGTGTCACCGCCGCCGCCCCCGTGGCGATGGCCGCCGCGGCCCCGGCCGGCGGCGCCCCCGCCGCCGCGGTCGAGGAGCAGACGGAGTTCACCGTCATGCTCACCGGCGCCGGCGAGAAGAAGATCCAGGTCATCAAGGTGGTGCGCGAGATCACCGGCCTTGGCCTCAAGGAGGCGAAGGACCTGGTGGACGGCGCCCCCAAGGCCGTGAAGGAGGGCGTTTCCAAGGAGGAGGCCGCCCAGATCCGTGCCAAGCTCGAGGAGCAGGGCGCGGGCGTCGAGGTGAAGTAGTGACGGTACGCCCGGGGTGTCGCGGGTTCGCCCGCGGCACCCCGGGCGGGGCCCTTCCCGTCCCCGTGGGGGCCGGGAGCCCAACCGTCCACTTTCACCCGACGGACAATGATTGCGCAGCTATCTCAATAGATACTGGACGGTACCGTACCCCGCCGGGTCTTCCGGTTGGGGTCGTTTGCGCTTCCCTGTTGATATCGGGAGTCGAGGAAGGATCGGCGCGGGGAAAAAGTGCCCAGTGCCTAGTGCCAAGTGCCTAGTAAAACACCGAGTGGTTCACTAGGCACTAGGCACTGAGCACCAGGCACTTAGCCCCCAAACCGCGACACCGCTCGTCATTCCGGTATGACCTACGCCAGCACCCAAGGGAGAGCCAATTGGCTACGCTGAACAAACCGATCGTCTCCTTCGCCAAGCTCACGGCGGGGATGGAGCACCCCAACCTCCTCGACGTCCAGCTGCGCGCGTTCGAGACGCTGCTGCAGACCGACGCCGCCGCGCGGGAGCGCGAGGACGTGGGCCTGGAGCGTGTCTTCAACGAGATCTTTCCGATCTCGGACGTGAACGGCAACTTCTCCCTGGAGTTCGTACGGTACTCGCTCGGCGAGCCCAAGTACGACATGGAGGAGTGCATGGAGCGCGACATGACGTACGCCGCTCCGCTCAAGGCGACCCTCCGTCTGGTGGTCTGGGAAGACCTGGGGGACGAGCGCCGTCCAAAGGACATCATCGAAAAGGAGGTCTACCTCGGTGACCTCCCGGTGCTGACCCCGCTCGGCACCTTCATCATCAACGGCGCGGAGCGCGTGATCGTATCGCAGCTCCACCGCTCGCCCGGCGTGGTGTTCGAGGAGAACATCCACCCCAACGGGTCGAAGCTGTTCAGCGCCCGCATCATCCCGTTCCGCGGCTCGTGGGTCGAGTTCACCGTCGACATCCACGACGTGGTTGCGGTGCACATCGACAAGAAGAAGAAGTTCCCGGCCACCGCCCTGCTGCGCGCCGTGGGCTTCTCGCGCGACGTGGACGTGCTGGGCGTATTCTTCAAGCGCGAGTCGTCTCCGCTGTCGTCGTTCGAGGTGCCCACCGGGCGCGAGGCTCGGCGCGGCGACGCCTTCTACGGCTTCCTGGCCGAGGACGTGCCGGACCCGGCCATGCTGGGCTCCGACGGCCCCGTCCTGTACCGCGACGTGGTGATCCCCGGCACGGGCGAGGTGTTCGCCCGCGGCACGCGGCTCACGGCGGAGGACTACGCCTCCATGCGCGCGGGCGAGGTCTACCAGCTCCCGGTGGTGGCGGGCGCGCTGCTGGCCCGCGCCGGCGACGAGCTGAGCGGCGAGACGCTGCAGCGGCTGAACCGCGCGGGGATCGACCAGGTGTCGGTCTTCCGCTCGGGCGGGCAGAGCGGGAGCGCGCTGCGCGCCACGCTGGCCAAGGACCCCACGCGCGGCACGCTGGACTCGCTCTTCGCCATCCACAACCTGGTGCGCCCCGGCACCGCCCCCGCGCCCGACGCGTGGACGGAGGAGGAGTTCCTGGAGGGCGGCGACTCGGTTGCGCACATCGGCGACTTCCTGCGCGACTGGAGCGAGCGCGACGGGCAGGCGACCGACCCCAACTCGCGCGACGCCCAGCGCTCGTCCGAAGAGCGCATGCTCCGCTACGCCCAGGAGCGCGGGATCCGCTACGTGTGGGAGAGCTTCCGCGAGGAGCGCTCCGAGCGCGCCGGCCGTCCCAGCCGCGTGCTGGTGTACGAGCTGAACCGCGTGGTGCAGGTGTACGCGCAGGTGTGGCGCCTCCTCTTCCAGCCCCGCCAGAGCCTGGTGGTGGCCGGCGAGATGTCGTCCGCGCTGACGCCGGGAACGGCGCGCTCGGACTACAGCGAGTACACGGAGGAAACGCTCAACAAGCGGTACGACCTGGGCCGCGTGGGCCGCTACAAGATCAACCAGCGCCTGGTGGACGCCTTCCGCACCCTCGGCTTCAGCATGCCGCCGGCGGGGATGACGGCGCTCACCGCGCAGGACGTGCTCGCCATCCTTTGGCAGCTCGTGGAGCTGCAGGAAGGCCGCGGCGACACGGACGACATCGACCACCTGGGGAACCGCCGCGTGCGGTCCGTCGGCGAGCTGATCGCCAACCAGTTCTCGGTGGGCCTCAGCCGCATGGCGCGGCTCGTCCGCGAGCGGATGTCGATCGTCTCCGACCCGGACAAGATCAACATCGACGACCTGGTGAACGCGCGGACCGTGTCCGCCGTGATCCAGCAGTTCTTCGGGTCGAGCCAGCTCAGCCAGTTCATGGACCAGACCAACCCCCTGGCCGAGATGACGCACAAGCGGCGTCTCAGTGCGCTGGGGCCGGGCGGCCTTACCCGTGAGCGCGCCGGCTTCGAAGTGCGAGACGTGCACTACTCGCACTACGGGCGCATGTGCCCCATCGAGACGCCGGAAGGGCCCAACATCGGCCTGATCAACTCGCTGACCACGTACTCGCGGATCAACGACCTGGGCTTCATCGAGACGCCGTACCGCAAGGTGGTGCGCTCGATCCTGCGCTACCCCACCACCGTGAAGCTCGAGGAGAGCGTGCGGCTGGTGCTGGGCGAGCGGGCCAAGGTGTTCGCCAAGAAGAACGAGGAGATCGACGCCGAGCGCGGCCGCGAGATCTTCCGCGCCATGATCACCGGCGCGGAGCTGGCCGAGGACGTGCCGGACTGGAGCGAGCTCTTCCCGCGCATGCTCGCGGGCGAGATCCCACAGGCGGAGTGGGAGCCGCACGTGCTGGCGCTGCCCATCATGGCGCGCCGCGGCGAGCGGATCACGGACGAGCTGGCGGGCCGCATCGCGGCGCAGCCGGTGAACGTGGTGCGCGTGGTGAGCCGCCGCGCCGGGGCCCAGGCCCGCGGCGTGGCCCCCGAGGCGATCCGCAACCCGATGTCGCTGCCGGTGCGGGTGTTCGCGCCGCGCTCGAGCGCGGTGCTGGCGGTGCCGGGTACGGTGCTGACGCCTGACGTGGCGGAGGCGCTGCACACCCGCCAGATGGAGGGCCTTACGGTGGCCGAGTTCGGCGACACGCCGGACACGGTGGGGATCGACTACGTGAGCGGCGTCCCCTCGCTTCCCAGCGAGACGGAGATCGGCCGCGTGGCGCTGGGCGCCGTCGCCACCACCACGCACGTGGTGCCGGTGGTGACCTCCATCACCGCCTGGCTCTCGGCCAACGAGGAAGAGAACGCCCGGATCGCGCAGGCCAACGCGCCGCTCACGCCGGAGCTGACCTTCGGCGCCGAGTTCGTGCTGTGCCGCGAGCGGGGCGACTTCCCGCTGCTGCGGCCTGACGAGATCGACTACATGGACGTGGCGCCGGACCAGCTGGTGTCGGTGGCCGCCGCCCTGATCCCGTTCCTGGAGCACGACGACGCCAACCGCGCGCTGATGGGCTCCAACATGCAGCGCCAGGCGGTGCCGCTGCTCTTCCCCGACGCGCCGGTGGTGGGCACGGGGCTGGAGCAGACGGTGGCCGTGGACTCGGGCGCCGTGGTGGTCGCGCGGCGCGCGGGGCTGGTGAAGGAAGTGACCGCGGACCACATCCTGGTTGACGCCGGGATGGAGGGCGCGGGCGCGGCCGGCGAGCCGCTGCGCAGGCTGGCGCAGTTCGACCGCTACCGCATGAAGAAGTACTGGCGCACCAACCAGGACACCGCCCTCAACCAGCGCCCCATCGTGCGCAAGGGGCAGCACGTGGCCAAGGGCGACGTGCTGGCCGACGGCGCATCGACGGACGGCGGCGAGCTGGCGCTGGGGCGCAACCTGCTGGTGGCCTTCATGCCCTGGTACGGCCACAACTTCGAGGACGCCATCGTCCTCAGCGAGCGGCTGGTCAAGGACGACGTCTACACGTCGATCCACATCCAGGAGCTGGAGCTTCAGGTGCGCGACACCAAGCGCGGGATGGAGGAGATCACCCGCGAAATCCCCAACGTCGCCGAGGAGTCCCTCGTGGACCTCGACGAGCGGGGCGTGGTGCGCATCGGCGCGCGGGTGAAGGCCGGCGACATCCTGGTGGGCAAGATCACCCCCAAGGGCGAGACCGAGCTTTCCCCCGAAGAGAAGCTGCTGACCGCCATCTTCGGCGAGAAGGCCAAGGACGTAAAGGATTCGTCGCTCAAGGTGCCGCCCGGCGTGGAAGGCACGGTGATCGACGTGAAGATCTTCAGCCGCCGCATCGATGACCCGATCCTCGAAAAGGAGCGGGGCCAGCGCATCGGTGAGCTGCGCGCCTACGAGCGCGGCGAGATCGGCCGAATCGGCGAAGCGCGCGACGAGGAAGTGCGCGAGCTGATCCGCGGGAAAGAGGTCGCTCTCTTCCTGAAGCGCGGCACGGTGGAGCCCTTCTTCAACGAAGGGACGATGCTGACCGACGACGTGATCGCGGCGCTGGACCTGAACGAGGTGGACCTCACCACGCTCAAGGTCACGGACCGCGCCACCAACGAGCAGCTTCGCCGCCTGATCGACGAGAGCAAGCGCCGCATCGAGCGGGTTCGCCAGCGGACCGAGAACCAGATCGACAAGGTGTTCCAGCCGGACGAGCTGCCCCCGGGCGTCGTGCAGCTGGTGAAGGTGTACCTCGCCGAGAAGCGCAAGATCTCGGTGGGCGACAAGATGGCCGGGCGCCACGGGAACAAGGGGATCATCGCCCGCATCGTGCCGGAGGAGGACATGCCGTTCCTTCCGGACGGGCGGTCGGTGGACGTGTGCCTCAACCCGCTGGGCGTGCCCAGCCGCATGAACGTGGGGCAGATCCTGGAGACCCACCTGGGGTGGGCGGCGCGGGTGCTCGGCTTCGAGGCCAAGACCCCCGTCTTCCAGGGCGCCTCGGAGGACGAGATCGGCGCGCTGCTGCGCCTTGCCGGTGCCCACTGGGCGCGGCAGGCGCTGAACGTGACGGCCGAGCCGCCCACCTTCGACGTGCACGACGCGCGTCAGGTGGCGGAGGCGGTGCAGGCGGTGGAGGCGGCGGCGGGGGTGCAGCCGCGCCCCGAGATGGGGATCGGCCGCGCCATCGACCGGATCGTGGGGACCCCGGCTGCCGAGGGGCCGCTGGGCGACAAGCTGGACGCGCTGCGCGACTACCTGGTGGCCGCGGCGCGCGAGCTGGTGGAGCGTGGCGAGGGGACGTTCGAGGCGGAGTTCCCGGCCGCCTTCGCCCTCACCACCACCAAGGGCGGCGAGGGGCTGAACGCGGCGCTGGAGGAGCACATGCTCCGCGCCGGGCTCACCCCCGGGGGCAAGGTGTGGATGCGCGACGGCCGCAGCGGGGCGACGTTCAAGAGCCCGGTCACGGTGGGAACCATCTACATGCTCAAGCTGAGCCACCTGGTGGACGACAAGATCCACGCGCGCTCCATCGGGCCGTACTCGCTGGTCACGCAGCAGCCGCTGGCCGGCAAGGCGCAGTTCGGCGGCCAGCGCTTCGGAGAGATGGAGGTGTGGGCGCTGGAGGCGTACGGCGCCGCGCACACCCTGCAGGAGATCCTGACGGTGAAGTCGGACGACGTGAACGGCCGCTCGCGGGTGTACGAGGCGATCGTCAAGGGCGAGAACCTTCCCGAGCCCGGGCTGCCGGAGTCGTTCAACGTGCTGGTGAAGGAGCTGCAGGCGCTGGGGATTTCGGTGACGCTCGGAAGCTAGTGCCCAGTGCCCAGTGCCTGGTGCCTAGTTGTTACTGAGCACCAGGCACTAGGCACTAGGCACTTCCGAGCCGAACCCGTACGACCAACGAGTACTCATCCCGAGCCACCGCCGCCCGGGAAACCATAGATCCAGGGGACTGACATGATCGATTTTCCCCGCGCCCGCGAGACACGCTCGCAGGACTTCAACTACATCCAGGTCAAGATCGCGTCCCCGGACGAGATCAGGGGCTGGAGCTTCGGCGAAGTGACCAAGCCGGAGACGATCAACTACCGCTCCTTCAATCCTGAGCGGGACTGGCTCTTCTGCGAGCGCATCTTCGGTCCGGTCAAGGACTGGGAGTGCCACTGCGGCAAGTTCAAGCGCATCCGCTTCCGCGGCCACGTCTGCGACAAGTGCGGCGTGGAAGTGACGCTCAGCAAGGTGCGGCGCGAGCGGATGGGGCACATCGAGCTGGCCGTGCCCGTGGCGCACATCTGGATGTTCAAGACGCTCCCCTCGCAGATGGGCTACCTGCTGGGGATGACGCTGCGCGACCTGGAAAAGGTGATCTACTACGCTACGTACGTGGTCACCAACGTCGGCGCGCAGGACGTGAAGCACTCGCAGGTCCTGGATGAGGACGAGTTCATCGCCCTGCGAGCCAAGGCGGCCGAAGAGGGCGACGCCGACTTCGCGGCCGACATCGGCGCGGACGCGGTGCGCAACCTCCTGCGCCAGATCGACGTGGACAGCCTGGCCGAGTCGCTGCGCGCGCAGGTGGCCACCGAGACGAGCCAGCACCGCAAGAAGATGGTGCTGAAGCGCCTCAAGGTGATCGACGCCATCCGCGCCTCGGGCGCCACGCCGTCCGAGCGCAACCGGCCGGAGTGGATGATCATGGACGTGATCCCCGTGATCCCGCCCGACCTGCGGCCGCTGGTGCCGCTGGACGGCGGCCGGTTCGCCACGTCCGACCTGAACGACCTGTACCGCCGCGTCATCAACCGCAACCACCTGTTGAAGAAGCTGATGGAGATGCGCGCCCCGGAGGTCATCCTCCGCAACGAGAAGCGCATGCTGCAGGAGGCCGTCGACGCGCTGTTCGACAACGGCCGCCGCAGCAAGGCGATCCGCGGCCGCGGCAAGCGTCCCCTCAAGTCGCTCAGCGACATGCTGAAGGGGAAGCAGGGCCGCTTCCGGCAGAACCTGCTGGGCAAGCGCGTGGACTACTCGGGCCGCTCCGTGATCGTGGTGGGCCCCGAGCTGAAGCTGCACCAGTGCGGCCTGCCCAAGGCGATGGCCGTGGAGCTCTTCAAGCCCTTCATCATCCACGAGCTGGAGAAGCGGGGCGAGGCGGAGACGGTGAAGCGCGCCAAGAAGATCGTGGAGCGCGACGACCCGCGGGTGTACGAGGTGCTCGAGGACATCATCCGCGACCACCCGGTGCTCCTGAACCGCGCCCCCACGCTTCACCGCCTGGGCATCCAGGCGTTCGAGCCGGTGCTCGTTGAGGGCAAGGCGATCCGCGTGCACCCGCTGGTGTGCGCCGCCTTCAACGCCGACTTCGACGGCGACCAGATGGCCGTGCACGTCCCGCTGAGCTTCGAGGCCCAGCTGGAGGCGCGCGTCCTGATGCTGTCGTCCAACAACATCCTGCTGCCCTCCAACGGCCGGCCCATCGCCGCGCCGTCGCAGGACATCGTGATCGGGTGCTACTGGCTCACCAAGGACCGCGCCGACGCCCCGCTCTCCTTCGCGGCCGACGCGGAGGAGCGCGCGATCCCCGGCGCCGAGCACGACACCAGGCGGCTGGTGCGCCGCTTCGGCAACGTGGCCGAGGTGGAGATGGCGCTGGCGCACAACCTGGTGGAGCTGCACTCGCCGGTCTACTACCTCACCGACCCGCGTCCCGACGCGGAGCTGGACGAGGGCGAGGCCCGCAAGCCCATCTGGATCGAGACCACGCCGGGCCGCGTGATCTTCAACTCCGTGGTGCCGGGGCCGATGGGCTTCTGGAACAAGACCATGGGGAAGAAGGAGCTGGGCGACGTGATCTTCAGCGCCTACCGCACGGTTGGGCTGGGTCGCACCGTCGTCTTCCTTGACGACCTCAAGGCGTTCGGCTTCCGCTACGCCACCTTTGGCGGTGTGTCGGTGGGGATCGAGGACATGAAGATCCCGGCTGAGAAGGACGAGATCCTTCGCGAGGCGGACGACGACGTGGCGCGCTTCACCCGCGCGTACAACAACGGCGTCATCTCCAACGGCGAGCGCTACAACAAGGTGATCGACACCTGGACGCACGCCAACAACGACGTGGCGGACGCCATGGTGGCGCGCCTGGCGGGCGACCGCGCGGGGTTCAACCCGGTGTTCATGATGATGAACTCCGGCGCCCGCGGATCGCGCGACCAGATGCGGCAGCTGGCCGGGATGCGCGGCCTGATGGCCAAGCCCCAGAAGAAGCTGACCGGCGGCATCGGCGAGATCATCGAGAGCCCCATCAAGTCGAACTTCCGCGAGGGGCTCACCGTGCTGGAGTACTTCATCTCCACGCACGGCGCCCGCAAGGGCCTGGCCGACACGGCGCTCAAGACGGCCGACGCCGGCTACCTGACCCGCCGCCTGGTGGACGTGGCGCAGGACGTCACGATCAGCGAGGAGGACTGCGGCACGGTGCTGGGGCTGGAAGTGTCCGCGCTCAAGGAGGGCGAGGACGTGGTGGAGCCGCTCAAGGACCGCATCGTCGGCTTCGTGGCGGCCGACGACGTGGTGGACCCGATCGACAACGAGCAGCTCGTGGAGGCCGGCGAGCTGATCACCGAGGAGGTGGCGGACAACATCGAGGACGCGGGGATCCAGTCGGTCAAGATCCGCAACGTCCTCACCTGCGACAGCCGCCGCGGGCTGTGCCGCCAGTGCTACGGGCGCAACCTGGCGACGATGGGGATGGTGGACCTGGGCGAGGCGGTCGGCATCCTGGCCGCGCAGTCCATCGGCGAGCCGGGCACGCAGCTTACGCTGCGTACCTTCCACATCGGCGGCACGGCGGCCCGCATCGCGGCCACCACGCAGCGGAAGAGCAAGGTGGAGGGCATCGCCCAGTTCGACCGCATCACGGCGGTGGCGACGCCGCAGGGCGACCGCATCGTCACCTCGCGCGAAGGCGAGATCATCATGCGCACGCCGGAAGGCACCGTGCGCAGCCGCCTGGCGGTGCCGTACGGCTCCACCATCAGCGTGAGCGACGGCGACCAGATCGCCATCGGCGACCTGCTCTTCGCGTGGGACCCGTACAGCGAGCCGATCGTGGCCGACTTCGGCGGCACGGTGCGCTTCATCGACATCAGCGATGAAGAGACCGTCCGCGAGGAGCTGGACGAGTCGACCGGCCGCCGGCAGCTCGTCATCATCGAGGACCGGAGCAAGAAGCTCCACCCGATGATCGAGATCGTGGACGAGAACGGCGTGAAGCTGCGCGAGTTCATCGTCCCCGTGGGCGCGCAGCTCACGGTGCGCGACGGCGAGGTGATCGCCCCGGGCGCCGCGCTGGCCAAGATCGCCCGCGAGGCGTACAAGACCCGCGACATCACGGGCGGTCTGCCGCGCATCGCCGAGCTGTTCGAGGCGCGCAAGCCCAAGGATCCGGCGGTCATCACCGAGGTGGACGGCAACGTGCGCTTCGGCGACATCAAGCGCGGCAAGCGCGAGGTGATCGTGATCCCGGAGACGGGGAACGAGCGGGTGTACGAGGTGCCGGTGGGCAAGCACCTCCGGGTGCACGAGGGCGACTACGTGCGCGCCGGCGACCGCCTCAGCGAGGGTCCGGTGAACCCGCACGACATCCTGCGGATCAAGGGTCCGCGGGCCGTGCAGGAGTACCTGCTCAACGAGGTGCAGGAGGTCTACCGCCTGCAGGGCGTGAAGATCAACGACAAGCACATCGGCGTCATCGTGCGCCAGATGCTGCAGAAGGTGCGGATCACCGAGCCGGGCTCCACGGAGTTCCTGGAGGGCGAGACGGTGGACCGCACGGTGTTCCTGGACGAGAACCAGCGGGTGATGGAGGCGGGAGAGGCTCCGGCCATCTCCGAGCCGCTGCTGCTGGGGATCACCAAGGCGTCGCTGACCACGCAGTCGTTCATCTCGGCGGCCTCCTTCCAGGAGACCACCCGGGTGCTGACCGACGCCGCGATCCGCGGCGCGCGGGACAACCTGCAGGGGCTGAAGGAGAACATCATCATCGGCCACCTGATCCCCGCCGGCACCGGCATCTACCGGTACCAGGAGGTGGAGTTCGGTGCCGAGGACGACGCTCCGGCAGCCACCCCGGCGCCCGCCGCCGAGACTGCGGCGGTTGGCTGAGGGTTGGATGTGATTGGATGACGGAAGCGGCCCCGGGCAGAGATGCCCGGGGCCGTTTTTGGCCCCTCCCTCACCCCCAGCGTCGCTCCGCGACGCTTCCCCCTCCCCCAAAACTGCCTGGGGGAGGGGGCATCTTGTTCGGCTCTCCTTCGCCGCCGCGCACAGACCTGGTAGGGGCGCGATTCATCGCGCCCGTGCCCGACTCCGCCGCCCGCCTGCCGCACCGCCACTGGTAGGGGCAGACCTGCGTGTCTGCCCACCCTCGCCCCCGCCCCGACGCCCGCCCCCTCGCACCGAATCACGTAGGGGCTGCCCCACGTGGCTGCCCGTGCCCGCCCCGTCTCCGAACCCTCGCAACGCGCGCCGACCTCGACGCCTTCACCCCTCCGACGCGTACACCTCCACATCCGCGCCATCTACTCCAAACGGGATGGTCCGGTCGTACTCGAACCCGAGCTTCCGCAGGACCTTTACGGAGTCGGTGTTGCCCGGAGAGACGATGGCGAGAACGCGGGTGAGACCAAGGGTGCGGCGCCCGTAGTCGAGGACGGCGGCGGCGGATTCGAGGGCGTAGCCGCGGCCGCGGAACTCAGGGAGGAAAGCGTAGCCGATGTCCGCGTCATCGAACTGCTCGCGCCGGAGGAGGCCGCACATGCCGACGGGCCCGCCGGACTCCTTCAGCGCCACCAGGTACAGGCCATGGCCGTGCGCCGCGTAGCTCGCGATCGGACCGCGCTCCAGGTAGTCCGCGGCATCCTCCACCGTCCGCACCCCGCGGTCGCCGATGTTTGCGATGAACGAGGGATCGTTGAGGAGCCGCACGATGAACGGGGCGTCGTCGGCGGTGAAATGGCGGACCGACAGGCGGGCGGTTTCGTGGATGGTCGTCACCTACAACTCCGGGGTGTCGGCACGCACAGTCAAAAACATCGTCACACAGAGACGCAGAGGGGCACGGAAAGATAAGCGAAAGGGGGTTCTCCATGGCTTGCAGTTCCCTCTGTGGCCTCTGTGTGACGCTTTTCTACCCGTCGTCGCGCCGCGCCTCCAGGGGCGTGACGGGACCGTCGGCGGGCGGAGCGGCCGGCGTGGCTTCGGGGCCGACGGCGGGCGCAACGGCGGCGCGCTCGTCTTCCAGCGTGGCGAAGCGGTGCTCCCACTGGCGCATCATGCGCACGAAGGAGTGCGCCACGTCCGGGTCGAACTCGGTGCCGGCGCGCTCCGCGATGTAATCGAGCACCGCGCCGGAAGACCACGCGGCGCGGTACGGACGGTGGGTGCGCAGCGCATCGTACACGTCGCAGACGTGGGCCAGGCGGCTGGCGGAGTGGCAGGTGCGGCAGTAGTGGAGGGACGGGTAGCCGCCGCCGTCGTGCATCAGGTGGTGCTCGTAGGCCACGATGGCGGCCATGTCCAGGTTCTTTTCCGAGTCCAGGATGATGCGCGCGCCCTCCACCGGATGCGCGTTGATGATGGCGCGCTCCTCGGGGCTCAGCTTCCCTGGCTTGTTCAGGATGTCGCGCGGGATGCGCACCTTGCCGATGTCGTGCAGCAGCCCCGCCACCCCGAAGGAGCGGATGTCGCCGCCAGGGTAGCCCAGGAACTCGGCCATCGCCATGGTGAGCACCGACACGTTCATCGAGTGCGTGGTGGTGTACTCGTCGTGGTTGCGCAGGCGCAGCAGCGGGAGGATGATCTGGCTGTCGCCGTGCATCGCCACCGACAGGGAGCGTACGACGGCCTCCGCCTCGGCCAGCGGCACAGGACGGTCGTGCTCAACCTCGTCGTGCATCCAGCGGATCGCCTGCACCTCGTCCGCCAGCGAATAGTCGAGGGCGGCGGTGCGGGGCTCGGGGGCTTCCATCTCGCCGCGGATGCCCACGGAGCCGAAGCGGATTCGCGTGCGGCGGAGCTGGTTGATCTCGGGCGAGTCGGTGGAGCCGACGGTGAGGCGCGCCAGGATCTCCTCCAGCACACCCTCCAGCTCGTCGCGCGTCACCTCGTCGTCCAGCTCCAGCCGCTGCACGCCCACGGACACCAGCCGCGCGCTCCACTCCCACCCGCGCATCTCGCGCAGCGGCTCGCTCCCGTGCACCACCTCGTCGCCCAGGAAGGTGAAGACCTGCTTCGTGGAGACGGACTGGAGGTCGGCGAGGCCGGCGTAGGCCACGTCGAGGGCGCGCTCGCGGGCGGGGTGGCCGTCCTGGTACAGCGCCATCGTGGCCAGCGCCTGCGCGAAGCCGGCAAGGAAGCGTGCGGCGTCGCTCATCGCGCCTCCCTGCGCGTCAGTGCGGCGCGAATGACTTCGGGGTCGGTGGAGCGCAGGGCGATCTCCAGGAAGGTGGCGGCGGCTGGATGATCCGCCCAGCCGGTGGCGAGGGCGGCGAGGGCGGCCTGCATGTGCGGCGTCGGCGGTGCGAGGCGCGGCTTCCGGAGCCAGCCGCGTCCCCCGTCCACCAGCCGGAGGAGTGTCTGCACGGCCGCGGGCTCGCGGGCGCCGCCCAGCACCCGGATGGCCAGGACGCGCAGCTCGGGCTGGGTGGCGGCATCGTCGGCGCGGCGGCAGACGAGGGGGAGGACGGCGGGCGGGCAGTCGGCCGCGCACTCGGCCAGCGCGCCGCGATTGACCTGCTCGTCCGCATCGACCAGCGCGAGGCTCAGGGCGCGGGCGCGCTCGTCGGGGACGCGGAAGGCGAGTTTGAAGGCTTCGCGGCGCACCCGGGCATCCTCGTGGCGCAGAAAGGGAGCGGGGGAGAATCCGTCCGGCCAGGGACCCGCATCCTGCAGGATCACCAGCAGGTTGCGGACGACGAACCAGCGCTCGTCGCCCAGCCGCCGCACCGCCTCCGCCGCGGCCGGCGCGCCCATCCGCCCGAGTCTATCGAGCGCGGCGCGGCGCACGACGCGCAGCTCGCTCGCCGCCATCTCGTCCATCAGCGGCGCGATGGCGTCTGTGCCCATCCGCTCGACGAGCCGGTCGAGCGCCGCGCTCGCCTCCGGCCCGGCGGCGAGGAGGGCGCGTACGCTCTCCGGCGTGCTGACGAAGTCCCACGCGGCGGCCGCGAAGTGCGAGCCCTCGGGTGCGGTGTCCAGCAGGGTGAGCAGGGCGGGGAGCTCGCCGTCGCTTATCATCCGCGAAAGCGCGGCCCAGGCGGTGGTGCCGGCGGTATCCACCTCCAGCGCCGTCTGCACCATGCGCAGCGGCGCCGGGTCGTTGGGGCCGGGCAGGACGCCGGCGATCCCCGTGGCGCTGCGCGACAGCCGGTCCAGCGTCTCCGAGTACGCCTCGGGGTTGGGATCGGGGAGCGTCCACCCGCCCACCAGGAGCTGCACCTGCTCGCGCAGCTCCCTCTCCGCCACTCTGCGCACGGGGCCGCCCGAGCGCTCGGCGTGCGCTGCGAGCTTGGAGAGGAGACGGAGGAGGGAGTGCGAGATGGTCTGCTCGCTCGCGGCGGCGGAGGCTTCCACCAGCTTGACCACCGCCTCGGCCGCGAAGCCGTGCGACGCGTTCAGCAGGAAGCGGCGGCGCTGGACTTCGTCGCCGCCCATCTCCACGAGGCGGCGGAGCGTCTCGGGGCTGAGGCCGGCGATCATCTGCGAGAGCCGGCGCCGCACCTCGGGCGCGCCGCGCTCGTCGCCGTGGCGCAGCTCGTCCGCGAGCTGCAGGAGGTAGCCGACGATCACCTGGTCGTAGGCCACCGCGTGCGCTTCGCGGTTGATGGCCTCGGCGACCGCGGCGGGCTCGGGCGATGCCTCCTCCTCCTCGTCGCTCTCCACCGCCGCGCGCGCCAGCCCGATCCACAGCCGCGCCGCCCGCGGGTCCTCGGCCGCGCCCGCCTCCGCCTCGCCGGAGAGCTCGAGCTGCGCATACGACAGCGGGTGCAGGCGGATGGAGCCCCACGACGGCGCCTCGCCCTGCGCGGGGAGCGCGGGCCCGCTGACCTCCGCCTCCGACGACAGCAGGGCGAGGAAGGCGCTCACCTCTTCCGCGCGGGCGCCGCGGCCCATCGTCACGGCGCCCACGCGGTGCCGGTGGAGGCGCCCCGCCAGTCCGCTGAGCACCGGGTTGTTGGGATCGGTCGCCACACCCTCGATCACGAGCTGCTGCCGCGCCACGCCGAACGACACGGAGTCGCGGTCCAGGAACAGCCCGTCCAGCCTGCGCATCACCGCGTCGGCGCTGCGCACGAGGAAGGGGTGCCCGGCCGGGTACACGCCGTGGCTTTGCAGGGCGATCGCCAGCTCGATCAGGAAGTTCGCCAGCTCGCGCGGAAGGGCAACCTTTTCGGCGGATGGAGCGGGCGCGGGAGGTACGGCCATGCGGAGGGACGAGGGGCGGATCAGCGTGCGGGGAGCGGAATGTTCGTGCCTCGAGCGCCTCTGCGCAACTCGCGTTTGAATCAGGCGGAACGGCAAAAAACCACGGATACGCAGAGATGCGGACGAAAGGAGTGGCTCCCTCTCCGCGCCTCCGCGTCTCCGCGTGAGACCAGCTGTTTTAGCCCGCTAGCGGCCGAGCGCCTTCATGGCGGATTCTGGATAGCGCGTCCCCGCCGCGACTCCCTGCGGCGCCATCTCGTCGATGCGCGCCAGGTCGTCCGGGGTGAGCTCGACGCGGACGGCGCCCAGGTTCTCCTCCAGGTACTTGCGGCGCTTGGTCCCGGGGATGGGCACCATGTCCTCCCCCTGCGCCAGCACCCACGCGAGGGCGAGCTGCGCCGGCGTGCACCCGCGGGTCCGCGCCATCTCCTCGATGCGCGCCACCAGCTCCAGGTTCCGGGCGAAGTTCTCCCCCTGGAAGCGCGGGGAGTGGCGGCGATAGTCGTCTTCGGGGAGGTCGTCGATGGTGCGGAAGCGCCCCGTCAGAAAGCCGCGCCCCAGCGGGCTGTACGGCACGAACCCGATCCCCAGCTCGCGAATCGTGGGGAGGATCTCGTCCTCCGGCTCGCGGCTCCAGAGCGAGTACTCGGTCTGCAGGGCGGCGATGGGGTGCTCGGCGTGCGCGCGGCGGATCGTCTCCGGGCCCGCCTCGGAGAGCCCCAGGAAGAGGACCTTGCCGTCTTCCACCAGCCGCGCCATCGCGCCCACCGTCTCCTCGATGGGGACGTCGGTGTCCACGCGGTGCTGGTAGTAGAGGTCGATGTGGTCGGTGCCGAGGCGTTTGAGGCTCGCCTCGCACGACCGGCGCACGTACTCCGGGCGCCCGTTGATGCCGCGGAACGCCGGGTCCTCCGAGCGGACGATCCCGAACTTGGTGGCGACCACCACCCGGTCGCGCCTGCCGCGGATGGCCTTCCCCACGAGCTCCTCGTTGGTGAAGGGCCCGTAGATGTCCGCCGTGTCCAGCAGCGTCACGCCCAGGTCCAGCGCGCGGGCGATGGTGGCGAGCGACTCGTCCTCGTCGCCCTCCCCGTAGAACTCCGACATCCCCATGCACCCCAGCCCCAGCGCCGACACCCGCAGCCCGCCGCTCCCCAGCGCACGCTCTTCCATCGTCCCCCTCCCGGTTCCACTCGCCGACGGTGTTCACGAAGGCGGGAACGTTATCGCACGATGTGAGCGGCGCCAAGGCCGGGTCACGGCACAGCCGGGGGCCAAAGCCCCCGGCTGGAACCACGCGAAGACGGCTGAAGCCGTCTCGTACGCGCCTGCATCCCTCCCAACCACCCAACCCCTTGCCAACCCCCCAACCCCGCGCCACCCCCCCGTTGTCATCCTGAGCGACGCGCGCTCCAGATTCGACCCGTCTTCAAACTGGGGCGCGGAGCGAAGGATCTACTACGCGTTACGTAGGCTCCCACGTGAGGCGCCCCCGGATGCAGGGCACGGGCAGCCACGCGGGGCTGCCCCTACGGGACGGTGGTGAATGCGCCGAAATCCCCGCGCGAAAACAAAACACTTGACGGAAGTGCTCGCGTGCTGAATATTCAGCACGTGCTGTTTTTTCTGCACTTCCCTACCAGGCCGCATGGAACCGTCGCCACTCAGCCGCCGCGAGCGCCAGATCATGGACATCGTCTACCGCCGGACGCGTGCTACGGCCGCGGAGGTGCTGGACGACCTGCCGGATCCGCCCACCTATTCCGCCGTGCGCGCCGCGCTCCGCCTGCTGGAGGAAAAGGGCGAGCTGGCGCACGAGATGGATGGAAAGCGCTACGTATACAGGCCCACCACGCCGCGCAGCCGGGCGCGCACCAACGCGCTCCAGCACCTGCTCCGCACCTTTTTCAACGGGAGCCCGGAGCAGGTGGTCAACGCGCTGATCGAGGACGCCCGCCCGTCCGCCGCGGAGCTGGAGCGCCTCGCCAAGCTCATCGATCACGCACGCCGGGAGGAGGTCAAAGGATGAGCCCGCTCGCGTTCCCCGACATCCTCGGCCTGGTGATCCGCACCACCGCCGTGCTCCTCGTGGCGCTCTGCGCGACGACGCTCCTGCGCAAGTCTTCCGCGGCCACGCGCCACCTGGTGTGGACGGTGGCGCTCGCGGGGGTGCTCGTGCTTCCGCTGCTGGAGCGCGTGGTTCCTGCGTGGCGCATCGTGCCCGTGCCCGCGGAGCTGGCCCCCGCGGCGCCCGTGGCCGCGCCCGCGCTGGTGGAGGCGCCCGTGGCAGAGGCGCCCACGGTGGCTCCCGCGCACGAGAGCGCGCCGGTGCCCGCGCCGAAGCGGATCGACTGGATGATGTGGGCGGTGGGGATCTGGGCGGCGGGCGGTCTCGTGCTCTTCCTGCGGCTGGCGTACGGCGTCCTGCGCATCTGGTGGGTGGAGCGGCGGTCGTCCGAGCTGGCGGACGCGCGCTGGACCTCGCTCACGGACGGGCTGGCGCGCCGCCTCCGGCTGGGGCGCATGGTCACGCTCCTCCGCGGCGAGCACGCATCCGTGCCGATGACGTGGGGGATCGTGCGGCCCGTGGTGCTGCTCCCCGCCGAGGCGGACGACTGGAGCGAGGAGCGGCGTACGGTGGTGCTGGCGCACGAGCTGGCGCACATCCGCCGCTGGGACGCGCTCACGCAGTGGATCGCGCACCTGGCGGTGGCGGTGCACTGGTACAACCCGCTCGTCTGGGCCGCCGCGCGCCGCCTGCGGCAGGAGCGCGAGCAGGCGTGCGACGATGCCGTCCTCGCCCTCGGCGCGCGCCCGGCTGAGTACGCGGACCACCTGTTGGACATCGTGCGCTCGCTGGGCAACGCTTCCGGCCCCGCCGCGGCGCTGGCGATGGCGCGCCGCTCCCAGTTCGAGGGCCGCCTCCTTGCCATCCTGGACGCCGCCGTGCCGCGTACCGGCGTGGGCCGCGCCGTGGTGCTGGGTACGCTCGCGGCCGGCGCGGCATGCATCGTCCCGCTCGCCGCGCTGAGCCCGGCGCAGAACGCCGTCACGGAGCCGATCGCCAGGGTTTCCGCGCGCGTCGTGACGCCGGTGGTGCGCAGCATCGGATCGGTGCAGATGCCCAACGCGTCCGTTCCCGTGGCCGCGATGCGTCCCGTGTCGCCCATCTCGACGACGAGCGCCCCCGCCGTGCAGCCGGAGCCCCCCTCGCTTCCGTCGGCTCCGTCCCAGCCGTCCGCGCCTTCGCAGCCGTCGCCGCCGTCGCCACCCTCGCAGCCGTCACCGCCCTCACCGCCCTCACCGCCCTCACCGCCCTCGCTTCCGGCGGCCACCACGGTGAGCGCGATGATCGGCGCCATCCAGCAGCCCGGCGGAGTGGACCTGTACGACGACATCATCCGCATGGCCGCGGGGATGCAGTCTTCCACCGAGCGCCGGCTGGTGCTCCTGGAGCTGCTCAACCGCGGGGATCTGCGGCGCGAGCACGTGGTCGGGATCATCGAGGCCACGCGCACCATGTCGTCGGACACGGAGCGCCGCCTTGTGCTGAGCGAGGCCGTGGTGCACCGCGCGCTCGGCGGCACGCTTCCGCCCGCGCTGCACACGGTGCTGGAGAGCTTCTCGTCGTGCACCGACGAGCGCCTGGTGCTGGTCACCGTCCTGGAGAGGCTGCGCCCCAGCGCGGGGTCGATGGCGGCGATCTTCCGCACCGTCTCGAAGATGGATTCCGACACGGAGAAGCGGATCGTGCTCGCGTCGGCCGCCGCGCACCAGCCGATCGACGGGTCCGTGCGTGAGGCGTACATGGCCGCCGCCAACTCCATCGGCTCGGAGACGGACCGGCGGCTGGCGCTCTCCGCGTTGCTGGGACGCGCCGGGGCCAGCACTTCCGCCGCCCCGGTCGCGCCCCGCGCCGCCCGGCCTTCCGCGGGCGGGGTGTGGAACACCACCACCGAGCTGAAGGGCGACCACAACGGCCGGACCGCGTACGAGCTGAACGTGCGCGCCCGCAACGTCCGCCTGAACCGCGCGGGGAACGACGTGGCCGAGGTGCTCGCGGGCGGCGTGCTCGAGATCGAGCACGCCCTCCACGGCGGCTATCCAGATTCGGATCCGCAGCTTACCGGCAAGTCGGGTGTCGCCGTCAGGCGGAGCCTGAGCGTGCGCCGCGGCCCGGATGGCGGGTTGATCCGCACGTACCGCGTCAACGGTTCCGAGCGCGCCTTCGACGGCGAAGGCCGCGCCTGGCTCGCGGGCGTCCTCGACCGCGTACGGTAGGCGCCTCGGAACGCGCAGTAGATCCTTCGCTCCGCGCCAGAGGGTGGAGCACGGGAGAGGATGGTGAGGCGCGTCGCTCAGGATGACCAAAGGGGTTCGGTTCTGTTCAATTTGTCATCCTGAGAGAGCCGCCCACCGGATGACCGCGTTCCACCGGACTCCGGCGGCGATTGAAGGATCTAGTCTGCGAGGCAAGAGGCCCGCGACGAGCGATGACGGATACGAGCAGCGATGTACGATGTGATATGCTGAATTTTCACCACTTGAGCAGCCCAAACCGGAGGGAACGATGCCCCGAACGACCCTGAGCCTGAGCTGCGGCGTGCTGCTGCTGGCGCTTCTCGCCACGCCGGGCGCGGCGCAGCAGCGCCACGTGAGCGTCAACAACAGCAACTGGACGCACACCTCCGTCGACAACGGCCACCGGCTGGAGATCCGCGCGACGGGCGAGGTGGAGCTCAACGACGAGGGCGACTGGGTGGAGTCCCTTCCCTCGGGCGGGAGGCTGGTGGTGGAGGAGGAGGGGCGCGGACCCGACCGGCGCGCGGAGTTCCGTCCGGAGGGAAGCGGGGTGCGCGTTCTGTACTTCGTCGACGGGCGGGAGCGCGCGATGGACGCCGAAGGGCAGGCGTGGGTGCGCCGCACGCTGGGCCACGCGGCGCGCGAGGGCGGGCTGGGCGCGGAACGGCGGGTGCAGCGCATCCGGGCGCGGCGCGGCGTGGGCGGCGTGCTGGAGGAGATCGGGCGCATCCGCAGCGACGTGGGCCGGCGGCTGTACTTCGGCGCCCTCTTCCGCGGCGACCCCATGCGCGACGACGAGTACGCGCGCACCCTGCGCGAGGTCGGCCGCATCCGCTCCGACGTGGAGAAGCGGCTGGTGCTGACCGGGGCGATGGGCGCGGCGCGCGGCGGGCGGCTGGCCTCGCTGCTGGAGGCGACGGGGACGATCGACTCCGACGTGGAGACGCGCCTGGTGCTGAGCCGGGTCGTCGCCGGCCACACGCTGGACGACGCGTCCTCGCGCCAGGCCTTCTTCGCCGCGCTCGACGGGATGCAGTCCGACGTGGAGCGGCGCCTCGTCCTCTCGTCGCTCGTCAGCCGCGAGTCGCCGTCGCGCGCGGTGCTCGTGGGCGCGCTGCGCTCCACGCAGCGGATCGACTCGGACGTGGAGAAGCGGCTCGTGCTGATGCGGGTGCCTGTCGCGCGGCTGGAGGACGACGACGTCTCCCGCGCCTTCATGGATGTCACACGCACCATCAGGTCCGACGTGGAGCGCTCGATGGTCCTTCGCCACCTGGCACGGAGCGGCCGATGATCCTTCGTATCGCCCCTCTCGTCTGCGCGCTGGCGCTGGCGGCGCCCGCGGTCGCGCAGACGGACAGCGCACGCGTGGGGCGCAAGGAGGCGCGTGCGGTGCGCGTGGCCGGAGCCGCGCCGGTGCTGGACGGGCGGCTGGATGACGCGGCATGGGCGCTGGCGCCCGTCCTCAGCGACTTCGTGCAGAAGCAGCCGAAGGAAGGCGCCGAGCCCACCGAGCGCACCGAGGTGAGGTTCGTGTACGACGCGGAGGCGCTGTACGTGGGCGCGCGGATGCACAAGCGCGACCCGCGCTCCATCCAGGCCCCGGTCAGCCGCCGCGACGACGGCAACCAGGCGGAGCACCTGTGGATCTCGCTGGACACGTACCTGGACCGGCGCACCGCGTACAGCTTCGGCGTGACGGCGGCGGGCACGCGCATCGACTGGTACCATCCCACCGACGACGAGGGCGACACCGACATGTCGTTCGACCCGGTGTGGACGGCCCGCGTCGCCCACGACTCGCTGGGGTGGACGGCGGAAATGCGCATCCCCTTCAGCCAGCTCCGCTTCACGGCGGGCTCGGTGCAGCGCTGGGGGCTGAACCTGGACCGCTGGAACCCGGCCACCAAGGAGGACGTGTTCTGGGTGCCCATCCCCAGCCAGGAGCGGGCGTGGGCGTCGCGCTTCGGCGACCTTGTGGGGATCGAGGGGGTGCGGCCCTCGCGCCGCGTGGAGCTGATGCCGTACGTGGCCGCCGGGGGCACCTTCCACGCCGCCCCGGGCGAGGGGAATCCGTTCGATGACGGCAGCAGCCTGGAGGCGCGCGTGGGCGGCGACCTCAAGATGGGGCTCGGGCCTGCGCTGACGCTGGAGGCGACCGTCAACCCCGACTTCGGCCAGGTCGAGGCCGATCCCGCGGAGGTGAACCTGTCCGCGTTCGAGACCTTTTTCGCGGAGCGGCGCCCCTTCTTCATCGAGGGGAGCCAGCTGCTGGCGGGGCGCGGGCCGGAGTACTTCTACTCCCGCCGCATCGGCGCGGCGCCGTCCGGCGATGCATCGGGCGACTACGTGGACTTCCCCGGCACCAGCACCATCC
Source organism: Longimicrobium sp. (assembly GCA_036398975.1). Taxonomy (GTDB): domain Bacteria; phylum Gemmatimonadota; class Gemmatimonadetes; order Longimicrobiales; family Longimicrobiaceae; genus Longimicrobium. The sequence goes on from DASWNZ010000290.1 coordinate 26,275, forward strand.
TGGGCGCGGGGAAGCTGACGGGGCGGCTGCGCGGCGGCACCTCCATCGGCGTGCTGGCGGCGGTCACGGGGCGGGAGCACGCGCGCACCTTCACCACCGAGAGCGGCGAGTTCCAGCGCGTGTCCGTCGCGCCGACGACGGCGTTCGGGGTGGCGCGCGTGCAGCGGCAGTTCGGAAAGGCGCAGTCCACCGCGGGGGTCAGCTTCACCGGCGTGGGGCGCGCGCTGGACTCGGAAAGCCCGCTTGCGGAGCTCCTCCACCGGCAGGCGTTCGCGGGCGGCGCCGACTGGAACCTGCGCTTCAAGGGCGGCGAGTACTCGCTGAACGGCTACCTGGGGTTCAGCCACGTCTCCGGCAACTCCGCGGCACTGCTGGGCACGCAGCTCTCCAGCGCGCGCTACTTCGCGCGGCCGGACGCGGACTACGTGCGCCTGGACCCGCTGCGCACCGCCCTCGCCGGGTGGACGGGCTCGGTGGGCGCGGCGCGCAACAGCGGCCGCCACTGGCTGTGGGACGGCTCGCTGAGCGCCACCTCGCCCGGCTTCGAGGTCAACGACGCCGGCGCGCAGGGCACCGCCGACGACGTCTTCGGCTACGCGCGCGTCCGCTACCGCGAGACGAAGCCGGGGCCGTACCTGCGCAGCTACTCCATCTCGCTCTCCACCGAGAACCTGTGGAACTTCGGCGGGGTGAGGAACTTCACCGCGCTGCGCACGGACACGCGGCTGACCTTCAAGAACTACTGGGAGACGCTGCTCACGGGGTGGGTGGACCTGCGCTCGCAGAGCGACGACCTCACGCGCGGCGGGCCGCTGATGGGCACGGGGCAGGCGTGGGTCACCATCGTGGACGTGTACAACAGCTCCGCGTCGCGCACCGGCCTCCGCGGCCGCATCTACTACGGCGAGAGCGAGCTGGGAGAGCGCACCTACCGCCTCCTCTCCACCTATTCGATGCGCCCCAGCCCGCGCTGGCGCTTCTCGATGACGCCCAACTACCTGCGGACGACGAACCCGCGCCAGTACATCACCACCCGCACCGGCGGCACGGAGGCGACGTTCGGCAACCGGTACGTCTTCTCCACCATCGACCGCAGCACCTTTACCACCCAGCTCCGCCTGACGTACTCGTTCACCCCGGACCTGTCGCTGGAGGGGTACGCCGAGCCATTCGCGGCCAGCGGGCGCTACCACGACTACGGCGAGCTGCCGGCGGCGCGCAGCCGCGAGCTGCGCCGCTACGGCACCGACGGCACGCGGGTGGACACGCTGGAAGACGGCACGCTGCGGGTGACCGAGGGCACCTCCACCTTCACCATCGCGCCGCGCGACTTCAACGTGCGCTCCTTTCGCAGCAACGCCGTGCTGCGCTGGGAATGGCGGCCGGGGAGCACACTCTTCGCCGTCTGGCAGCAGGACCGCTTCAAGCGCGAGCGGGAGGGGAGCATCGTGGGCCCCGGCGACCTGCTGGAAACGCTCAACACGGCGGGTGATAACATTCTCGCCCTTAAAGTCACTTACTGGCTGCCGGTGCGTTAATCGGGGGTCCGATTAACAAACCGTGAAACAACATCCTCACACGGAGACACAGAGGAAACGGAGAGGTAAACTGAGGAATCCAACGTTTTCCTCTTTCCGTCGCTCTAACCTCCGTCGTCCCGCTGTCGAGCCACGTGCTAGGAAATTAGCGGAACGGATGAAACCCGGAGCCCAGAGCTTCGTACCTCCCATGAATCCCGCTCACCACCTCTCGAAAGGCCGAAGCATGCACCGCCGTCTGATCCTGCTCTGCGCCGCCGCCCTCCTGGCGCAACCGGCCCTCGCGCAGGCCCCCGCCGACAGCACGCGCCCGAACGCGGTCCGCACGCTGCGGGCTGCCCGCGCCACCGGCAGCATCGACATCGACGGCCGGCTGGACGAGGCCGCGTGGGCCACCGCCGAGACGGCGGCCAACTTCACGCAGTCGTATCCCAAGGCCGGCGCGGCGCCCACCGAGCGCACCGAGGCGCGGGTGCTGTACTCCGACGACGCCATCTACGTGGCGATGCGGATGTTCGACTCGCGCCCCGACTCCATCGCCGCGCAGCTCGCCCGGCGCGACGCGAGCGGGATCTACTCGGACTGGGTGCACGTCTCCATCGACTCGTACCACGACCGCCGCACCGGCTTCCGCTTCTCGCTGAACCCGCGCGGCGTGCAAAAGGACGTCTTCCACTCCAACGACACGGGCGAGGACCTGGACTGGGACGCCGTCTGGCAGTCCGCCGCGCGCGTGGACTCGCTGGGGTGGACGGCCGAGTTCCGCATCCCGCTCTCGCAGATCCGCTTCAGCGGCTCGGAGCCGGCGGGCGGCCGCGTGTGGGGGCTGCAGCTGCAGCGCGACATCGCCCGGCGCGACGAGCGCGACTCCTGGTCGCCCTGGTCGCGCACGGACGCGGGCTTCGTATCCCGCTTCGGCGACGTGACGGGACTCACCGGCATCCGCCCCGTGCGCCGCATGGAGCTGCTGCCGTACGTCAGCAACCGCCTCACCCGCGAGCCGGGCGACTCCGACAACCCGTTCTACTCGTCCAACGACGTGGGCCTCTCGGCCGGCGCGGACTTCAAGCTGGGGATCACCTCCGGCCTCACCCTCACCGGTACCGTCAACCCGGACTTCGGGCAGGTGGAGGTGGACCCGGCGGTGGTGAACCTGAGCGCCTTCGAGACGTTCTTCCCGGAGAAGCGCCCCTTCTTCATCGAAGGGAGCGACGTCTTCCGCTTCGGACAGGTGGGGACGTTCAACAACTACGGCTTCCAGGAGTACTTCTACTCGCGCCGCATCGGCCGCACGCCGCAGCGCCAGCTCTCCGGCAGCGAGATCCGCTTCAGCGACGTCCCCAGCCAGTCGACCATCCTGGGCGCCGGCAAGGTGAGCGGCAAAGTGGGCCCGTGGACGCTGGGGATCATGGACGCCGTGACCGCCGCCGAGAAGGCCCGCTTCGTGACCGAGGACGGCGAGCGGGAGACCGCCACCGTGGAGCCGCTGACCAACTACTTCGTCAGCCGCGTGCGCCGCGAGATGCACGGCGGGCGCACCGTCATCGGCGGGATGGCGACGGCCACGCATCGCGACATGAGCGACGCCGCATTCGATCCGCTCGTCCGCTCGCGCGCCTTCTTCGGCGGCCTGGACGGGGAGCACAGCTGGTCCAACCGGCTGTGGAAGGTCTCCGGCTACGTGGCCGCCACGAGCGTGGCGGGGAGCCAGGACGTGATCGCCGCGGCGCAGCGCTCCAGCGCCCGCTACTACGACCGTCCCGACGCCGACTACCTGTCGCTCGACCCCACACGCACCTCGCTCACGGGCCACATCGCCGAGGCCGCCATCCAGCGGAGCGGCAACTGGGACCTGTCGCTGGACGTGAAGCAGATGAGCCCCGGCTTCGAGGTGAACGACCTCGGATTCCAGGGGCGCACGGACTACCGCTCCTTCACCACCTTTCTAGGCCGCCGCGTCAACGAGCCCAAGGGGATCTTCCGCGACCACTCGTACTTCGGCTACACGTTCCACGCGTGGAACTTCGGCGGCGACGTGATCCTGAACGGCGGCGCGGTGGGCGCCAACGGCACCTTCAAGAACTTCTGGAGCGCGGGGGCCAACCTGGGGTACCGCCCCTGGACCTCCGACGACCGGCTGACGCGCGGCGGTCCCCTGTCCCGCAACCCGGGCCGCCGCGAGGTCTCCGGCTGGGTGGAGACCGACGGCCGCAAGCGCGTCTCCTTCGGCGCCAACACCGGCTACGTGCGGCGCGACGCGGGGGGCAGCTCGCGCTGGGCGGGGGTGTCGATGAGCTACCGCCCGTCGAGCGCCGTCCGGCTGCGGCTGAGCCCGAACATCGAAAACGAGTTCGGCACCGCGCAGTACGTCCGCACCGTGGACGACGCGCTCGCGACCGAGACGTTCGGGCGCCGCTACGTCTTCGCGGACCTGGACCAGACCACGGTGTCGATGGAGACGCGGCTGGACTGGACTTTCACCTCGCGCCTGTCGCTGCAGCTCTTCGCGCAGCCCTTCGTGGCGGTAGGCGACTACACGGACTACAAGGAGCTCCAGCGCCCCGGCAGCTACGACTTCGGCGTGTACGGCCGCGACGGCGGGACCATCTCCCGCGGAGCGAGCTGCGCCGAACCGCTGGGCGACGGCACCAACTACCTGGTGGATCCGGACGGCGCGGGCGCGGCCAGCTGCTTCTCCTTCGGCGAGCGCGACTTCAACTCCCGCTCGCTGCGCGGAAACGCGGTGCTGCGCTGGGAGTACCGTCCCGGCTCCGCGCTGTTCTTCGTGTGGCAGCAGCAGCGCGACGGCTTCGACGCGGTGGGCGATCTCGACTTCGGCCGCGACGCCGGCGAGGTGTTCCGCGCCCCCGCGAGCAACGTCTTCGTGATCAAGGCGACGTACTGGCTGGGGCGGTAGGGGGCCCTCACCCCCAGCGTCGCTCCGCGACGCATCCCCCTCCCCCAAAACTGCCTGGGGGAGGGGGAAGGGCCTCCTCCCCCGCTCGTTCCTCGCGGCCCCTCCCCCAAACTGCGGGGGAGGGGCTTGCGCGTGCATCTGCTCGCTGGGCTCGGGCGCCGCGCACCGCCGGCTGGCTTGAACGCCAACCTCGTAGGGGCCGCCCCACGTGGCTGCCCGTGTCTGACCCTGCTCCGTCGCCGGCGCCGCGCACCCAAACCGCTACCGGCTTACGCGTGCATCTGTTCGTTGCGCACAGATCCGGTAGGGGCGCGATTCATCGCGCCGTGTCCGGCGCCGCTCCGTCGCCCGCCGTGCACGCCGATGCCCTGTGCGCCACTCGGTCTCCCGCCGTGCACCCTGGTAGGGGCCGCCCCACGTGGCTGCCCGTGTCCCGCGCCGCACCATCGCCCGCGCCGCGCACCCAAACCGGTAGGGGCGGACCTGCGTGTCCGCCCACCCTCTCCCCCGCGTCGACGTCCGCGCCGCGCGCTGGCCTCTGTGTGAGTCCGCGAAGGCGGACTTTGTGCCGTTGTTGCCGCGAGTTCACTCGCCTTGTAACAGCCTTGGCAAGCTTGAGGGCGCAACCATGGCAAGCATGAACGCACAACCAAGCCAAGGTTGAAGGTACGCCAACGGCAAGGTTGGAGGTACAACCAATCAAGGTTAGAGGTATGACCAAACCAAGGTCGAAGGTACGACTAAGGCAAGGTCGAAGGTACGACCAAGGCAAGCTTGAAGGTACGACCAGGCCAAGGTTGAAGGTTTGACCAAGCCAAGCTTCAAGGCACAACTGAGACTACGTCTTAACCACGGGGTTAGGGTTGACAGCAACCTACATCTACCCTAAGTTTTTCAGTCTGTCGCGCAACTTTTTGGTTCGCGGCGGCGGGGCCAGCGGCCTTCGCCAGTGTTTTTGCGTTTTCGTCTACCTTCGCATTCAAGTATGCCGACGATCAATCAGCTGGTCCGCAAGGGGCGCCAGACGCTCGTCAACAAGAGCAAGTCGCCCGCGATGCGGAACAACCCGCAGAAGCGCGGGGTCTGCACGCGCGTGTACACCACGACCCCGAAGAAGCCCAACTCGGCCCTCCGAAAGGTCGCGCGCGTCCGGCTGACGAACGGCTTCGAAGTGACGGCGTACATCCCGGGCGAGGGGCACAACCTGCAGGAGCACAGCATCGTGCTCATCCGCGGCGGCCGGGTGAAGGACCTGCCGGGCGTCCGCTACCACATCATCCGCGGCACGCTCGACGCTTCCGGCGTCAACGACCGCCGCCAGGGCCGTTCCAAGTACGGCGCCAAGAAGCCCAAGGCGGGCGCCGCGGCGGGGAAGGGCGCACCGGTCAAGGGTAAGGGAGGGAAGCGCTAATGAGCCGCAGAAACCGCGCTGTAAAGCGCCCGATCATCCCGGATCCGGTCTACGGGAGCGACTCGGTCACGAAGTTCGTCAACACGCTGATGCGCGACGGGAAGAAGTCCACCGCCGAGGGGATCTTCTACGACGCCATGAAGGTTGTGGAAGAGCGCTCCGGGCAGCCGGGGGAGACGGTCTTCAAGACCGCGCTCAACAACGCCAAGCCGGTCCTCGAGGTGAAGAGCCGCCGCGTGGGCGGCGCCACCTACCAGGTGCCGGTGGAGGTGCGTCCCGAGCGGCGCACCGCCCTCGCCATGCGCTGGCTGGTGGGCTATGCCCGCGCCCGCGGCGAGAAGACGATGGCCGACCGCCTTGCCGCCGAGCTTCTTGCCGCGTCCCGCAACGAGGGCGCGACCATCAAGAAGAAGGACGACACGCACCGCATGGCGGATGCGAACAAGGCGTTCGCGCACTACCGCTGGTAGCCAACCGCTGGTCAACCAAAACGGTGTCAGGACCCGCGGCGGCGCGGTGGGCGGAACGCTCCGCTCCCGCGCCCCGCGCTTCTGCGTAACTGGATAAAACGAATCATGGCCCGCACCACGACGCTGGACAAATATCGCAACATCGGCATCATGGCCCACATCGATGCCGGCAAGACCACCACGACCGAGCGCATCCTGTACTACACGGGCCGCACGCACAAGATCGGCGAGGTGCACGAGGGTGCGGCCACCATGGACTGGATGGAGCAGGAGCAGGAGCGCGGCATCACCATCACGTCGGCCGCCACGACGTGCCAGTGGGAGCGCTTCGGCAACACGTACCGCATCAACATCATCGACACCCCGGGGCACGTGGACTTCACCGTTGAGGTGGAGCGCTCGCTCCGCGTGCTCGACGGCGCCGTCTGCGTGTTCGACGCGGTGGCCGGCGTGGAGCCGCAGTCGGAGACCGTGTGGCGCCAGGCGGACAAGTACGGCGTGCCGCGCATCTGCTTCGTCAACAAGATGGACCGCACCGGCGCCAACTTCGAGCGCTGCGTGGGGATGATCCGCGACCGGCTGGGCGCCAAGCCGTACCCGGTGCACCTCCCCATCGGCGATGGCGAGGCCTTCGTGGGGATCATCGACGTGATCCGCCGAGTGGAGCTGCTGTACGACGACACCACCAAGGGGAAGGAGTGGCGTGAGGCCCCCGTGCGTGCCGAGATGCACGACGCGGTGGAGGAAGCCCGCTTCGCGCTGGTGGAAGGCGCGGTGGAGCACGACGAGGACCTGATGAGCCGCTACCTGGAAGGCGAGGAGATCAGCGAGACGGACCTGATCCGCGCCATCCGCAACGCCACCATCGCGGGCGCCATGACGCCGGTGCTCACCGGCTCGGCGTTCAAGAACAAGGGCGTGCAGCAGCTGCTGGACTGCGTGGTCGACTTCCTTCCGGCGCCGGTGGACATCCCGGCCATCAAGGGGACGGACCCGGAGAACGACGACGCGCCCATCGAGCGCCACGCTTCGGACGAGGAGCCGTTCTCGGCTCTGGCGTTCAAGATCGCGACGGACCCGTTCGTCGGTAAGCTGACCTTCTTCCGCGTGTACTCGGGCGTCATCGCCAGCGGTGCGCACGTGCTCAACAGCACCAAGGGGAAGCGCGAGCGCTTCGGCCGCATCCTGCAGATGCACGCCAACAAGCGCGAGGAGATCCCCGAGGTGCGCGCCGGCGACATCGCCGCCGCCATCGGGCTCAAGGACACCACCACGGGGAACACGCTGTGCGACCCTGAGCACGCGGTGGTGCTGGAGTCGATGACCTTCCCGACCCCGGTGATCTCGGTGGCCATCGAGCCGAAGACCAAGGTCGACCAGGACAAGATGGGCGAGGCGCTCCGCCGCCTGGCGGACGAGGACCCCACCTTCAAGGTGCACACGGACGTCGAGACCGGGCAGACCATCATCAGCGGGATGGGCGAGCTCCACCTGGAGATCCTGGTGGACCGCATGCTCCGCGAGTTCAAGGTGGAGGCCAACGTCGGCCGTCCGCAGGTGGCCTACCGCGAGACGATCCGCAAGCGGGTGGAGAAGGTCGAGGGCAAGTTCGTGCGCCAGACGGGTGGCTCGGGCCAGTACGGCCACGTGGTCATCAACATGATGCCGGCCGAGCCGGGCCAGGGCTTCGTCTTCGAAGACAAGATCGTGGGCGGCGTGATCCCCCGCGAGTTCATCAAGCCCAGCGAGCAGGGGCTGCGCGAGGCGATGGACACCGGGGTGCTCGCCGGCTACCCGATGGTGGACGTCAAGGTGGAGCTGGTGTTCGGCTCGTACCACGACGTGGACTCGTCGGAAATCGCCTTCAAGATCTCCGGCTCCATGGCGTTCAAGGAGGCGGCCCGCAAGGCGAGCCCGGTGCTGCTGGAGCCCGTGATGAGCGTGGAGGTCGTGACCCCGTCGGACTACATGGGCGACGTGATCGGCGACCTATCGGCCCGCCGCGGCAAGATCCAGGGGATGGACCAGCGCGGCGAGGCGCAGGTGATCAACGCGATGGTGCCGCTCTCGGAGATGTTCGGCTACTCCACCAACCTGCGCTCCATGTCGCAGGGGCGTGCCGTGTACTCCATGCAGTTCTCGCAGTACGAGGAGGTCCCCAAGGCCCGCGCCGAGGAGATCGTCGCCAAGGTCCGCGGCTAAACATCCTCTCCAGTCTCGCGAAAAGGGCGGCCCTCCAACGAGGGCCGCCCTTTTTAACTGCAGGGCTCACGCGGAGACGCGGAGGCGCAGAGAGAACCCCAACCGCAGGGCTCACACAGAGACACAGAGGCACAGAGAGAAAAAACCCTTATCTTCCCCTTTCTCTCTCTGTGTCTTCTATGAGAAGGCCTTATCTGTCAAGGGCCAACGTGGTGGCCCTGCCGGCCTCCGGCCGGCATTTCGTCCCCTGACCGCTCTGCGCTCAACTGCTGCGCGCAGTCCATAACGGAGCGCATTTGGAGCGGAGTGCGCGTCTGGCTCCGCTCGGCTGCCCCCCTTCTGATCTTCCACAGCGACACGCGCCAGGAGGGGTTATCCCGGATCTTTGCCGGCACTCACCCCGTCCACTCTTCTATCCGCACTCGGTGCAAGCCGCCCCTTTGCGGGCGCTGGTGCAAGCTGGTATCCGATTCCCCCTCTCCCGATGCTGCTCACTCTGCTGCGGCCTCGGACCTCGGGCCAAGACACGGATCGCAGTCATCGGTGATGAGGTATGCGGGGGGAGCTCCGCCGCCGGCGCGCGTGTGTAGATGGCCTCGTCTCTACCGGGTGCGCCGCTTCAGTACGTGGTCCGGCTCGTAGTCGGCCTCCTTGCTCCACAGCCGATGCAGCAGCACGGCGAGCTTACGCGCCACCGCCACGACCGCTCGCTTCTTCGCGTTCTTCCCGCCGCGCGCCGCCATCGCCTCGCCAAAGCGCCGCAAATCGCTCTCGGGACCGAAGGGGCCCAGGATGTATTGCGCAGCGCTCACCAGGAGGCGCCGGCCCAGTTCGTCCCCCGCTTTCGTGATCCCCAGCTGCGGCGACGAGTCACTGCTCTCGTCGAGCGCCGGCGCCAATCCGAAGTAAGGACCCACGGCACGGCTGCAGCCAAAGCGTGTCGGGTCCTCCACCAGCAGCACGAACGCCAGCGCCGTCAGCAATCCTACCCCCGGGACTTGCCTCAGACGTGCGACCGCGGGGTACTCCTGCGCGATCTGCTCCAGCTGTCCGTCCATCTGTCGGATCCGCGTCGTCAACTCCCAGATCGACTCCAGCAGCGGCCCCGTCGCGCCACGAAGCTCCACCGGCATCTCGTGCCGTGCCCGCCCGACGAACGACTCCACCGAGCACTTCGTGATCCGCCCTCCGCTCGATTTCACCGCACCGCGGCAGTGGTTGATCAGCTTGCTCCGCACCTGTACGAGCTGGTCCCGTGCCCGGATATGCTCCAGATGCTCCTGCGCTTTCGTCCCCCTGTGCACGATCGGGTGCAGCAGCTCCAGATCCGCTCTGCCCTGCCGCGCCAGGAAGGCGGCGTCCGTGCGGTCATTGCGCTTCTTCCGCTTTCGCCCGCCGTACAGCTCCGTCGGATTGGCCACCACCACCTCGTGCCCCAGCGCCTTCATCTGGCGCGAGATCCAAGGCGAGTGCGTCCCCGCCTCCATCACTACCCGGCACCGCGCCCGTCCCCCAAAGTACGCTTCCACTCCCGCACGCGTGGTGGGCACCACGGCCTCCTGCACTACCCGCGCGCCCGCATCGATCTCGCACACGTGGCTTTTCCTATCCCCAAGATCGAACCCGATCGTTATCTTGGGGAACAACTCGGCGGTCTCGAGCATGGCCGACCTCCTGGCATATGGGCTTCGTGCCCGTAACGGTCACCTACCTGGCGAGCATTAGAAGTTTAATGCTACGTCGCGACCGGCCAGGGGGTCGGCCTTCTCATATCAACTCTGTG
>DASWNZ010000291.1:0-3856 GCA_036398975.1 Longimicrobium sp.
CCGCTCCAACGGGGCGGCGCCCGGCTAGAGGGGGTGCAACACCGAGATACCGACACATGGCAACCCGCATCGAGAACGGCGCCGGCAGCGTGCGCAACGTCCGCAACACCCGGCTCACCGAGTCGCTCCGCTACAAGGGGCGCGAGGGGATGTGGACCTGGATGCTGCACCGGGTCACCGGGCTGGGCATCCTCTTCTTCCTCCTGATCCACGTCTTCGACACCGCGCTGGTGATCTACTGGCCGGACTTCTACGACGAGTCGCTCAACATCTACCGCCACCCGCTCTTCCGGGTGGGCGAGCTGGCCATCTTCTTCTCGGTGCTGTACCACGCGCTGAACGGGCTGCGCATCATCATCCAGGACTTCTGGCCCCACGCCATGCGCCACCAGCGCAAGCTGGGGCTCGCGGCGCTGGGGCTGAGCGTGCTGCTGATCCTTCCCGTCGCGTGGATCATGATGGCACCCCTCTTCGGCCTGGCCGAGGAGCCGGGGGTGGAGCGGCACCGCGCGCGGATGGAGCGGCTGCAGGCCGAGGGGCGCGTGCCCGCGTCGCGCCGTGAAGAGGCGACGCCGGGGGTGCTGGACGTGCCGATGGAGACGCCGCGATGAACCAGGAGACGATGTACGACGTGGCCTCGCGCGGCGCCCCGAGGCGCGGCGGCGGCTTCGAGCGTCCCCAGACGGCGCGCAGCAACTTCGAGCTGTACTCGTGGCTCTTCATGCGCATCAGCGGGCTCGCGCTCATCTTCCTCTCGCTCTACCACCTGGTGTGGTGGAACCTGGTGGTGGGCGTGGAGCACCTGGACGCGGACATGGTGCGCGAACGGTGGACCAACCCGTTCAACCGCCTCTACAACGTGGCGCTCTGCGTCTTCGCCATGCTGCACGGCATCAACGGCCTGCGCTACAGCATCGAAGACTACGTGCGCAAGCCCGGCCGGCAGGTGGCGGTGAAGGCGGTCGCCTACACCCTCCTCCTGTCGGTGATGGCCTGGGGCGTCTTCGCCCTCCTCACCTTCGACCCGACGATCCCGAGCCGATGATCCACACGCATACGTACGACGCGCTGGTGGTGGGCGGCGGCGGGGCGGGGCTGATGACGGCCATCTACCTCAGCCGCGCGCCCGGCCTGCGCACGGCGGTCATATCGAAGCTGTACCCCACCCGCTCGCACACCGGCGCCGCGCAGGGCGGCATCGGCGCCGCGCTCGCCAACCTGGAAGAGGACAACCCGGAGTGGCACGCGTTCGACACCGTGAAGGGGTCCGACTACCTGGGCGACCAGGACTCCATCCAGGTGCTGTGCGAAGAGGCGGTGCCGGTGATCATCGAGCTGGAGCACATGGGGCTCCCGTTCAGCCGCACGCCGGACGGCAAGATCGCCCAGCGCCCCTTTGGCGGGCACACGCACCACTTTGGGCAGGGCCCGGTGCGCCGCAGCTGCTACGCGGCCGACCGCACGGGGCACATGATCCTGCAGACGCTCTACCAGAACTGCATCAAGGCCGGCGTCGACTTCTACGACGAGTTCCAGGTAGTCGACCTGATCATGGCCGACGACGGGCGCTGCGGCGGGGTGATCGCGTACGAGGTGGCGACGGGGCACCTGCACATCTTCCGCAGCAAGGCGGTGGAGTTCGCCACGGGCGGCTTCGGGCGCGTGTGGTCCATCACCTCCAACGCCCACGCCAACACCGGCGACGGGGTGGCGATCGCGCTGCGCCGCGGGATCCCGCTGGAGGACATGGAGTTCTACCAGTTTCACCCCACGGGCATCTACCGGCTGGGCATCCTGATCACCGAGGGCGTGCGCGGCGAGGGTGGCATCCTGCGCAACGACCACGGAGAGCGCTTCATGGAGCGCTACGCCCCCACCATGAAGGACCTGGCCAGCCGCGACGTGGTGGCGCGCGCCATCAGCAAGGAGATCCGCGAGGGGCGGGGGATCGGGGGGAAGAAGTACGTCTACCTCGACGCCACCCACCTGGGCGCGGACGTCATCGAGAACAAGCTGCCGGACATCGCGGACTTCTGCCGCACCTACCTGGGCGTGGACCCGGTGAAGGAGCCGATGCCGATCCAGCCCACCGCGCACTACGGGATGGGCGGCATCCCCACCGACGTGGAGTGCCGCGTGCTGGATGCGCAGCACGCCGTGATCCCCGGCCTGTACGCGGCCGGCGAGTGCGCCTGCGTCTCGGTGCACGGCGCCAACCGGCTGGGCACCAACTCGCTCCTCGACCTGGTGGTCTTCGGGCGGCGCGGCGGGATCGCGATGGCGGAGTTCTGCAAGACGGCGGAGCTGCCGCCCCTGCCGGCCAGGCCCACGGCGCGCATCGAGGCGGAGTTCACGCGCATCCTGGCCACCGAAAAGGGCGAGGCGGCCGCCCGCATCCGCGAGGAGATGCAGGACGTGATGCAGGACGCGGTCGGCATCTTCCGCGAAGGCCCCGGGATGGAGGCGGCGCTCGTAAAGGTGCGCGAGCTGCAGGCGCGCTTCCGCAACGTCCTGGTGATGGACAAGGGGTGGAACTTCAACACCGACCTGCTGGAGGCGTGGGAGCTCGGCAACCTGCTGGACCTTGCCGAGGTGACCACCGTGAGCGCCATCAACCGCACCGAGAGCCGCGGCGCGCACCTGCGCGAGGACTACCTGGACCGCAACGACCAGGAGTGGCTCAAGCACACCCTGGTGACGCGGGCCGAGGACGGCACGCTCGGCATCTCGTACAAGCCCGTGGTGATCCGGCAGTTCGAGCCGAAGGAAAGGGTATACTGATGAAGGCCGAGACCGAAGGGCAGGGCGGCGCCAAGGCCGACTCCACCACCGCCGACGCGAGCTCCGCGGGCACCGCCGCGGCGGCCGCGCAGGCTCCGGCGCAGAAGACCGCTCCGCCCTCCAAGGCGGGCGGCGTGAAGCCGGTGACGGTGCGCGTCTTCCGCTTCAACCCGGACACGGACGCCGCGCCGAGCTTCCAGGAGTTCCAGGTGCAGGTGGACCCCACCGACCGGGTGCTGGACGCGCTGAACGCCATCAAGTGGTACCAGGACGGCACCCTCACCTACCGCCGCTCCTGCGCCCACGGCATCTGCGGTTCGGACGCCATGCGCATCAACGGCGTCAACCGCCTGGCGTGCAAGGTGCTGATCCGCGACGTGGGTGAGAAGGTGACGGTGGAGCCGATCATGGGGTTCCGCGTGAAAAAGGACCTGGTGGTGGACATGGAGCCCTTTTTCGCGCAGTACCGCTCGGTGCTCCCGTACTTCATCAACGACGGGCGCACCACCGAGCGCGAGCGCCTGCAGTCGGTGGACGACCGCGAGAAGTTCGACGACACCACCAAGTGCATCCTGTGCGCGGCGTGCACCACGAGCTGCCCGTCGTTCTGGGCCAACGAGAACTTCGTGGGTCCGGCGGCCATCGTGAACGCGCACCGATTCATCTTCGACTCGCGCGACTCGGCGGCGGGCGAGCGGCTCAGCATCCTGAACGACCGCGAGGGCGTCTGGCGCTGCCGCACCATCTTCAACTGCACCGAAGCCTGCCCCCGCGAGATCCGCATCACCAAGGCGATCGGCGAGGTCAAGAAGGCGATCCTGTACGGGACGGCGCGGGTGTAGAAGGGCCCCTCCCCCGCTCGTCACCTCGCTGCCCCCTCCCCCAATCACTGCCTGTGGGAGGGGGCGGTTTGCATGGATCCGCAACTGCATGGCTCACACAGATAGGACTTACGCAGTTGCCCCTAAAGTGAAGCTGGGGTTGGCGAGATAGGTACGCACGGCATTGCGCGTGATACTCACCTTTGCTTCGACCCAGCTCATTCTGGTGGCGATGCGGTTCCTTTCGAGCCGCA
>DASWNZ010000292.1:0-27807 GCA_036398975.1 Longimicrobium sp.
AGGGGGCAGGCGAGTGTAACGAGCCGGGGGTGAGGGCTACGGGATCGGGATTGCCGACCCATTCGGCTCCTCGGCGGTGCCGGAGCAGAGGCGGACGATCTGGGCGGCGACGGTCTCCGGGGGGATCCAGGAGGCGGCGTCGGCGTTGGGCATGGCGGCGCGGTTGGCGGGGGTGTCGAGCGTGCCCGGGAGAACGGCGTAGGAGCGGACGCCGGAGGGGCCGTACTCCTCCGCGATCACCTCGGTCAGCGTGAGGAGCGCGGACTTGGAGACGGCGTACGCCCCGTTGTTCGCCCGCGACTCGCGCGCCGCGCGCGAAGAGACGAAGACCAGCGTGCCGCCCTCCGTCATCACCGGCAGCGCGGCGCGGGCGACGAGGTAGGCGGAGCGCAGGTTGAGGTCCATCATCCGGTCCCACAGGTCGGTGGGGGTGTCGCCCAGCAGGACGCCGCCGGACCAGCCGCCCACCAGGTGCGCCACCGAGTCCAGCCGCCCCGTCCACTCCACGGCCTCGCGCACGGCGGCGGCCGCGCCGCGTTCCGTGGTCAGGTCCAGGAAGCAGGTGTCCACGCGGCCGCTGAACTCGTGCGCGAAGCCGTCCATCGTGTGCGCGTCGCCCTTGTGCAGGGGGACGAAGACGCGGTGGCCGGCTTCCAGGAAGGCGCGCGTCACGGCGCGGCCCAGGTTGCCTGCGCCGCCGGTGATCATCGTCACCGGTCCCGCGGTTTCATTGTTCGGCATGGAGACGGCCGGTGGCGTGGGTGAGCTTGTTGAGGCGCTCGGCGAGCGCGGTAGTCAGGTCTTCGCGGCGGAAGCGCCACCCCCAGTTCCCTTCGGAGGTGCCGGGGACGTTCATGCGATGGTCGCTTCCCAGCCCCAGCACGTCCTGCAGCGGCACCACCGCCAGCGCGGCGGGCGACCGGAAGACGACCTCCATCATCCCCCAGTGCACCGACCGTTCCGGCGCGTCCGTCAGCCTGCGCAGCCCCGCGCGGTCCCCCTCCGATGCGGCGCGGTACCAGCCCAGCGAGGTGTCGTTGTCGTGCGTCCCCGTGTACGCGACGGTGTTCGCCTCGTAGTTGGCGGGGAGGTGCGGGTTCTCCTCGTCGTCGCCGAAGGCGAACTGCAGCACCCGGATCCCCGGCATCCCCAGCGACTCGCGCAGCGCATCGACTTCCGGGGTGATGATCCCCAGGTCCTCGGCGATCAGCGGCAGGGGGCCCAGCTCCTTCGCCACGGCGGCGAAGAGGCGCGACCCCGGACCCGGCTGCCAGGTGCCGTTGAGCGCCGTCTCCTCCTCGGCCGGGACCTCCCAGTACGACTCGAAGCCGCGGAAGTGGTCGATGCGCGCCAGCTCCACCCACTCCAGTGTACGCCGGAATCGCTCCGTCCACCAGCGGAATCCGTCGCGCTCCATCACCTTCCAGCGGTAGTGCGGGTTTCCCCAGCGCTGCCCCGTCTCGCTGAAGTAGTCGGGCGGAACGCCGGAGACCACGGTCGGCATCCCGTCCGCGTCGAGCGAAAAGAGCTCCGGGTGCGCCCACACGTCCGCGCTGTCGTGCGCCACGAAGATGGGGATGTCGCCCACGATGGCGACGCCGGCGTCCGCGGCATAGCGGCGCAGCGCCGCCCACTGGCGGTCGAAGAGGAACTGCCCGAAGGCGTGCCGCTCCACCTCTTCCGCCAGCTCCTTGCGCGCCCTGCGCAGCGCGGCCGGCTTGCGCGTGCGGATGCCCGGGTCCCAGCTCGTCCACGGCGACCCGTGCGCGTCGCGGAGGGCGCGGAAGAGGGCGTAGTCGTCCAGCCAGTATGCGTGCTTTTCCCGGTACGCGGCGAAGTCGTCGCGGAGCGCGGGGGCGCGGCCGGCCGTGAAACCCTCGTACGCGCGGCGGATGAGCGCGTCGCTGCGGCGCGCGGCGGCGGCGAAGTCCACGCGCGGCAGCTGGACATCCTCGTCCGACTCTTCGATCAAACCGTCCTGCGCCAGGCGCCCCGCATCCAGGAGGAAGGTGTTGCCGGCCATCGCGGAGAGGCCGTTGTAGGGCGATCCGCCCTCGTCCACCGCCACCAGCGGGAGCATCTGCCAGAGGCCCTGTCCCGCCTCCTCGAGCCAGTCCACGAAGCGGAACGCCTCGTCCCCCAGGGTGCCGATGGGACCGCCGGGAAGCGAGGTGGGGTGAAGGAGGACCCCGCTCCGCCTGCGCTCAGCGACGCTCTTCATTCAGCACCGGTGACGGGTAAAGCGGAATCCCGCCCACCGGGAGGACGTACGCCACTTCTGCGCCCTCCAGCGCGATCGTGGCGCCGAGCGGCTCCCCATCCTCCGGCGCGTCGTCGCGGCAGACACGGAAGAGGCGGTACTCGCCCTCCTCCTGGCTGCCCGGCGCGAGGGTGCTGATGGCGACTTCCTGCGCCGTCTTCACCTTGTTGACGAGAATCCAGCCGAGATCCGCGGTGGGCGTGTCGGCGGCGCGGCGCTCCAGCACGAGCGTGTCGCCCCCCAGCCCTCCCACCGCGCGCAGCACGCCCTCGCCCTGCAGCAGCGCGTGGCCGGTCTTAAGGGCGTGCACGCGCTTGATGAAGCGGCGCAGATCCATCCGCCGCCGCTCCCAGTCGGTGGGCTTCGTCTCTACGACGTTCACCTGCTGGCGGAAGCCGAACTCGTAGCCGATCGGCATCATGATCCCCGCCGAGAACGCCGCCGCGAAGGCGTAGCGCTGCCGCTGCACCGCCTCGTCGCCGTCCGTGTCCGCCGCCAGCCGCGAGGTGTCGTGCGACTCGGGGAAGGCGACGCTGGGTGCGATCGTGCGGAACTCCTCGTGCTGCTTCAACGCCCACGGCTCGCTGAAATTCCACCACTTCGACGAGTTGAAGAAGAAGTCGAACCCGGCGTCCGCGAGAGCCGCGACATCTTCGGTCGGTGCGCCGAGAGTCTCGGCGAAGAACTTCACCTCTCGGTTCACGCGGCGTGCCTCGTCGATCAGGTGGCGCCACAGCTCGGACGGCACCTTGTACGCGGCGTCGCAGCGGAAGCCGCGGAAGCCCAGCTCGATGGAGTCCCGCACCAGCTCCGTCCAGTACGCCCACAGCTCCTGGCGGCCGTGGTGCGTCTCGTTGTCGATCTCCGCCAGGTCGCCCCAGGTGGTGATCTTGGACGGGTCGTCCGGATCGACGACGAAGGGGCTGCGCACCTGGCCCCGCTCGTCGCGCACGTACCACTCGGGGTGCTCCTGGATGAGCGGCGAGTCCTTGGCCGTGTGGTTGATGACCAGGTCCATGATCGGCTGCACGCCCAGCGCTGTGATCTCCGCCAGCGCGGCGCGGAGCGGCTCCAGGCTCATGGGGTCCGCACCGGCGGGCACGAAGAGCGGGTTGAGCCGGCGGTACTCCTTGACGGCGTACAGGCTGCCGCTGAACCCCGGGTAGTGCCAGGGGTTGAGGTACACCCAGTCGAACCCCATGTCGCGGGCGCGGCGGGCATGCTCAGCCCACCGCGTCGTCGGCCCGACCAGCCGCTGGAAGAGGTTGTAGATGCGCGGCGTCACGCTGCGCCCCCCAGGATCGAGCGGATCCCCTCCAGCGGCACCCAGATCCAGTCCGGCCGGTTGTTCATCTCGTAGCCCAGCTCGTACACCGCCTTCTCCAGCTCGAACACCGCCAGCGCCCGCGCGAACACGTCGGCGTCCGCCGGCACGATAGGCGAGCCCGCCACCGTCGCGCGGTAGGCGCCCAGGAAGAGCGTGCGTGCCTCGCGCTCCCACGCGGCCGCCCACCGCTCAAGCGACATCCGGGTGCGGTAGTCGTCGGTGCGGTACTCCTTGAGCGCCACGCGCACGGCGTAGTTGAAGGAGCGCAGCATTCCCGCCACGTCGCGCAATGGCGATCCCTTGGCGCGGCGCTCGGCGAGCGGGCGCGCCGGCTCGCCCTCGTAGTCCAGGATGTACCACTCCGACCCGTCCGGCCCCGGCTTCTCCGCGCGGAGCACCTGTCCCAGGTGATAGTCGCCATGGAAGCGGGTGCGCACCGTCCCCGCCTCCTTGAGCAGCCGCAGGTCGTCGCCGCGCTGGCGGACGTCGGCCGCGGAGCGCACCACGGCCGTCAGCTCGTTCAGGAGCGCGGACGGGAAGGCGCCGGGGATCCTTTCGAGGCGCATCCCAAGCTCTCCCAGCACCTCGTCCACGTGGCGGACGAAGGCATCGGCGTACGCACGCACCTCCGTGTCGCCCACCGGCTCCGGCGCGAAGTCCGGCTCGTCCGGCCCCGCGGAGGCGAGCGCCAGGTGCAGCCGCGCGGTGGTCGCGCCCAGCCGCTCGATCGATGGGAAGAAATCGCCCGCCATCCGCCGCACCGCCTCCTGCCCCGCGACCGTCTCCGGGTCGGCGGCGCTGCGCGACGCGGCGCCCATGTAGCGCTCCAGCGCCTTCAGCGCCACGCTCCACGCATCCCCCGTGTTGGGGACGAAGCCAAAGAGCCCCGCCACCGACGACGGCTCGCCCGCCCCCTGGTGCTCGATCCACCCGCCCAGCGCGGGGAGGTTGCGGAACGAGGTGCGCTCGGTGAGGAAGCGCGTCACCTCCAGGTCCGGGTTCATCCCCGCTTCCAGCTTGCGGAAGATCTTGAGGATGGCCGAGTCGCCGATGATCAGCGAGGTGTTGCTCTGCTCGGCGGAGATGGCACGCACGGGCCCGCGCTGCTGGTCCAGCTCCTCGAAGGTGCGGCCGCGGCGCGCCACCAGCCGGCCGTTCTGCCCCTCGATGACCGCTTCCTCGCGCATGGCGTCCAGCAGCGCCCCGGCGAAGCGCCTGTCGCCCAGCGCCTCGAAGACGCGGAACTCCCCCGCCTCGGTGGCCTGCGACACGATCGCCTCCGGCGTCACCCCCGGCTGCAGCGTGGGGTGCAGCGAGAGCGGGAGGAAGTACACCTCCGGCTCGCCTTCCTCGTACTTCACCCGCAGCACCGACGCGATGGCGCGCGGCCCGCGCTCGGGCCGCACGATGGCGTGGTCCACCAGCTCGGTGGAGAGGATCTCGCGCGCCTTGCCGCGGAACCAGCGCTGCGACCGCAGCCACTCGTGCGGCACGGCGGCGACCATCCCCGCCAGCACCCCGGCGTCCTCGAAGACGCGCGCCTCAGCCTCCGCCCACTCGGCCGGCACGTCGTTCCCCGCGTCCGCTTCCACGCGCACGGGCCGCAGCCCGAACCAGAAGAAGCCGTAGGGGCTCAGCGTCAGCGCGTACGGCGTCTCGTCGATCGGGAGGAACGAGGTCTGCCCCAGCAGCTCCACCGGGATGCGCCCGGCGAAGCGCGTGAGGTCCAGCTGCACCGCCTGCGCCGTCCCCGAGAGGTTGTTGACCACCAGGATGGCGTCGCCCTCGTACTCGCGGATGTAGGCGAGGACGTGCGGGTTCTCCGGCTGCAGGAACTCGATGGTCCCGCGGCCGAAGGCGTGGTGCTGCTTCCGCACCGCGATCAGCCGCTTCGTCCAGTTGAGGAGCGAAAAGGGCGAGCGCTCCTGCGCCTCCACGTTGATCGCCTGGAAGCCGTACTGCGTGTCCGTGATCGGCGGCAGGAAGAGGCGCGCGGCCTCGGCGCGGCTGAAGCCGGCGTTGCGGTCGGGCGACCACTGCATGGGCGTGCGCACACCGTCGCGGTCGCCCAGGAAGACGTTGTCGCCCATCCCCAGCTCGTCGCCGTAGTACACGATCGGCGACCCCGGCATGGTGAAGAGGATCGAGTTGAGGAGCTCGATCTTGCGCCGGTCGTTGTCCATCAGCGGCGCCAGCCGCCGGCGGATGCCCAGGTTGAGCCGCATCCGCGGATCGGCGGCGTACTCGCGGTACATGTAGTCGCGCTCCTCGTCGGTCACCATCTCCAGGGTGAGCTCGTCGTGGTTGCGCAAGAACATGCACCACTGGCAGTCGTCCGGGATCGGCGGGGTGCGCTCGATGATCTCCACGATCGGCTTCCGGATCCCCTGCCGCACCGCCATGAAGATGCGCGGCATCAACGGGAAGTGGAACGCCATCTGGAACTCGTCGCCGTCGCCGAAGTAGGGGCGCACGTCCTCCGGCCACTGGTTGGCTTCGGCAAGGAGGATGCGGCCCGGGTACTTGGCGTCCAGCCGCGTGCGGAACTCCTTGAGGATGTCGTGCGTCTCCGGGAGGTTCTCGCAGATCGTCCCTTCGCGCTCGATCAGGTACGGCACCGCGTCCGCCCGGAAGCCGTCCAGCCCGCGGTCCAGCCAGAACTCCATCACCTGGAACATCGCCTCCTTCACGGCGGGGTTGTCCCAGTTGAGATCCGGCTGGTGGCTGAAGAAGCGGTGCCAGTAGTACTGCCCCGCCACCGGGTCCCACGTCCAGTTGCTCGGCTCCGTGTCGGTGAAGATGACGCGGGCCTCCTTGTACACCGTGTCGTCGTCCGACCATACGTAGAAGTCGCGCTCCGGCGAGCCCTTGGGCGCGCGGCGGGCGCGCTGGAACCAGGGGTGGTCGCTGGAGGTGTGGTTGAGCACCAGGTCCGAGATCACGCGCAGGCCGCGCCGGTGCGCCTCCTCCATGAAGCGCGTGAAGTCGTCCACCGACCCGTACGACGGGTGGATGTTGTAGTAGTCGGCGATGTCGTACCCGTCGTCGCGCAGCGGCGAGGGGTAGTAGGGAAGGAGCCAGATGACGTCCACGCCCAGGCTCTGCACGTAGTCCAGGCGCTGCATCAGCCCGGCGAAGTCGCCGATCCCGTCGGCGTTGGAGTCCTGGAAAGCCTTGACGTGGATCTCGTAAAAGACGGCGTCCTTGTACCAGAGCGGGTCGGAAGCGCTCAACGGGGGCGGTCTCCTGGTGTGGGTTCGGGCCGGCGAACGGCGCGTGCCGCGGCCACGATCGGCTCGGCACAGGGGGCCGCCGCGTTGCAGGAAGTGCGCCCGCCCCGCCTCAGCCGCCACCGTCGCGCCACCCGCCGCACCGGCTGTGATTCCGTCCCCCCATGGACTCTCCGCGCCGGAAGCTTGTATACGTCCACGCGTTGGGCGCGATGCGCCTCGGATGCTCGAGGTGCCCTGCGGGAGCGGGAGAGCACCCCAAGAGACATCGTTGCCCGCGGCGCTCCACCCGTGGCGCGAACGTGCGGATCTCCTTGCGACATCAGCAGATCCGCTTTCTGTGCCCCGTTGCCCGCCGGCCTTCCCTT
The DNA here is from genome assembly GCA_036398975.1 of Longimicrobium sp. GTDB lineage: Bacteria > Gemmatimonadota > Gemmatimonadetes > Longimicrobiales > Longimicrobiaceae > Longimicrobium. The sequence goes on from DASWNZ010000292.1 coordinate 7,186, forward strand.
GCATTACCTTCGAAACCGAACAATGTGGACACGCCTCGGGACCCGGAGAGAGCGCATGAGAAACTGGAATCTCGCGGACGCAGCGGTGACGTTCGACCAGGTGGCGGAACACGCGCTCACCGGCGGGCCACAGCGCGTGGTGGGCCGCGAGCAGGGCGCGGTGGTGGTGCTCGACGAGGCGGAGTACCAGCGGCTCGTTAAACGGGTGCCTGTTCGCGCGGTTCGCGGGTTCGGTGGGAAAGAGCTCCTCGAGATCATGCAGAACTCTCCACTCGCGGCGGCTATCCGCGACGGTGACATACCCGAGGATTGGCTGGAACGATCACGGGAAGCGTCGCGCCACTGCGAATGCTGCGTCAGGCGGACGGAGAGCGGCCGCAACGTGGACGCTGCGGACTGAACCCTCGTGCGCTACCTCCTCGACACGAACGTGTTGTCCGAGCTGAATCGGCCGCACCCGGACCCGCGCGTAACCGGTTGGGTTCTGCGCCAATCGCCTGGCGACCTGGTGGTCAGCACAATCAGCGTAGGCGAGATCGAGAAAGGTATCCAATTGCTGCCCATCGGCAGGAAGCGCGCGACCCTGGCCCGGTGGCTGGAAGAATGGGTGCTCGGCAAGTTCGGCGACCGCGCGATTCCGGTGGACATTGCGGTCTCCCGAACGTGGGGGCGCGTCTTGGCCGAGAGCGAGCGGTCAGGTCGTGTGTTGCCGATACCCGACACGTTGCTGCTCGCGACCGCGGAGTTTTACGGGCTGGTGCTCGTCACGCGCAACGAACGTCACTTCCGTGAGCGTGGTGTCGACATCCTGAACCCCTGGAAACGGTGACTCCCCTCCCCCGTGATCACCTGGGCTCCTCCCGCGGTGAAAGCCCCTATCCGAATGGAGGAGGGATTATGACGGATTTCTGGAAATCGGAGGAAGCGGAGACGCGTTTTGGCGAGGTTATGCACCGCGCCCTCACCAACGCTCCGCAGACGGTGCTTGGACCTGATCGCACCGCGGTGGTGGTCATCAGCGACGCGGATCATTACCGCCTAGTGCTCGCTCACCAACGGCTGATCCAGCTGGGGGAAACGCCTCCGGTGCCGCACCAGCTGCAGGAAGGCGAGCAGAGTGCTTGGGAGTGCCTTCAGAGCCTGACGCCCGTCCAAGCCGACGATGACGAGTTCGACTTCTCTGAGTTCCTCGAGCGTATCAAGGAAGAGGAACGCCACTGCGCGTGCTGCGTGCGGCGTACGGAAACCGGCCGTGCGGCTGACGCGGAGCGCGGTGTTCAGGTTCTCGATCCAGCGGTACAACCGAAAGACGCGTAACGCCCCGGCAGCCATACGGCCGCCGGGGCGTTGGAACGCGGTCAGGAGAAGGTCAGAAGGCCTTGATCTCCTGGATCGCCTTGAGCACGTCCTCCGGCTCGGGGAGGATGGCGCGCTCCACCTGCGGGGCGTACGCCACCCAGGTGTCCAGCGAGGCCACGCGCTTCACCGGCGCGTCGAGCCAGGGGAAGAGCTCGTCCGCCACGCGCGCCGCAACCTCGGCGCCGATCCCCCACGAGAGCGAGTCCTCGTGCGCGATCACCAGGCGGTTGGTCTTCTTCACCGACGCGGCAACGGCCTCCATGTCCAGCGGGCTCACCGTGCGCATGTCGATGACCTCGGTGGAGATCCCGAACTGGTCCTCGGCCTGCTTGGCGGCGACGACGGAGCGCTGCACCAGCGCGCCCCAGGCGATCACCGTCACGTCCGTCCCCTCGCGCACCGTGCGGGCCTTGCCGAAGGGGATCATGAAGTTGGGGCCGGGATACTTCCCCTTGTTGTACACCTGGCGGTACAGGTGCTTGTGCTCCAGGAAGAGGACCGGGTCCTCGCAGCGGATCGCCGTGCGCAGGAGCCCCGCGGCGTCGATGGCGTTCGACGGCAGGACGACGCGGATCCCGGGGCAGTGCGCGAAGATCGACTCGCCCGTCTGCGAGTGGTAGATGGAGCCGCCCTTGAGGTATCCGCCGTAGGTGGTGCGGATGACCATCGGCGAGGCGAAGGCGTTGTTGGAGCGGTAGCGCATGGTGGCCACCTCGCCGCGGATCTGCATCATCGCCGGCCAGATGTAGTCGAAGAACTGGATCTCGACCACCGGCTTCATCCCGCGCACCGCCATCCCCACCGCGCGGCCGATGATGTTGGCCTCGGCGAGGGGCGAGTTGAAGACGCGCGTGCCGCCGAACTCGCGCTGGAGCCCCGCGGTGACCTTGAAGACGCCGCCCTTGCCCTTGACGTCGTTGATCATCTCCTCGCGCGACACGTCGGCCACGTCCTCCCCGAAGACGACGATGCGCGGGTCGCGCCGCATCTCGTCCTTGAGGGTCGCGTTGATCAGGTCGACCATCGTGGTCTCGCCGCCGGTGAAGCGCGGGTCGTCCTCGGTGTCGAACTGCTCGGCCGTGGGGTCCACGTCGGGCGAGAAGAGGTACTGCATGGCCGTGGAGGGCGCCGGCTGCGGCGAGTCGAGCGCCTCGTCGGTGGCGCGCTGCACCTCGTCGTTGACCTCGGCGTCGATGCGGGCGAGCTCGTCCTGCGTGGCGAGGCCGCCGTCCACCAGCAGTTTGGCGGCGCGCACCAGCGGGTCGCGCTTGGCCTCCTCGTTCCGCATCACCTCCGTCTTGTAGAACCGCTCGTCGTCGGACAGCGAGTGGCTGTACGGGCGAATCACCTTGGCGTGCACCAGCGCCGGTCCCTGGCGCGTGCGGCAGTACTCCACCGCGCGCCCCATGGCGGCGTACGAGTCCACCAGGTCCGTGCCGTCGCAGTTGATCACGAGGAGGTCCGGGAACGACTGCACCAGCCTGGAGATGCTGCCGCCCGCCGTGTTCACCTCTACGGGGACGGAGATGGCGAACTCGTTGTCCTCGACGATGTAGACGACGGGGAGCTTGAGGTTGGAGGCCGTGTTGAGGCTCTCCCAGAACTCGCCCTCGGAGGTGGTGCCGTCGCCGGTGGTGACGAAGACGACCTCGTCCTCCTTTGCGCCCGTGGTCTCCACCAGCGGCTCGCCCAGCTTGCGGGCGCGCATCGCCGCCTCGGCGGTGCCCACCGCCTGCAGGAACTGCGTGCCGGTGGGCGACGAGGTGGAGACGATGTTGAGCGCCTTGTGCCCCCAGTGCGACGGCATCTGCCGCCCGCCCGAGGAGGGGTCCGCCTCGGCGCCGACGGCCTGCAGGAGGTGGTCGAGCGCGGTCATCCCCAGGCCGAGCGAGAAGGCGCGGTCGCGGTAGTAGAAGTAGAACCAGTCGTAGCCGGGGCGGGCATGGGCGGCCGCGGCCACCTGGATCGCCTCGTGCCCGGCGCCGGAGATCTGGAAGAAGATCTTGTTCTGCCCCTTGAGCTGGATCTCCTTGTCGTCGAGGCGACGGGCCAGCAGCATGGTGCGGTAGAAGCCGAGCAGCGTGTCGCGGCCGAGCGTGGCTTCCTCGGTGCGGGGCTTCTTCTTGGTCGTGGTCGCCATCGGTTGCAGGCGTTCCTTTTCGGGTCGTTGCGCGGCGTCCGCCGCGTCCGGCCGCGGAGGCGGACCGGGGGGAAGAACATATTCGAGAAGCACATCCGGGGCCAGGGGAAGCGTCACACAGAGACCACAGAGTAAACTGCAAGACAGCAGAGAACGACTACTGGCCCTGGAGCTTTTCTTCTGATGTTCTTGCCGTTCCCCTCTGTGGCTCTGTGTGAGGCCGCCGTTCCGTCCCCTCCGCGGGAACGGGCGTCCACGCGCGGGGACAAGGTGACGGGGGCGGCGGGTGGTGCGTTCGGGCGTAAGGCGTTATCGTAAAATCACTTGGATTTGTGGCGGCGGCGGGAACGCGGATTGCTCGATAGACAGTGCAGCTTCCCGCCCAACCGGAGATACACTCAGATGCGTACCACCCTCCTCGCGGCGTTCGCCCTCCTTGCCTTCGGAGCCTCCGAAGGCGCGGCATCCGTCGCGGACACCAGCCGGGCCGTTCCGGGCTTCGACCGCACGGCCGCGGAAGACCTCGGCCCGCTTCAGCCGCCCGCCCTGATGCAGGCCGGCGCCTCGTACCAGTCCGGCGACCGCCGCCAGGAACAGTACGGGCGCTACGACCAGGACTACCGTCCCGGCGTACGCGTGTGGATGGACGGCAACCGCGACCTCTACCGCGTCGGCGACCGGTCGCGCGTGCTCGTGCGCACCGACCGCGACGCCTACGTGGCGGTGCTCCACATCGACACCGACGGCAACGTCGAGGTGCTCTTCCCCAGCCAGCCCGGGGACGATGGGTACCTGCGCGGCGGGCGCGCGTACAGCGTGCGGCCGCGCGGCAGCCAGTACGTCTCCATGCGCGGCGGCTACGGCATCGGCTACATCTTCGCCGTTGCATCCAACGAGCCGCTGGACGACCGCGTGATCCGCGACCTGCACTACCGCCGCGTGGGGAGCTGGGACCCCAACTACAACGTCTACGGCGACCCGTTCCGCGCGATGGACCGCTACGAGCGGATGCTGGTGGGCGACTGGGGCTACGGCGAGCACGACAGCGACTACTACACGTACCACGTGGGCCGCCGCTACACGCATCCGCGCTACGCCTGCTACGACAGCTACGGCTCGTGGTACGGCAGCCGCAGCGTGTACTACGACAGCTGCGACCGAGTGCGCGTTTTGCTCGTGCAGGTGCCGTACTATTATGATACGCGCTATTACCGCGGCGACCGGCGCGTGTACTACGCCCGCGGCGGGTACTACGGCAACAATGGCTACTACGGCAACGGGTACTACGACGACCGGTACCGCCGCACGCAGCCTTCGCACGGGTACAAGGAGCGCACCGAGGTGCGCGACGAGAGCCGCGGCTATTCGCGGCGCCCGGCGCCGCCCGCCTCCCGCGGGGCGGGTTCGTACACGCAGCGCGAAGGCGAGCCGGGGCAGCAGCAGGAGCCGCGGGTAGTTCGGCCGGAGCGCCAGCGCCCGACGTTCGAACGCCGCTCGCCGGATGCGTCGCCGCCCAGCGAGAGCCGTCGTCCTGAGCCCCGCTCGGAGCCGCGGACCGAGACGCGCCGCGAGCCCCCGCCCGAGCGGCGCACCGAGACGCGCCGCGAGGCGCCCCCGGCGCGGCAGCCCAGCAGCGACAACTCTCCTTCGCGTCCGTCGGCCCCCCGGGTCCGGCCTCCGTCGGAGTAGGCAGGCGGGCCCGGTGAGGCCCGCCACACCCCTCACCAGGCCCGGCAGATGAATTCCAGCCCGTCCGCAGTTCTTTCCGCCGCGCTGGCGCTCGTCGCCAGCGCGGCGCTGGCCGTTCCGCACGCCGCCGCGCAGGGTGCGGCCGCTCCGCCTTCGTTACCCGGCACACTGTCGCTCCAGGAGGCCGCGGCCACCATCACGCCGGCCGACGTGTACTCGCGCATCGAGTTCCTGGCGTCGGACTTCCTGCGCGGGCGCAACACGCCCAGCCCGGAGCTGGAGATCGCGGCATCGTACCTCGTCAACCAACACCGGCTGTTCGGGCTGCAGCCGGGGGGCGAGAGCGGCTCGTACTACCAGTGGTACCCGTACCCCATGCGCCGCCTGAGCGCCGCCGGGGCGCGGATGGAGATCGCCGGGCGCGGCGCCCCGCAGACGCTGCAGTACGGGCGCGACTTCTTCGCGGTGGGCGGCACGGCGCAGCCCATCGCATCCGCTGCCATGGTGTACGCCGGCCGCGGCGCCGACGACGCGCTGGCCGCGGGCTCCATGACCGGCCGCGTGGTCGTCGTCTCGCTTCCCGGCGCATCCAACCGCGACTGGCGCCGTGAGCGCACCCGCCAGCGCGCCGCCGCCCAGCGTGCGGGCGCAGCCGCGATCGTGCACGTGCTGGACGCGAGCTGGACTGCGGACAGCATCGCCAAGTACGCCGCGCCCGCCACCCGCGGGGCGCGCACCCCGGGTGGCGCGATCGCGTACCCGCAGTTCATGATCACGCACGAGGCCGCCACCCGCATGTTCGCGGGCGCGGGGACGCCGCTCGCGACGCTGGCCGCGCGCGGGGCCGCCGCGAGCTTCCGCCCCGCGCCGCTGGCGGGGGTCACGGCCAGCCTGGCGCTTCCGCAGGAGGAGATGGACCGCGCCCGCGCGCCGAACGTCATCGCCATCCTTCCCGGCAGCGACCCGGCGCTGCGCAACGAGTACGTGGTGATCTCGGCGCACATGGACCACGTGGGCGTGGGGCAGCCGGTGAACGGCGACTCCATCTACAACGGCGCGGACGACGACGCTTCGGGGACGACGGGGCTGCTGGAGGTGGCGCAGGCGCTCTCGATGATGCGCGACCGGCCCAAGCGCTCCATCGCCTTCGTGCACGTGAGCGGCGAGGAGAAGGGGCTGCTGGGGTCGGAGTGGTTCTCGGACCATCCCACGATCCCGCTGGCGCAGATCGTGGCGAACGTGAACGTGGACATGATCGGGCGCAACAACCCGGACAGCGTGGTGGTGATCGGCAAGGACTACTCGTCGCTGGGGGCGCTCGCCGACCGCATCGGGGCCGCGCACCCGGAGCTGCACCTCACGCTCTCGGACGACCTGTGGCCGGAGGAGCAGTTCTTCTTCCGCTCCGACCACTACAACTTCGCCCGCAAGGAGATCCCGTCGATCTTCTTCTTCAGCGGCGTGCACGCGGACTACCACCGCCCGTCGGACCACGTGGAGAAGATCGACACGGACAAGGCCGCGCGCATCTCGCGGATGGTGCTGTACCTGGCCACCGAGATCGCCAACGCCGCAGAGCGCCCGCGCTGGGATCCCAAGGGGTTGGAGGCGGTGCGCGCGATGACGCGGTAGGGTTGGCGGGGTTCAATGACAAGGGGGAGAGGCGGATGCGCCTCTCCCCTTTTTCTGTCCGCGCGGGGCGGTGCGCGGGCGGGCACGGGCAGCCACGTGGGCTGCCCCTACAGGGATCCGGTGCGGGGGGCGAGAGGTGGGGCGCGGCAGAGGGCGGGCAGACACGCAGGTCTGCCCCTACGGATTTGGGTGCGAGATGCGGGCGACGGTGCGGGGGCGGGCACGGGCGCGATGAATCGCGCCCCTACGACAGATGCGGGGGCTGGGAGGAGTGCACCCTTTCCCCCGCTTGCGGGGGAGAGGGCCGGGGAGAGGGGGACCCGCGTGCCCCGACCCCCGCCGCGCACACCTGACCACGCGAAACGCCCCTCCCCCAGGTCGTTTTGGGGGAGGGGCCGCGAGGAACGAGCGGGGGAGGGGGCCTGCCCGCCGCCCTCAGTTCATCCGGCTGTTCGTCTGTCCGCCGAAGCCGAAGGTGAAGAGCCAGCCGCTCTGGGCGGAGTTGCCCTCGGAGCTGCCGGTGAGACGCGCGGCGCCCAGGTGGAGCGGGCCCAGCGAGAGGCCGCCGCCCAGCATCGTGCCGCTGTCCAGGTCGGTGGAGAGGCCGGCGCGGACGGTGACGACGGGGATCTTGTGCTGCACCCCGATGCCGAGCGAGCGGTCCCAGGGGCCGCCGAGGCGGCTTTCGGAGAGCTCGCCCTGGTACCCGGCGGCGAAGGTGGTGCCGGCACGCGGCTCCCAGGCGGCGCCCAGGCGCAGGATGGGGGCGAGGGTGGCGCCGACGTCCAGGTCGTCGGCCAGGCCGCGGGCGCGGGCGGCGAGGACGGGGTCGGCTTCGGAGAGGGGGCGGGCGCTGCGGGCGTAGTCGTTCCGGAGCACGTCGGGGTCGCCGGTGCGGTAGTTTTCGCGGCTCAGGACGATCGAGCGGATCTCCGGATCGCCCTTCCACTCCAGCGTGTTGACGACGTTGGCCACCGCCGCGCTCAGCGTGAGCGAGGGGGTCGGCTGGATGGCGGCGCCCAGGTCGAGGCCGAAGCCGTTCGCGCCGTCGCGCCCCACGCCGGCGTAGGTGACGCGGATGTCGGGGGCGGTGACGGAGAGGACCGTGTCGATGCCCACCGCGCCGGAGCGCACCATGCGATTGCCGCGAAGGTAGTGGCCGGTGACGCCCAGGCTAACCGGACCCACGCGGTGCGCGTAGCCGGCCGCGAAGTCGAGGTACGACGCGCGGAAGCCCTGCGATTGGCTGAGGATGGCGTCGTCGTCGTAGGCGTTGGCGCCCAGGAGACGCGACTGCTGCACGCCGTTTAGCACCAGGTCCACCACGTCGCGGGAGACGCCGTGGCGCCCCGTCAGGTTGTACGACACGCCGAACAGGGCGCGGCGGAACGACATCGAGAAGACGGGGACGCGGATATCCACCTCGGCAGCGGTGCCCTCGTCGGGGATGCGGCCCAGGATGTCGGCCCGCTGTTCGTCCGATAGCTCGTCGAAGGAGCGCAGGTCGTTGAGGTCGCCGAAGGTGAGGCCGTTGATGGTGGCGCCGAGCGTCACCTGCGGCGCGGCGGCGGAGGCGTGCGGGTTGCCCGGGAGCGCGAGGTTCGCCGGGTTCTGGAAGAGGGACTCCTGGCCGCGCGCCACGGCCACGTACGCTCCGCCCATCCCCAGGGCGCGCGGGGTGGTGGCGAGCTGGGCCGAAAGGGGGGACGCCAGCGCGGCGGCGGCCGCGCAGGATGCCATCAAACGGGTAAAATGCATGGATTCTGCTCGTGAAATGTAGGATGCGTGGCGGTTTGGCTGGATGAGGGGCAAAATCGGCGCCCGGCGGCGCGCCCTTTCTATCGCCCCCCGGATTGGGTAGCTTGTAGGCGACTTCATCCTACGACAAACGCTTACCATGACGGGACCTGCATCGTGCTGATAGAGCACATCCGCAACTTCTGCATCGTTGCCCATATCGACCACGGAAAGTCCACCCTGGCCGACCGGCTGCTGGAAACGACGCGGACGCTCCAGCAGCGCGAGATGAAGGCCCAGGTGCTCGACTCGATGGACCTCGAGCGAGAGCGCGGGATCACCATCAAGCTGAACGCCGTGCGCATGCTGTACGGCGCAAAGGACGGCCGGCAGTACCAGCTCAACCTCATCGACACCCCCGGGCACGTCGACTTCACCTACGAGGTGTCGCGCTCGCTGGCCGCCTGCGAGGGCGCCATCCTGGTGGTGGACGCGTCGCAGGGGATCCAGGCGCAGACGCTCTCCAACCTCTTCCTGGCGATGGACGCGGGGCTGGAGATCATCCCCGTGCTCAACAAGATCGACCTGCCCGGCGCGGAGCCGGAGCGCCGCCGCGACGAGATCGTGGAGCTGCTGGGCGTCGATCCGGACGAGGTGATCTTCGCCTCCGCCAAGGCCGGGATCGGCATCGACCTGATCCTGGAGTCGGTCGTGCGCAACGTGCCGCCGCCCACGGGCGACCCGCACGCTCCTCCGCGCGCCCTGATCTTCGACTCGTACTACGACAAGTACCTGGGGGCCGTGCCCAGCGTGCGCGTGGTGGACGGGACGTTCCGCAAGGGGATGCGCATCGGCTTCGGCGCCAACGAGAACGAGTATCCCATCGACGAGGTGGGATACCTGCAGCTAGGCCGGCAGCCGCTGCAGGAGCTGGGGCCGGGCGAGGTGGGGTACATCATCGCCGGCATCAAGCGCGTGGCGGACACTCGCTCCGGCGACACCATCTACGACGCGGACAACCGGGCGGGCGAGGGGATCCCCGGCTTCCAGGAGGTGAAGCCGATGGTGTTCGCGGGGATCTACCCCACGGAGACCGAGCAGTACGAGGAGTTGCGCGACGCGCTCGCCAAGCTGCAGCTCAACGACGCCTCGCTCACCTACGAGCCGGAAACGTCGCTGGCGCTGGGCTTCGGCTTCCGCTGCGGCTTCCTGGGGCTCCTGCACATGGAGATCATCCAGGAGCGGCTGGAGCGCGAGTTCGACCTGGACATCATCACCACCGTGCCCAACGTGAAGTACCACGTGGTGATGACGGACGAGCAGGACTTCTGGGTGGAGAGCCCCTCCGCCCTCCCCGATCCCACCAAGATCGCGCGCATCGAGGAGCCGTACGTCACCGCGCGCATCCTGGTGCCCGCGGACTACATCGGCGGGGTGCAGAGGCTGGCGCACGAGCGCCGCGCGGACTTCCGCGGGATGAGCTACCCCGACCCGCAGCGCGTGGAGCTGACGTACGACCTGCCGCTGGGCGAGATCGTGCTCGACTTCTACGACAAGCTCAAGTCGGCGACGCGCGGCTACGCGTCGTTCGACTACGACTTCTCCGAGTACCGCGCCAACCCGCTGGTCAAGCTGGACATGCTGATCAACGGCGAGCCGGTGGACGCGTTCAGCGTCATCATCCACCGCGACAAGAGCCAGGAATACGGGCGCAACATCGCGGAGAAGCTCAAGGAGCTGATCCCGCGGCAGATGTTCGAGGTGGCGATCCAGGCGGCGATCGGCAACAAGGTGATCGCCCGCGAGAGCATCTCGGCCATGCGAAAGAACGTGACCGCCAAGTGCTACGGCGGCGACATCTCCCGCAAGCGCAAGCTCCTGGAGAAGCAGAAGGCGGGCAAGAAGCGGATGAAGCAGGTGGGGACGGTGGAGATTCCGCAGGAGGCTTTCCTGGCCGTGCTGCGGGTTGGGGAATGACGGAGTGCGTGAGTGCGTTAGTGCGTGAGTGCGCTGGGCCGGCGCCGTGCCGATGAGGCTGCCGATCGTGGGCGGGCGGCTGCGGGGGCGCTGGTGGCTCCCCGCCAGCCGCGGGAAGATCCTGCGCATCCTGGGCGGCAGCTACGAGCCGGAGCAGACGCGGCTGTTCGAGGAGCACGTCCGCCCCGGCGACACGGTGCTGGACGTGGGAGCGCACGTGGGCTACTACACGGTGCTCTCGGCCGTGCTGGCGGGTGAGCGGGGCGCGGTGTGGGCCTTCGAGCCCAACCCGACGAACGCCGCCTTCCTTCGCCGCCACGCCGAGATCAACCGGCTCGCGAACGTGCGCGTCACCGAGGCCGCCGTGTCCGACGCGAACGGCACCGCGCGCTTCGAGTTCGGGAGCGGGAGCGGGACGGGGCACCTCGCGGCGGACGGGGCGATGGAGGTGAGGACGGTGCGGCTGGACGACTTCTGCGCGGAGCACGGGATCGCGCCGTCGGCGGTGAAGGTCGACGTGGAGGGAGCGGAGATGGCCGTGCTGGAGGGCGCCCGCGATACGCTGGCCCGGCACCGGCCCGTCCTCTTCCTCTCCACGCACGGGGTGGAGGTGCACCGCGCCTGCCTGGCGTTCCTGGAGGGCGCCGGGTACGCCTGCCGGCCCATTCTGGGCGATGAAGTGCGGACGACGAGCGAGCTGCTCTGCACTCCGGCGGCGCGGTAAGGGGCGGCGATGCGCCTGTCGGTGATCGTCTCCACCTTCAACAAGCCGCACTTCCTGGAGCGCGTCCTCTGGGGATACGCCGTCCAGACCGACCGCGACTTCGAGCTGGTGGTGGCGGACGATGGGTCCGGCCCGGAGACGGCCGAGCTCATCCGCCGGGTGCGCGACGCGTCGAAAATGGACATGGTGCACGTTTGGCACGAAGACCGCGGTTTCAGGAAGACGGAGATCCTGAACCGCGCCATCGTGGCCTCGCGCGGCGACTATCTCCTCTTCACCGATGGCGACTGCATTCCGCGCCGCGACGTGGTGGAGGTGCACCGCGCGCTGGCCCGGCCGGAGCGCTACCTGGCCGGCGGTTACCTGAAGCTCCCCGCCGGGGTCAGCGAGCGGATTAGCGTGGAGGACGTGACGTCGGGTCGCGTGGCCGAGCTGCGCTGGCTCTGGGCGCGGGGATGGAGGCCGGGTCGCCGCGCGCTGCGCCTGGTTCGCTCACCGAAGCTGGCGGCGCTGTTCGATCGCATCACGCCCACCGCGGCGCACTTCCACGGGAACAACGCCTCCACCTGGCGCGACGCGATCTTGCGGGTGAACGGCTTCGAAGGGAAGATGGGGTACGGCGGGCTGGACCGGGCGCTGGGCTACCGCCTGGAGAACGCGGGGGTGCGGGGGATGCAGATCCGCCACCGCGCCGTCGCGCTGCACCTGCACCACGACCGTCCGTACCGGCGCCCCGAGGTGGTGAGCGCCAACCGCGCCATCCTCGACGCCATCACGCGCGAGCGGCTGGTGCGCGCGGAGCAGGGAATCGCCGAGCTGGCTCCGGATCCTACGTTGCGCGTGCTGCGCTGAACCGTTCATCAGGACACGCATGACAGCGGACAAGGCCGAGAAGCGCTGGATCGTGGGGGTGGACCTGGGCGGCACCAACGTCGTCGTGGGGCTGGTGCCCATCGAGGGCGGCGAGGTGCTGGGGCTGCGCACGCTCCCCACCGAGTCCAACCGCGGGGCCAAGTTCGTGGTGGACCGCATCGTCCACATGGTGAACGACGCCATCGCCGAGGTGGCGGAGGCGCACGGCACCACGCGCGCGGCCGTGGCCGGGGTGGGGATCGGCTCGCCCGGCCCCCTCAACCGCAAGACGGGCACGGTCATCAACACGCCGAACCTGGGGTGGCGCAACTTCCCCCTGCGCGACCTGATCTCCAACGCCGTCAAGCTCCCCTGCTCGCTGGACAACGACGCCAACTGCGCCACCTACGGCGAGTGGTGGCTCGGCGCCGGGCGCGGCACGCAGTCGCTGGTCGGCTTCACACTGGGGACGGGGATCGGCGGCGGGATCGTGCTGAACGGCGAGATCTACCACGGGTGCAGCGACGTGGCCGGCGAGATCGGCCACATGACCATCGACAGCAACGGCCGCAAGTGCAAGTGCGGCAACTACGGCTGCCTGGAGCAGTACGCCAGCGGCCCCGCCATCGCCCTGCGCGCCACCGAAGGGATCGAGGCCGGCGCCGAGTCGATGCTCGAGGAGATGGTGGACGGCAGGCTGGACGAGATCACCGCCGCCACCGTCTACGAGGCCGCCGTCCTGGGTGACCCGTACGCCACCGAGGTGATGAAGGACACGGCCCGGTTCCTGGGCTCGGGCGTCGCGAGCATCATCAACATCCTGAATCCGCAGATGGTGGTGATCGCGGGCGGCGTGACGCGCGCGGGCGACCACCTCTTCGTCCCGCTGATCGCCGAGGTGCGCCGCCGCGCCTTCCGCTCCGCGCAGGAGTGCTGCCGCATCGTCCCCGCCGAGCTGCCGGGGACGGCGGGTGTGGTGGGGGCGGCGGGGGTGTTCAAGAAGGAAAACTACGGGGCGATGTGAATGAACGGTGGGGCCCAAACGCAGACACGGAGGGATCGCTCCATGCGCAGAACGTTGTTCGTGCCACTCGTTGCGGCCCTCTTGCTGTCGGGCTGCGGCGGCGACGGCCCCACCGAACCGGCGGGTACGCCGGGTCTGCACGTCGTAGCGGGTGCCGGAGTTACGGACACGGTGGACGCGATCCTGCCCGGTGAGCTGGTGGTGGAGCTCCGCGACCAGAACGCGAAGCCGAGAGTGGGCGTCCCCGTGGTGTTCTTCGTATCGGAGTTCAACTTCTCCGGCGCGATGGTCGCCCCCTCCGGCACGCTCGACTTCCAGCTCGAGGTCGTGGACACCACCGACGCGAGCGGCCGCGCCACGGCACGCGTGCGCCTGGGGAGGCTCGCGGCGCAGAAGAGCGTCTCGGTGGCGGTGGTCGGTGAGCCGCAGACCCGGACGGAGGCGACTTACACGGTAGTACCCGGCGCAGCCGCAATCATCAGGACCAGCCCCCGCGACACGGCCATCTACGCCACGAGGAGCTACCCGCTGAGCGTGGTGGTGACCGACAGGCATGGCAACTCGCGGCCTGACGCGGTTCAGTTCGCGGCGCTCACGCCCACGCTGGCTCGGGTGAGTGGAACGGGGTTGGTCGAGGCATTGGCGGTGGGCCGCGCCAGGGTGCAGGTCTCGTCCGGAGGGCTGGCGGAGACGGTGTCGGTAAGCATCCCCCCGCAGGGCGTGTTCACCGCGACCCGGATCGCCGGCTCGGGCAGCTCGTTCCGCATCCGCGTGGTGAGCATGCAGCTCGACGGCACCGGCGAAACCATCGACATCAGCACGGACTTCTGGTCCGACGCGGGCTTCGCGTGGAGTCCCGACGGTGGTACGCTCGCCGTGGCCATCGGCGACCACGACGCCGACCTGTATCGGAAATCCACCGCCGGAGTCGCCCGGTTGGTCCAGTCTCCTACGACGCTGTGGTCGAAGGCCTTTCCACGCTACTCGCACGACGGAGCGTGGGTCTACTTCAACGGGCGTACCGGCGGCACTCGCACGGAGATCTGGCGCGCGCGGGCAGACGGGACGGGAGCGGAGCGTGTGGGCCCGCCCGCGGGCGACTACGACAAGGACGTCGGCCCCGACCCCTCGCCCGACGGCACTCGCGTCGCCTACAGCACCAACCGGGCGAACGTCACCATGCCGGTAATCCGGATCCTCACGCTGGCCACCCGCATCGTGAGCGCGATCGACGCTCCGGGGGTGACGCCGCGCTGGACACCGGATGGCACCCGCGTGGCCTTCGTGTCGACCGGGCCGCAGTGGGGGTATCTGAGTGACAGCCGCGCGATGGGCAGCGCCGGATCACTGGTTCTGATGGACCCGGCCGGCACGAACCGCACTACCCTGGACACCGGCTCGAAACGCTGGAGTCCACACTTCGACTTTTCGCCTGACGGCAAGTACATCCTTGCCCTCTCCAACGCGGGGCTGGTGGAGCTCGTGGAGGTGGCGACGGGCACGACCATCCCGCTTCCCTTCGCCCGCGGGCTGATCCTTCCGGAGTGGAAGCCCTGAGGCGGCGGCTCGGCGTCCTCGGCACGTTCGTGTGGGACCGCATCTGGACGCTGGAGGACCAGGCGGCGGGGCGGCCGTTCGAGAGCTGGGGCGGGCTGGCGTACTCGCTTGCCGCCGCGGCCGCCGCACGTCCAGAAGGGTGGGAGATCGTCGCGGTGGCGCGGGTAGGAGCGGACCTGGTGGACGAGGCCCGCGCCTTTGCCGCCGCGCTGCCGGGGGTGGACGCGGAGTCGGCGCTGGTGGCGGCGCCGGAGCCGAACAACCGCGTGGAGCTGCGCTACACCGACGACGCGCGCCGCGGCGAGCGGCTGACCGGCGGCGTGGAGGCGTGGACCTGGGACGAGCTGGCGCCGCGCGTGGCCGGCCTGGACGCGCTGTACGTCAACTACTTCTCGGGCTTCGAGATCGGGCTCGAGGCGACGGAGCGGCTGCGCGCGGAGTTCGCCGGGCCGCTGTACGCCGACCTGCACTCGCTCTTCCTGGGCTGCCCCGGCGCGGGAACGCGCGTGATGCGCCACCTGCCTGATTGGGAGCGCTGGGCCGCCTCCTTCCACGCGGTGCAGCTCAACGACGACGAGCTGCGGATGCTCGCGCCCGCCGCCGCGTCGCGTGACGATGCGGCCGCGACGCTGATGGGCGCCGGCCCCCGCGTGGTGGCCGTAACGCACGGGGCGGAGGGGGCCACGATCCTGCGTGGCGCCGACGTCCCCGCCGATCCGCGCCGCTGGCCGCAGTCCCGCGGGGAGGCGGCCGGATCGCCCGCCGTGAGCCGCTACCCGAGCCGCCCCTGCACGGGCGATCCCACCGGGTGCGGCGACGTGTGGGGGGCGACGTTCTTTACCTCGCTCGCGGGCGGGCAGGGGTGGGACGAGGCCGCCGCAGCAGCGCACGCCGCCGCGGTGCGCAAGATGGGAGTGCGCGGGGCAAGCGGGCTGTACGAGCACCTCGCGCGAAGCTGAGGCGGAACGCATGCTCTACATGATCATCGAGAACTTCCGCGGAGGCGATGCTGTGCCGGTGTACCGCCGTTTCGCGGAGCAGGGGCGGCTCGCGCCGGAGGGGCTGCGCTACGTGGCGAGCTGGGTGCAGGAGGACCTCACGCGCTGCTTCCAGGTGATGGAGTGCGACGACCGCGCTCTCCTGGACGAGTGGATCTCGCGCTGGGAGGACCTGGTGGACTTCGAGGTGTGGCCGGTGATGACGTCGGACGAGGCGCGCGCCGCCGTGGCTCCCCGGCTGTAGCGCTTCCCTTCCACCCCGCCGCGGCGCGTGGTATCTTGCCCGCATGCCGAACCCCCTGGAGCCCCGCCCGTGACCCGCGTGCTTGAAGTTCCGCCGACGCTGGACTCCGACGCCTTCGACCGCCTGGTGGAAGGCGCGGAAGGCGCGGGCGAAGAGCGCCTGCTGGTGGACGCCCGCCACGTCCGCTTCGCCGATCCGTACGGGATGGTGGGGCTGCTGGCGCTCGGCGAGCACTACGGCACCCCGGACCAGCGGCCGATCCTCCACCTCCCCACGGCGCCCGAAGTCACCGGGTACCTGGGACGCATGGGGTTCCTCACGGCGGCCGAGCACGTCTTCGAGCTGCACAACGTGCCCAAGGGGCGGCGCGAGGGACCGTCGGTGCTCCTCCCCATCACCGTAATCGACACGCACGAGGACGTCCACGGGGTCATCGACGTGCTGAACGAGGGGCGCATCTCGTCGCTCCTCAGCGAGCAGCTCGGCTACTCGCGGGCGGACGCCATCGGCTTCAGCATGCTCCTCTCGGAGGTGTCGCAGAACATCATCGAGCACGCGGACGCACCGGGCTGGGTCTCCATCCAGACGTACGACTGGAGCCGGCGCAGGCTGGGGCGGCGCGTGGCGGTGATCGCGGTGATGGACCTGGGGATCGGCTTCCAGGGGTCGCTGCAGCGCGAGCACTCCGCCCGCTTCGGCGAGCGCTGGGGCGACGCGACGGCGCTGGAGGCGGCGTTCATCCACGGCGTCACCCGCTTCCGCGATCCGGGGCGCGGGCAGGGGCTCAAGCAGATCCGCAAAAAGGTGGGGCGCTGGGGAGGGAAGATCGCCATCCGCAGCGGCACCGCCCGCATCGCCGACGTGCCGGAGTGGGACGACGGGGTGCCGATGGAAAAGGACCTGGCCCCCTTTCCCGGCGCGCAGATCCTGATCGTACTGCCGGCCAAGGACCCCGCCGCCCCGGCCCCGGAGGCGCCGCGCGCGCGCCCCGGCCTGCGCGCGCGTCCCTGAATTCACTTCCCACACAGGCAACCATGAAGACGGCAACCTTCGAGACCAACAAGGGCACCTTCACCGCCGAGCTGTACGACAAGGACGCGCCCGGCACGGTGGAGAACTTCGAGAAGCTGATCCGCGATGGCTACTACGACGGCATCGTCTTCCACCGCGTGATTCCCGACTTCGTGGTGCAGGGCGGCGACCCCATCACCAAGGGTCCGAAGGGCCTCAACGAGCGCGGCGTGGGGAGCGGCGGGCCGGGCTACACCATCAAGGACGAGCTGGTGGGGAACCCGCGCAAGCACGAGCTGGGCGCGCTCTCCATGGCCCACGCCGGTGCCAACACGGGCGGCAGCCAGTTCTTCATCGTGCTGAGCGAGGCCAACACGCGCCACCTGAACGGGGTGCACACGGTGTTCGGCAAGGTGACGCAGGGGATGGACGTGGTGAACCAGATCCGCGCCGGCGACCGGATGGAGCGCGTCACCGTCGCCGACGACGCGCAGGCTTGAGGGTGAGGGCGCAGGCTCTCCGCATGCAGCCGCACCCCTTTGCGCCGCGCCGCTCGGTGACGTCGCTCTTCAGCAACCTGGTGACCCGGCCCACCGGCCGGGCCATCCGCACGGGCGTGGAGAGCCAGCTCGCCGAGATGGAGGTGGGGCCGTCGCTCTGCCTCTCGATCCTCGACTTCTCGCAGGTCCGCATCCTGGACTACTCCTGCGCGGACGAGATCGTGGCCAAGCTCCTCCTCCGCTTCCTGGGAGAGGAGCGCCCGGCCGAGGCGTACTTCGTCGTCCGCGGCGTCCAGGAGCACCACGTGGAGGCGATCGAGGCCGTCCTCGAGCGCCACGACCTCCTGTTGGTGGCCGAGGACGACGCCGGCTACGTGCACCTGCTGGGCGGCGCCAACCCCGTCCACCGCGTGACCTGGGACGCCCTTGCCCGCCGCGGCCGCGCCACCGCCGGCGAGCTGGTGGAGGAGACCGGCCTCGCCGAAGAGGCCATCGCCGCGACGTTCACCGGCTTCGCGTTGCAGCGGGTGATCGTGCGGCACCCGGATGGCACGGTGTCGCCGCTGTCGGCGCTGCTGGAGGAGGAGGGGTGAGGGCGAGGGCCCCCTCCCCGCTCGTTCCTCGCTGCCCCTCCCCCAAACTGCTGGGGGAGGGGCGCACGCGTCTGTCGGTGTGCGGTGCGGGGGATGGGGCGGCGGAGAGCACGGGCAGCCACATGGGGCTGCCCCTACAGGCGCACTAACGCACTAACGCACTCTCATGACTGGTCCATCCACCCGCGCCGTGCACGCCGGCGAGCCGCCGGCCCAGGAAGGGGCGCCGGTGGTGAACCCCATCGTCCCGAGCACCACGTTCTACGGCGATCCGTCGTTGGGCGGGGAGGTGCTGTACACGCGGTACGTGAACGGGCCCAACCACCTGGCGCTCGCGGAGCGGCTCGCCGCGCTGGACGGAGGCGACGACGCGATTCCCCTGGCGAGCGGGATGGCGGCCATGGCGTGCGCACTCCTCTCCTGCCTCCAGTCCGGCGACCACGTGGTGGCGACGCACGCCATCTACGGCGGGACGCGCGTGCTGCTGGAGCGCGAGCTGTCGCGCCTGGGCATCGCCACGACGTTCGTGGACCTCACGCAGGCGGGATGGGAGCGCGCCTTCCGCCCCGAGACCCGCGTCGTGCTGGGGGAGTCGCCTTCCAACCCGCTCCTGCGCGTCCTCGATCTGCGCGCCATCAGCGACGCGGCCCACGAGCGCGATGCGGCGGTAATCGTGGATGCCACCTTTGCCTCACCCATTAACCTGCGCCCGCTGGAGCACGGCGTGGACCTGGTGATGCACAGCGCCACCAAGTACCTGGGCGGGCACAGCGACGTCACCGCCGGTGTGCTGGTGGGCTCGGATGCGCGCATCGCGGCGGTGCGGGAGCGCGCTCGGGTGTGGGGTCCGCTGCTCGATCCGCACGCGTGCTGGCTCCTGGAGCGCGGGATCAAAACGCTCGCCCTGCGCATGGAGCGCCACAACTCCAACGGGATGGCGATCGCGCGCTGGGCCGAGGCCGAGCCGGGGATCGCGCGCGTCCACTACCCCGGCCTCGCCTCGCACCCCGACCACGACCTCGCGGCCCGGGTGCTGGACGGCTTCGGCGGGATGCTGGGGATCGAGGTGGAGGGCGGGGGAGAGGTGGCGACCCGCTTCGTGCGCGCGCTGCGGCTCGCCAAGCTGGCCCCCTCGCTGGGCGGCGTGGAGACGCTGGTCTCCGAGCCGCGCCACACGTCGCACGCGGCGATGACCCCGGACGACCGCGCCGCCAACGGGATCCGCGACGGCTTCGTCCGCGTGTCGCTCGGCATCGAGGACCGGGAGGACCTGATCGCCGACTTCGCACAGGCGCTCCAGGAGGCGGGCGCAGTGGCCGTTACGGCTTAGCTGCGTTGTCGTCTTGCAAGTGAATCGAGGGAAGCGATGAACATCCAGCCGGATGAGCTCGACATAGCGGTGATCGGCGCGGGGCCGTGCGGGCTGGCGGTGGGGGTGGCGGCGCGGCAGGCGGGGCTGAGCTGCGTCCACTTCGACCGCGGGGCCATCACGCAGGCGATGCTGGACCATCCCACCTACGTCACCTACTTCAGCGGGCCGGAGAAGCTGGAGATCGGCGGAATCCCCTTCACCACCTCGGGCGACAAGCCGTCGCGCCGCGAGGCGCTGCGCTACTACCGCAAGGTGGCGGAGTTCTACCGCCTGGACGTGCGCCAGTACGAGGACGTTCTCGACGTGACGCGCGACGGCGGCGGCTTCGTGCTGCGCACCGTCGGACGTGGTGGCGAACGCCTCCACCGCGCGCGCAACGTGGTGGTCGCGACCGGCTACTACGACAACCCGCGCCGCCTAGATGTCCCCGGCGCCGACCTCCCCAAGGTGAAGTACTACTTCGACGAGCCCTACCCATACTGGAACCAGGACGTGGTGGTGGTCGGCGGCGGCAACTCATCCAGCGATGCGGCGCTGCTCTGCTGGCGCGAGGGGGCGCGGGTGACGCTGGTGCACATCTTCGACGGCATCGACCGGGGCGTGAAGCCCTGGGTGCGCCCCGACATCGAGAACCGCATCATCGAGGGATCGATCCCCGCCCTCTGGCGCCACCGCCTGATCGAGATCCGCCCCGACGCCGTCATCGTCGAGAGCCTGGAGACGGGCGAGCGCACCACGCTCCCGAACGACTGGGTGCTCGCGATGACCGGCTACGAGCCCGACCCGCGCCTCCTGCGCACCCTCGGCGTCACCATCGACGCGGTCACGGGCGTCCCCGTCCACGACCCCGCCACCATGGAGACGGACGTCCCCGGCGTGTTCGTGGCCGGCGTCGTCGTGAGCGGGCACGATTCCAACAAGATCTTCATCGAGAACGGCAAGCTGCACGGCCCGCTGATCGCGGCGGCGGTGGCCCCCTCCCTCCGACCCCCTCCCCCGCCTGCGGGGGCGCAGGGCGGGTGAGGGGGAGAACTTCCGTCCGTTGCGCCGATGCCCCGTAGGGGCGCGATTCATCGCGCCCGTGCCCCGCGTCGCGCCCGACCGCCACCTGAGACAAAATCCGTAGGGGCAGACCTGCGTGTCCTGCGTGTCTGCCCACCCTTGCCGCCACGCCAACCCCCGCCACACGCGCCGACACCATGTAGGGGCCGCC
>DASWNZ010000293.1:0-7433 GCA_036398975.1 Longimicrobium sp.
CGGGCTCCTATTCAACCGGCTCGGGCAGTCCGTCATCCCCGCCTTCATCCTCCTGGGGATGGCGGTGAGGCCCTTTGGGCTGGACACGAGCCTGGTGGACGTGCTCGCGACCGTGGGCGTCGTCCTCCTCCTCTTCTTCATGGGGCTGGAGTTCTCGGTGGGGGCGCTGCTGAGGGACCGGCGGCGCATCATGCGCAACGGCGGGCTCGACCTGCTGGTGTGCTTTCCCGCGGGGTTCCTGATCGGGCTCTGGGTGGGGGGCGGGTGGGCGGGCGCGCTGCTGCTGGGAGGGGCGTTCTACGTCTCGTCCAGTGCCATCATCGCCAAGAGCACCATCGAGCTGCGCCGCTCCGCCAACCCGGAGACGGAGGTGGCGCTGGGCGTGCTGGTCTTCGAGGACCTGTTCATGGCCCTCTTCCTGGCCGTCCTCTCCGGCGCCGTGCTCGCGGACGAGCCGAGCGCCGCCGCCGCGTTGTGGGGGATGGGGAAGGCGGCCGCGTTCTTTGGGGCGGTGGTGTTTCTGGCGCTGTACGCGCGCCCGCTGCTGGACCGCCTCTTCGACCTGGAGGACGACGAGCTCTTCCTCCTGCTGACGGGGGGCATCGTGCTCCTGCTGTCGTGGGGCGCGCTCGCGGCGGGGCTCTCGGAGGCGATCGGCGCCTTCCTCGCCGGGCTGCTGCTGGCCGAGACGGAGCACAAGGAGCGCGCCGAGCGCCTCTTCGGGCCGCCGCAGGGGCTGTTCGCGGCGGTGTTCTTTTTGGGCTTCGGCCTCTCGCTGGACCCGGCCACCTTTGGGGGGGTGTGGCTGCCGGCGCTGGTGCTGGCGGTGCTGGGGGTGGCGCTCAAGGTGGGGGTGGGGATGTGGATCGGGCGGCACGACGGCCTGCCGAAGCGCAACGCCCTGGCGCTGGGGCTCACGCTGGTGCCGCGCGGCGAGTTCTCCATCCTCCTCGCCGGCATCGCCGTGACGGTGGGGCTCGCCGAGGTCGGCGCGACGATCGCGCTCCTGGTGCTCGCGCTGTCGCTGGTCGGCACCGTGGGGCTGCGCCTGGCGCCGGAGATCGCGCGCCGCGTCTACCCCCGCCGCGCGCCGCGCTCGCTGGAGGAGCGCGGGTTCCGGCCGGACCTGGCGGGGTTCGATGAGCCCGGAGCCGGTGGGTGATACTGGTGGGCGGCACGGGCGATGCGGCGAGGGTGGGACTGGCACAGACCGGCGGTTGAAACCGCTGCAACAAACGCGGGAAACCTGCCTTCGCAGGTTGCGGGGGCGGGGTCGGTGCCGGGAGGCAGGCATTGGTCCGGCGGCTGGGCGCCGGGGGCTGAAGCCCCCGGCTGGAACCACGCGAAGGCGGCTGAAGCCGGCTGGAGTAACGCGAGATTCGGCCCGGAGTCCGCGCAGGCGGACTTTGTGCTGTTGTTGCAGCGAGTTCACTCGCCAGGACTGAGCCAGGGCTCTGGCCTGAACCATGGCCAGGATCCCGGCCAGGACACATCATGATTCACCCGGCGGTTTGAGGTCTATGCCCAGCGATTTTCCGCTCTTCCGCGCGCTCGTGGCGCTCTGCGTGTTCATGGTGGTGGTGGGCATGGGCGGGTCGTGGCTCACGGGGCACGAGGCGTCCGGCCGCAGGACGCAGGAGCCCGCGAGCAAGGCGGACTCCACGCCCGCCAGTGTCGCGCGCGCGCCGGCCGTCGCGGTGGCGCAGCGGGATACGGGGGGGCTCTGCCGCGTGGATACGGCGGGGATCGCGCTGCCGATGACGGTGCACGAGTCCAGCGGCGTGGCGGTGGGGGGCGGGGTGCTGTGGACGCACAACGACTCCGGCGATCCCGTGCTCGTGGCGGTCGGGATGGACGGGCTGCCGCGCGGAGCCGTGCGCGTGTCCGGCGCCGTCGTGGAGGACTGGGAGGACGTGGCGGAGGGCCCGTGTCCAACCGGCCGCTGCCTGTACGTGGGCGACGTCGGCGACAACCAGGCGGCGCGCGCCCGCATCACCGTCTATCGCGTCCCCATGCCCGCGCCGGGGGACGCCGCCTCGCGCCCCGCAGAGGCCTTCCACGCGACGTATCCCGATGGGCCGCAGGACGCCGAGGCGCTCTTCGTGACGGGGGACGGCGGCGTCTTCGTGGTCAGCAAGGGGGAGACGGGGCCCATCGCGGTCTACCGCTTTCCGCGCGAGATGACGGCGGGGGCGGTGAGCCGGCTGGAGCGGGTGCGCGAGCTGGCCCCGGCGCAGAGCAAGCGCTCCGACCGCATCACCGGCGCGGCGGCGTCGGCGGAGGGGTGGGTGGCGCTGCGGACGCTGCGCTCCGTGTCGTTCTACCGCGCGGGCAACCTCGCGTCGGGCGCGGCCGCCGAGCCGCTGCGCTTCGACCTCGCGCCGCTAAAGGAGGATCAGGGCGAGGCGGTGGCGTTCGGAGAGGGCGGGGTGGTGCACCTGACCAGCGAGGGCGTCAAGAAAAAGGATCCGGCCACCCTGGCCCGCATCGTCTGCAACCTTCCGCGCTGAGACCGCAGAAGACCCC
The DNA here is from genome assembly GCA_036398975.1 of Longimicrobium sp. GTDB lineage: Bacteria > Gemmatimonadota > Gemmatimonadetes > Longimicrobiales > Longimicrobiaceae > Longimicrobium. Next base: position 2,527 of record DASWNZ010000293.1, read on the forward strand.
CATGAATGGCATCTTCGCCGCCCTCCTGGGCCTGTTCACCGCGGGGTGCTGCTGCGACGGCATCACCCCCAGCGTGATTCCCGGAAGCCCGCTGGACCGCGGGCGGCAGTACACGAAGCTCTTCTACGACGGCGACGCGGACCGGCTCTGGGAGCAGTTCTCGCCGGAGATGCGCCAGCTCATCGGGACGCCGGCGGGGGTGCGCGAGTTCGCCGCGGAGGTGCGGCGCGACTTCGGCACCGAGCGCCAGGTGCAGGACGAGCAGACGATCGCCTGGTTCGGCCGCGACCTGTACCACCGCGCCTCGTCGTTCACCGGCACCAGCGGCACGGTGTGGATCAACTGGACGATGAGCGTCGCGGGCGTGGTCGAGGGGTTCGAGGTGAAGCCGGGCGTCCCCGAGGCTCCGACGAAGTTCTTCAATTACGCCACGCGCACCGAGCTGCGCCTGCCGTTCACCGGCGAGTGGTTCGTGGGGTGGGGCGGGCGCAGCACCTTTCTGAACTACCACGCCGCCACGGTAGACCAGCGCTTCGCCTACGATTTCCTGGTGGTGCGGGACGGCCGCACCTTCGCGGGCGATGCGGCGCTCAACGAGAGCTACCACTGCTTCGGCCAGCCGATCCTGGCCCCCGCCGCCGGTGTGGTGCGCGCGGCGGCGGACGGGATCGAGGACAACCGCCCCGGCGTGATGAACTCGCGCGAGCCGCTGGGGAACCACGTGGTGCTGGACCACGGCAACGGCGAGTTCTCCTTCCTGGCGCACCTCCAGCGCGGGAGCGTCGCGGTGCAGGCGGGGCGCGAGGTGCGCGCGGGCGACGTGATCGGCCGGTGCGGCAACAGCGGCAACTCCAGCGAGGCGCACCTGCACTACCACCTGCAGAACACGGCCGTCTTCGGCGCGGGCGAGGGGCTCCCGGCGCCGTTCACGAGCTACTTCGCCTTCGCGCAGGCGGTGGACCGGGGCGAGCCCACGCGCGGCCAGCACATCCGACCGCGGTGACCGGCGTCGGTTGACATCCACCCCGCCGGGCGCAGATTCCGGGGAACCACAACAGACCCGTGGCTTCTCCCGCGTCTCCGCGCCCGTGCGTGAGACCGCGGTTCGCCGTCCCGGAAGCAAACCAAGGCCATGGCCTCCGAAGTCCTGATCGTCCTCGCCCTGCTGGTGCTCAACGGCGTCTTCGCCATGAGCGAGATCGCCGTGGTCTCCGCCCGAAAGACGCGCCTTCAGCAGCGCGCCGAGGCGGGCGATCCGGGGGCCCGCCGCGCCCTGGCGCTCGCGGAGGAGCCGTCGCGCTTCCTGGCCACGGTGCAGGTGGGGATCACGCTGGTGGGCGTGCTGGCCGGCGCCTTCGGCGGCGCGCGGCTGTCCGAGCCGCTCGCGCGCTACTTCGCGGGGGTGCCGGCGGTCGCGCAGTACGCGGACGGGCTCGCGCTCGGCCTGGTGGTGCTCGCCATCACCTACCTGTCGCTCATCATCGGCGAGCTGGTGCCCAAGGAGATCGGGCTGGGGCACCCGGAGCGCATCGCGGCGATGGTGGCCGCGCCCATGCACCTGCTGTCGCGCGTGGCGGCGCCGCTGGTGTGGGTCCTCACCTTCTCCACGCGCGTCGTGCTCCGCGTGCTGCGCATCACCAAGAACACCGACGCCGCCGTCACCGACGCGGACGTCGCCGCGCTGCTGGAGGAGGCCACGGAGTCGGGGGTCATCCACGAGGCCGAGCAGGACCTGGTGGAGCGCGTCTTCTGGCTGGGCGACCGGCGCGTGGCGGACCTCCACACCCCGCGCCACCGCGTGGCCTGGGTGGACGAAGCGGACGACGAGATCGCGGTGCGCTCCAGGATGATCGCGCAGCCGACCGACGTCTACCTGGTGTGCCGCGGCGGGCTGGACCGCGTGGAGGGCGCCGTGCGCGTGCGCGACCTGTGGGAGCAGGCCGTGCGCGGCGAGCCGATGGACATCCAGGCGGTGCTGCAACAGCCGCTCTTCGTTCCGGAGAACACGCGCGCCCTGCACATGCTGGAGCTCTTTCGCGAGAACCCGGCCGGAGTCGCCGTGGTGGTGGACGAGTACGGCGGCGTGCAGGGGGTGCTCACCCGCGACGACCTGATGGAGGACGTGGCGTGGGAGACCGCCCCCACCGACCCGCAGGTGGTGCGGCGTGACGACGGAAGCTGGCTGGTGGACGCGGGGATGTCGGTGGACGACTTCCGCGAGGCGATGGGGCTGGACGAGCGGCGCGAGGAGGAGCGCGTCGGCTACCGCACGGTGGGCGGGCTTATCGTCACGCGGCTGGGCCGCATCCCGCGCGTGGGGGAGCACGTGGTGAGCGAAGGGCTGCGCCTGGAGGTGGTAGACATGGACGGGCCGCGCGTCGACAAGGTGCTGGTCGCCCCGGCCGGCGAAGCGGCGTAAGAACGGATCATGCACAGCCTTACCTCCGTCCCAGTGAACGCACTCCCGTTCCCGAGCCGCTACTCGTGACCGAACCCGATCCCGCCGGCAGCGCGGACTTCTACCGCCGGCAGCTGGACGCGGTGGCGGAGAATGCCACGTTGGCGCTCTTCATCATGGACGAGCACCAGCGCTGCTCGTACATGAACCGCGCGGCCGAGGAGCTCACCGGCTTCCGCCTGGAGGAGCTGCAGGGGAAGGAGCTGCACTACTACGTCCACCACACCCGGCCTGACGGCTCGCACTACCCGCTGGAGGAGTGCCCCATCGACCAGGCATTCCCGCAGAACATGCGGGAGCAGGGGGAGGAGGTCTTCGTCCACAAGGACGGCCACTTCTACCCGGTCGCCTTCACGGCCTCGCCCATCCGCCAGGACGGGCGCACGGTCGGGACGATCATCGAGGCCCGCGACATCAGCGAGGAGCGGCGCGAGCGAGCCGAGCGCGAGCGCCTGATCCGCGACCTGGCGGCGGCCAACGAGGAGATGGCGCGCGCCAACCGCGAGCTGCTGGAGCGCGCCGAAGCCGTGGAGCGCGTGCAGCGCATCGCCCAGGAGGCGCACGCCGCGCTCGACGCCTTCAACGACGCCGCGCCCCTCCCCGCCGCGCTGGTGGACCGCGACCTTCGCTACCGCAGCGTCAACGCCGCCCTCGCCGCCTTCTACGGCCTGGAGCGCGAACAGGTGGTGGGCAAGACGCTGCACGAGGTCGTCCCCGCCTACGCCCCGCGCGTGGAGGCCAACTTCCGCCGGGTGCTGGAGACGGGGGAGCCGATCCACAACCTGGAGGCGGTGGTCCCCAGCCTGGCGACCGGCGAGGAGCGCGCCGTGCTCCTCAACTACTTTCCCGTGCGCGGCGCGGACGGCGAGGTGAGCGGGGTGGGGTTCATCGGGATGGACGTCACCGACCTGCACCGCGCGGAGCGGGAGCGGCGGGAGCAGGCCACCACGGTGGAGACGCTGCACCGCGTGGGGCAGGCGCTCGCCAGCGAGCTGGGATTGGAGCGCATCGTCCAGGTGGTGACCGACGCTGCCACCGAGCTGACGGGGGCGGAGTTCGGCGCCTTCTTCTACAACGTGGTGAGCGAGCGCGGCGAGTCGTACACCCTGTACACCATCTCCGGCGTGCCGCGCGAGGAGTTCTCGCGCTTTCCCATGCCGCGCGCCACCGAGGTGTTCGGCCCCACCTTCCACGGCGACGGGGTGGTGCGCAGCGACGACATCACCCAGGACCCGCGCTACGGCAAGAACGCCCCGTACCGCGGGATGCCGGAGGGGCACCTCCCGGTGCGCAGCTACCTGGCCGTGCCGGTGATCAGCCGCACGGGGGAGGTGGTGGGCGGCCTCTTCTTCGGCCATTCGGAGCCGGGGCGCTTCACCGAGCGCAGCGAGCACCTGGCGGTGGGGATCTCCGGATGGGCCGCCGTGGCGATGGACAACGCCCGCCTGTACGAGGCGGAGCACCGCGCCCGCGCCGAGGCCGAGCGCGCCAACCGCGTCAAGAGCGAGTTCCTGGCGACGATGAGCCACGAGCTGCGCACCCCGCTCAACGCCACCATCGGCTACGCGGAGCTCCTCCTGGCCGGCATCCCCGAGCCGATCCCCGTCGCCGCGCAGGAGCAGGTGCGGCGCATCGCGCTCAGCGGGCGCCACCTGCTGGAGCTGATCGAGGAGATCCTCACCTTCTCGCGGCTGGAGGCGGGGGAGGAGCGGGTGGACGCCGGGCCCATCGACCTCACGACGCTGGTGCACGAGGCGCAGGCGCTCACCGAGCCGATGGCGCTGGCCAAGGGGATCGCCTTCGAGTGCCACGCCCCCGCGGAGCCCGGCACCCTGGTGAGCGACCGCCGCAAGCTGCTCCAGATCCTGCTCAACCTGCTGGGCAACGCCGTCAAGTTCACCGACGCCGGCAAGGTGCAGCTCACCCTGCTGGAAGTGGGCGGCGAGGCCGTCTTCCGCGTGTCGGACACCGGCCCCGGGATCGCGCCGGAGCACCTGGAAAAGGTCTTCGACCCCTTCTGGCAGGTGCACGCGGGCACCACGCGGACGGCCGGGGGCACGGGGCTGGGCCTGAGCGTCACCCGCCGCCTCGCCCGCCTTCTGGGCGGCGACGTGGAGCTGGAAAGCGAGCTGGGCCGCGGCAGCACGTTCACGGTGCGGGTGCCGCTGGGGTAGGCAGGGGCCGTGGCACGCGGGGTCCCCCTCTCCCCGGCCCTCTCCCCCGCAAGCGGGGGAAAGGGTGCACTCCTCCCCCGCCACCGCCCCGCCCTGGACCGGCGTTCCTCTGCCCACCCTCGCCCGCACCGCACACCGATTCCGTAGGGGCAGACCTGCGTGTCTGCCCACCCTCGCCCCGGCCTCGGCCTCCGCATTCGGCACGGACACCCGTAGGGGCCGCCCCGCGTGGCTGCCCGTGCTCTCCCGCGCGCCGTCCCCTGGCCCGCGATTCG
>DASWNZ010000294.1:0-22224 GCA_036398975.1 Longimicrobium sp.
CTGGGAGGCGCAGCCACAAAACAGCAAGCTCCCGCGGAGGCGCAGAGACGCCGGAGCGACCTCCGCGCCGCCTCTCCGGCGTCTCTGCGCCTCTGCGTGAGACCAGGTGATCAGAATGCAGACTGAGATTGGTATGAGAGCGTTTGTCGTTCTGGCGATGGGACTCGCGGCGTGTGGCGGGCAGCGTGCGGCGGCTCCGGGCGCGGCGCCGGTCCCCGCGCCGGTGGCGATGCCGGCGATGGATCTCGGTGGGCAGCGGGTGTTGATTCTTCCCGTGCAGGCGGCGGAAGGCGTGGGGACGCGCGACGAGGCGACGAGCGAGCTGGTGTTCGCCCTCGCGGAGCGCGACGCGCGCACGCAGTGGGTGACGCCCGAGCAGCTGCGGCGGGCGCTGCGCGGGGCGCCCGGCTACGCGGCGGACCCCGGCGCGCTCCCCGACGATCCGTACATCCACCACGGCGAGCGCTCCATCGTGGACCCGCTGGGCGGCATCGTACGGCGCTACTCCGCGCTGACCGACGCGCGCGTGGTGCTGATCCCCCGCGCCGCCCGCTGGATGCCGGGGAGCGGAGGAGGGCGCGTGAGGATGACGGCCGCGGTGGTGGACGCGCGCAGCGCCCGCGTCATCTGGCACGGCGACGCGGAGGGCGACGAGCGGCCGGCCTTCGACCGCGCCGCCCTAGCCAGCGCCGCCGCCGCGCTCGCCGAGCGGATGCTGGTGGCGGGGAGCCGCTGAGCGCGCGCTCGCATCCGTCTTGCACGGCCCATCGGTCTGTACCCAGTTCCCTGACCCTTACCACCGAAGCCGTACCCCATGCCGCAGACCGTAACGCTGATCCCCGGTGACGGAATCGGGCCCGACATCACCCGTGCCGTGGTGCGCGTGCTGGAAGCCGCCGGCGCCGAGCTCGCGTGGGACGAGAGGCCGGCGGGCGTCTCCGCCGTCGCCACCCACAACACCCCGCTCCCGCAGGAGACGATCGACTCCATCCGCGAGACGCGCGTGGCGCTCAAGGGGCCGCTGACCACGCCGTCAGGCGTCGGGTTCCGCTCCATCAACGTGGCGCTGCGCAAGGAGTTCGACCTGTACGCCAACGTGCGCCCCGCTCGCACCCTGGTGCAGGGCGGGCGCTACGAGGGGATCGACATCGTCCTGATCCGCGAGAACACCGAGGGGCTGTACAGCGGCGTGGAGCACTATATCGGCATCGGCGACGACCCGCGCGCCGCCGCCGAGTCGGTGATGCTGGTGACCCGCTTCGGCGTCAACCGCATCCTGCGCTACGCCTTCGAGTACGCCGTGAACAACGGGCGCAAGAAGGTGACGCTGGCGCACAAGGCCAACATCCTCAAGTACACGCAGGGCCTCTTCCTGGACATGGGGAAGGAGATCGCCAAGGAGTACGAAGGCCGCGTGGAGTTCGAGGACCGCATCATCGACGCGACGGCCATGATGCTGGTGATGGACCCCGACCGTTTCGACGTGATCGTCTGCGAGAACATGTTCGGCGACATCCTCTCGGACCAGATCGCGGGGCTGGTGGGCGGCCTGGGGCTGGCGCCGGGGGCCAACATCGGCAAGGATGCGGCGATCTTCGAGGCGGTGCACGGCTCCGCGCCGGACATCGTGGGGAAGAACATCGCCAACCCCGCCGCGCTCCTGATGGGCGCCACCCTGATGCTGGACCACCTGGGGATGCGCGAGCCGTCGCGCCGCATCATCGCCGCGCTGGAGGGCGCCATCCGCGAGAACGACACGCTGACCCCCGACCTCGGCGGCACCGGGACGACGGACTCGTTCACCGACGCCCTCATCCGGCGGCTCTAGCCATGGCCGAAGAGTGGACGGGCCCCTGCCGCGTCTGCGGCCGCGAGTTCGGCGAGAACGACAAGCCGGACGCGGCCGGATGGTGCTCGGATTGCCGCGCTCGCCTGGTCTCGCGTTCCACGCGGGTGGCGTGGGCGCCGGCGGTGGTGTTCGGCCTGCTCTACGCCTATCTGCTGGTGTGGGGCGGGCTGCTCGAGTCGCGTTTCATGGTGGTGTGGATCGCGCTGGGGGTGGCGCTGGCCTGGGTGATGTTCAAGGTGGCACGGCGCGTGGCGTTCGACGTCATCCGCGGCCGAATGACGCCCCGCGCGCGGGGGTGACGGCGATGCGCGGCTTCCTTGCGAGCCCTCTGATCAACGTCCTGGCCGCCACGGTCGGGGGCATCCTGCTGGGTTTCGGCATCGGGCGTCTCTTCCACACCGCGACGGTGGGTGCGGGGGTGGCGTCGCTGGCGGGGTTCATCCTGCTGTGGTGGGCGCTGTACGACCATCGCAAAGCCAAGCCCGGCGTCGCGGAGACGGAAAAGGACGGGTCGCACACGATCGAGTGAGTGGGCGGGCGGGCTCCCTCCCCCGCTCGTCGGCTCGCGGCCCCTCCTCCAAAACCACCTGGGGGAGGGGCGTTTAGCGTCTGGCGTGCGTGGGTGCGCGGCGGCGGGGTGCGGCGCGGGGGAAGGCACGGGCAGCCACGCGGGGCGGCCCCTACGGGATTGGTGTACCATGTGAAGATTGGCGCGGCGGAGAGGGTGGGCAGACACGTAGGTCTGCCCCTACCGAGGTTGTGGGTGCGTGAGGCGAATGCCGGAGCAGGGGCGGGCACGGGCGCGATCTGCGCAGCGCACAGGGTGTTCTCCCCCTCACCCGCCCTGCGCCCCCGCAGGCGGGGGAGGGGGCCGGGGGGAGGGGGCCCGCTTGCCGCTCCTCCCCCGCACGGCCTATATTCCCGCATCCCAGCGGGTTATACAATCCTTCGACAGGCAAGAGCGATGGCCAGGTTCCAGGGCGTCGACTACTACGACATAGACGGGCTGCTCACCGAGGAGCAGCGGATGATCCGCGACACGGTGCGCGAGTGGGTAGACGAGAACCTCCTCCCCGTGATCAACGACGCGTACATCGGGCGCTACCTGCCGAAGCAGCTCATTCCGGGGATGGCGGAGCTGGGGGTATTTGGCGCCAACCTGCCGGAGGAGTACGGGTGCGCGGGGCTGGACAACATCTCGTACGGCCTCATCATGCAGGAGCTGGAGCGCGGCGACTCGGGGATCCGCTCCTTTGCGTCGGTGCAGGGGGCGCTCTGCATGTATCCCATCTACGCCTTCGGCAGCGAGGAGCAGAAGCGCGAGTACCTGCCGCGCATGGCCGCTGGCGAGGTGATCGGCTGCTTCGGCCTCACCGAGCCCGACTTCGGCTCCAACCCAGGCGGGATGATCACGCGCGCCCGCAAGACGGACGACGGCTACGTGATCGACGGGGCCAAGATGTGGATCACCAACGGCTCCACCGCGGACATCGCCATCATCTGGGCCAAGACGGGCGAGCTGGACGACACCAAGTCGATCCGCGGCTTCGTCGTCCCCACGAACACGCCCGGCTTCACCGCGCGCGACCAGAAGGGGAAGCTCTCGCTGCTCGCGTCCGACACGTCGGAACTGGTGCTGCAGGACGTGCACGTGCCCGAGACGGCGCTGCTTCCGAAGTCGGGAGGGCTCAAGAGCCCGCTGATGTGCCTGACGCAGGCGCGCTACGGCATCGCGTGGGGCGCGGTGGGCGCGGCGATGGCGTGCTACGACGAGGCCCTGCAGTACGCCAAGAACCGCGTGCAGTTCGGCGGCAAGCCCATCGCCGCCACGCAGCTCCAGCAGACGCGCCTGGCCGAGATGCTCACCGACATCACCAAGGCGCAGCTCCTGGCCTGGCGCCTGGGCACCCTCAAGGACGCGGGGACGATGCGGCCCGAGCAGGTGTCGCTCGCCAAGCGCAACAACGTGGACATCGCCACCAACGTGGCGCGCGAGGCGCGGCGCCTGCTGGGCGGCAACGGCATCCTGGTGGAGTACTCCGCCATGCGCCACATGGCCAACCTGGAGTCCGTCTACACGTACGAGGGCACCCACGACGTCCACGGCCTCATCCTGGGCCAGGACGTCACCGGCTACGCGGCGTACTGAGGCCAATCGGAGGCCCCTCCCGCTGCGTTGGCGGGAGGGGTTGACGGAGATCGGGTGGGTTGACATATTCGTGGCCCGCAACGGCCGTAGCTTTGAGGTTCGGCCCGGTGGCGGGTTGACAATCTCGGTTAGATTGCCTAGCTTGGAAGGCTTCCAGTGGCAACGCACCGATAGCTCAACTGGCAGAGCAGGGGACTCTTAATCCCAAGGTTGTAGGTTCGATTCCTACTCGGTGCACTGCACGCGAAAGCGTGTTTTTTTGACAGAACCGTCGGTATATGCGCCCGTAGCTCAGCTGGATAGAGCGTCTGACTACGGATCAGAAGGTCGGGAGTTCGAATCTCTCCGGGCGCACTTTCGGAGGCGTGGCTAACCCCCACGCCACCGGCCAGTCGGTACCAGCTACGGACATTCTCGCTCTTGTGGCGGAATTGGTAGACGCGCTAGATTCAGGATCTAGTGGGCGTAAGCCCGTGGAGGTTCGAGTCCTCTCGAGAGCACTGTCCGAAGCCTGGTACCGGCTGTTGTTTGTGCCCAGGTGCTGAAATTGGTAGACAGGCCAGACTAAGGATCTGGTGCCTTAACCGGCGTGGAGGTTCGAGTCCTCTCCTGGGCATCTTTGACAATTCGGATCTGGGAGGCGAGTGAGGACCGCGGCGTTCGCGTCGAGGAAAGTCCGAGCTCCGCAGGGCAGGGTGCCGGATAACGTCCGGGCGCCGCGAGGCGATGGAAAGCGCAACAGAAAGCAAACCGCCGATGGCTCCCTTCGGGGCAGCACAGGCAAGGGTGAAACGGTGACGGTAAGAGCGCACCGCGCGGCTGGCGACAGCCGTGGCACGGCAAGCCCCACCCGGAGCAAGGCCAAGCAGTGACGAGGGGCGGCCCGTCCCGCGAAGGACCCCGGTTCTTCACAGTCACGGGTAGGCTGCACGAGGCCGGCGGCAACGCCGGTCCCAGAGAAATGGTCCTCCCCCGGCTCGCCGGGGACAGAACTCGGCTTATTCGCCTCCCTTGAACATCTGCGCTCGTAGCTCAGCTGGATAGAGCGTCGCCCTCCGGAGGCGAAGGCCACAGGTTCGAATCCTGTCGAGCGCACTGTCCCACCGCATGTTCATGTGCGGTGGGACTTTTTTGTGCCGGTTGTGGGATCTTGACCCTCCTGGAACGTTCAGTATGTTGCAAGGGACCCGCGGCACGGCGCCGCCCCCGCATCTCTCCGCAATCCCCAATTGAAACCAGATTCAGAGGGATTCATGAAGGCGTTTCGCGCGATCTGTTTGCTCGGCCTGGTGATGGCGCAGTGGGGTTGCTCGGATGACGAGCTCGGTCCGCCCGCCGTGGAGTTCAAGGCGGCCGGCGTGTACAAGCTGCGCACCATCGGCACGGAGCCTCTCCCGTACGGCATCCGCAGCGGCGACAGCAAGGGGACGGTGTTTGCCTTCGTGATCGGCGAGACCCTTCGGCTTGGAACCGACGGCCTCTTCGAGCTGACGCACACCGAGTCCGCGCAGGGGACGAACTACGTCTTGGCGGGAACGTATACGGTGGTGAACGACACGACCGTCGAGCTGGAGGGAGGCATGCAGGTCGTGGTGTCCGGCCCCGTCGCGACGATCGCCGGGGGCGCCGCCACGCTGCCCTGCGTCTACGTCCGTGAAGGCGCCGACGCGGGCCCGTCGCTCACGTATACCGTCCACCGCCTCCAGACCGTCAACGGCGGGCCTCCGAGCGCGGTCGACTGGCGTGTGGCTGCCGTGAGCAGCGCGACGGTCTGGCTGTGGGGTGACGGCCGCTACCGGCGCGACACTTCGATACGGGGCCTCCCCGGGTCGGGCCGCGAGGATGGGACGTACCAGCTCTCCGGCACGACGATCACCCTCAACCGCAGCTATTCCGTGGCATACCCCGACCTGTATCCGCTCGCCGGCACCTATGCGGGGGGGATGCTCACGCTCGGCACGCACGGCTACGCTCCCGCCACGACTCCGTAGCTGGCGACGATGAAGCATACGAGGCCCCGCGGCAGCCGCCGCGGGGCTTTGTTGTTTTTGGGCGAGTAAACTCGCTGCAACCACAGCACATAGTCCGCCTCCGCGGACTCGGGTCCGATCCCGGCGTGTACGAGCCGGCTTCAGCCGCCTTCCCGTGGTTCCAGCCGGGGCATTCATCCCCCGGTTGTTGGATGCCCGCCGTTCAAGCGCGGCCCTCGCCCCCAGATGGCGACCCTCCCGAAACCGTTTCACCGTGTTCGGTGCGTTCGGCGAGAACGCAATGCGCCAACGCCTGCACCCTGGCAACGGCGGAGGCGTGATCGTCGCCATAGACCATCACGCCGGGCAGCTCGGGCACCTCGGCAATCCAGCGGCCATCGTCTTCGCGCTCAATCTGAATGTCGAAAGGCATCATTCCACGGCCTCCACGCTGCCGGTGACGGGGTCGAGGCGTACGGTGTGCCAGCTGTCGTCGAGGCGGACGCGGAGGTCGGCGCCGGTGGAGGTGCCGAGGGGGAAGAAGGTGGCGGACCAGGGGCTGGGCTGCACGCCCTGAATGGCGAGCTTCCCCTCGCCGATGACGGAGTCGGTGCGGGCGGATGCGAGGCGGTAGCTGCCGTCGGAGAGGAGGGTGGCGCGGATGGGCTCCTCGCGGCGCGCGGCCTGGAGGCGCGCTTCGGAGGCGAGCTCGCCCACGAGGCCCGCAGGGGTCGTCTCCGCGCCGAAGGTGCGGCCGAGCGCGGCCACGGAGACGGAGAGCATGATCCCCATGATCGCGATCACCACGATCAGCTCGATCAGGGTGAAGCCGTCGCGGCGCCGCATCAGAGTGCGCCCGCGTTGATGCTGTAGATCGCCTGGAGCATGCCCAGCGCGATGAAGCCGACGATGGCGCCGAAGAGCAGGATCAGCGTGGGTTCCACGAGCGTGATGGCGCGCTTGAGGGTGTCGCGAACCTCGCGGTCATACACGGTGGCGACGCGGAGGAGCATCTCGGGGAGCGTTCCGGTCTCCTCGCCCACGGACATCATCTGCCGCGCCAGCTTGGGGAGCATGGGGCCGGCGGATGCGGCCAGCGTCTTCCCCTCGCGGACGGCGCGCACGGCATCGCCCAGGCCGCGGGCGAGCACCACGTTGCCCGCGGTGCCGCGCGCGATCTCCAGCGAGTTGACGAGGGGGACGCCGTTCTGCAGGAGCATGCCCAGGATGCGGGCGATGCGCGCGGTGGCGACGCGGCGGATCAGGTCACCGACGCCGGGGATGCGCAGGAGGAGCGCGTCCCACTTCGCGCGGCCCGCGGGGGTGCGGACGGTGTACACGCTCGCCCAGATGCTCGCGGCGGCGACGAGCGCGACCAGCCATCCCCAGCGGCTCGCGGCGGTGGTCGTCGCCAGGAGGACGCGGGTGGTGAAGGGGAGCTTGGCGCCGGCATCCTGGAGCACGCCCGCGAACTGCGGCAGGACTACGAAGACCAGGAGCATCACCGCCGCGCCGCCCGCCGCCATCATCAGCGCGGGGTAGAGCAGGGCGGAGACGAGGCTGGAGCGGAGCTCGGCTTCCTCTTCCTGGAGCGTGGCGAGGCGGCCAAAGGTGGGCCCCAGCGTCCCGCCCGCCTCGCCCGCCGCGACCATGGCGACGTACACGGGCGGAAAGATGCGCGGGTGCGCCCCGAACGCATCCGAAAGCGGCCGCCCGGCGCGCACGTCCTGCCGCACCGCCTGCACCACGCCGCGCAGCATCGCGTCGTCCGTTAGGTCCGCGGCGACGGAGAGGGCGCGGTCCACCGGGAAACCCGACTCCAGCAGGGTGGAGAGTGAGCGGGTGAGCTGCGGGCGGAGCGACGCCCCAGCGCGCCCGCCCCGCCCGCCCGACACCTCCGCGTCGCCCGCCTCCTCCACCGCCACGGGGAACAGCGCCCGCGCGCGCAGATCTGCGAGCACGCCGTCGCGCGAGGGCGCCTGGAGCACGCCCTCTACGATCTTCCCCTCCGGCGTCGCGGCGCGATAGCGGAATGCCGTCATGCCGCGTGCATCCCAAACAGCAATCTCACACAGAGACACAGAGACACAGAGGAAAGACAAAGAAGTTCTCTCTCTGTGTCTCTGTGTCTCTGTGTGAGCCCTACAGTTGCCGTTCTCACTCCTCTGCCTCCGCCGTCACGCGCAGAACCTCTTCGAGCGTGGTCTCGCCGGCGAGCGCCCGGGCGAGGCCGGCGGCGCGCAGGGAGCGCATCCCCTCCGCGCGGGCGGTGGCGCGGAGATCCTCGAGCGGGGCGCGCGCTACGATCATCGAGCGCAGGCGGTCGGTGAGGTTGAGGATCTCGTAGATGCCCGTGCGCCCGCGGTAGCCGGTGCCGTCGCACGCATCGCAGCCGCGGCCCTCGCGGAAGAGGGTGCCGGGGGCGACGCCCAGACGCGCGGCCATGTCGGCGGCGGCGGGGCGCGGCTCAGAGCAGTGCGGGCAGACGCGGCGGACGAGGCGCTGCGCCACGATCCCCTCGACGGTCGCCGCCACCAGGTAATCCTCCACGCCCATGTCCAGCAGGCGCGTGACGGCGGAAGGAGCGTCGTTGGTGTGCAGCGTGGAGAGCACGAGGTGGCCGGTGAGGGCGGCCTGCACCGCGATCTCCGCCGTCTCGCGGTCGCGGATCTCGCCGACCATGATGACGTCCGGGTCCTGGCGCAGCATCGAGCGCAGCGTCGCGGCGAAGCTCAGGCCGATGCGCGGGTGCACCTCCACCTGCGACACGCCGCGGATCTGGTACTCGACCGGGTCCTCGACCGTGAGGATCTTTCGCGTCTCGTCGTTGAGCCGCGAAAGGGCGGTGTAGAGCGTGGTCGTCTTCCCGGATCCGGTGGGGCCCGTCACCAGCAGGATGCCGTTGGGCCGCTCGATCAGGCGCACGAAGCGGCGGAGGTCGTCGGGGTCCATCTGCAGGTCTTCCAGCGCCGTGCGCGCGCCGGAGCGGTCCAGAATGCGGAGGACGACCGACTCGCCGTTGACCGTCGGGATGGTGGAGACGCGCAGGTCAACCTCGCGCTCCGCCATGCGCAGCCGGATGCGCCCGTCCTGCGGCAGGCGGCGCTCGGCGATGTCCATGCTGGCCATCACCTTGATGCGGCTCACGACGGCGGCCTGGTAGCGCTTGGGGGACGCGGAGACCTCGCGCAGCACGCCGTCCACGCGGTAGCGGACGCGCAGGGCGTCCGGCATGGCGTCCAGGTGCACGTCGCTGGCGCGGCGCTGGAGCGCGTCGAAGAGGATCAGGTTCACCAGTCGGATGACGGGCGCCTGGTTGGCGAGCCCCTCCAGGTCGTCCGCGCTCTCGGTGCCCTCGGTCACCAGCTCCAGGCCATCCTCGCGCAGGTCGGCCATGACGTCGTTGACCGTCGATGCCGCCGCCCCGTACGCTCGGTCGATGGCCCGCTCGATCTCCGCGCGCGGCGCTTCCACGATGCGCACCGGGCGCTCGAAGACGGCCGCGAGCTCCCCCAGCACGTCGGGGGCGGGCGGCTCGGATGCGGCGACCACCACCGCGTCCCCGTCCAGGCGGATGGGGACGAGGCGGTGCTCCTCCAGGTAGCGCGCGGAGAGGCGATCGGTCAGCGGGCGGACGTCGTCGAGCACGCGCTCCTCAGGGCTGCGGGGTGCGCGCGGGCTGCGCCGGCGGCGCCATCGGCGGCACGGGTGCGGCGGGAGGCGTCCCCTGTGGCGCGGGCGGAACGAGCACGGGCGCGGCGGGGACCATGCGCACGCTGTCCAGCCGGTTGCGGTCCAGCTCCCTGCGGATCTGCTGGCGGCTGTTGGTGCGCTCGATGGAGCGCTCGCGCAGCCGCTCCAGGTCCGCGTCGGACTCCACCAGGTAGGGCGTGAGGAAGATGACCAGCTCCGTCTTCCTGCCCCGCGTCTCCGTGTCGCGGAAGAGGTAGCCCAGCAGCGGGATGTCCTTGAGGATGGGGATGCCGCGCCGGAACCGCGACTCCTCCGACCCGATCAGCCCGCCGATGACCACCGTCTGCCGGTCGCGCACCACGGCCGAGGTCTGCGCCTCGCGTACGGTGATGATCGGCGCGCCGAAGAGCGTCTGGTTGGTGAGGGTGGAGACCTGCTGCAGGACGCTGAGCGTGACGTAGCCGTCCTGGTTAATGGTGGGGACGATGGCGAGCTCCGTCCCCACGTCACGGAACTGGACGACGCGGTCGAGCACCTCGCCCGAGAGGCCCGAGCGCGCGATCTGCGTGAAGGGCACCTGGCTGCCGACGAGGATGCGCGCTTCCTCGTTGTTGCGCGCGAGCACGCTGGGCGTGGCGAGCACGTTCACCCGCGCGTCGGCCGCTATGGCGCGCAGCGTGGCGCGCACGTCGAAGTCACCCCCGGTGAACCCCAGCGTGACCACCGCGCCACCCGGGGTCGTGTCCGCAAGGGTGCGGAAGCGCTCCACACCGCGCACCGCCTGGCCGCCGCCGCGCTCCCCCAGCCTCGCCACCCAGTCCACGCCGAACTGCGTCTCGCGGTCCAGCGTCACCTCGGCCACGAAGACCTCGATCACGACCTGCAGCGGCCGGGTGTCCAGGCGGTCGATGGTCTGGCGCAGCAGCTCGTAGTTGCGCGGCGTGGTGCGGATGATGAGCGAGTTGGTGGCGGTGTAGGGGACCACCGCCGCCTCGCCCACCATCAGCCCGCCGACGGTCGGCGTCTGGCCCGTGTTGGGGCGGGTCAGCACGGATTGCGGGCGTGTCGCGCCATCCGCGCCCAGCGCGAAGCCGCCGCCCGACGTGGTGACGTTGCTCCCCTCGCGCTGGCCGCGGAGCTGGTCGCTGAGGGAGCGGCGGGGGCGCGTGTCGCCGGCGGCGGCGTTGGCGGCGTCGGTGCTCCCGTAGATGGCGGCGAGCGTCAGCGCCAGCTCGGTGGCGGATGCGTGGCGCAGCGGGTGCACGAAGACCTGCGTCTCCCCCAGCGTGGGCGCCTGCGCGGCGGGCACCACCTGCAGGATGCCGCCGCGGTCCACCGTGGCGAACCCCGCGCTCTCCAGGATGGTGCGGATCAGCCCCGGGATCTCGTCCGGCGAGATGGGGCGGCCCATCTTGATGGTGACGCGCGTGGCGGGGTCGACGCCCACGAAGACGACGTTGAGCCCCGCCATCTCGGCGAGCGCGCTGATGACCGTCGTCAGCTCCGCGTCCTGGTAGTTGATCCTCACCTGCGCGCTCGCGGGCGGCGCGGCGAGGAGGAGGCAGGCCAGCGCGGCGGCCAGCGCACGGTGCACGGTTTGGCTTCTCACCCGGAGTACTCTCGGTCGGGGCGATGACATGGGGCTACCACCCGGGCGGAATGGCGCCGGGCGGGGTGTTGGCCGCGCTCTTGGCGCGCTGGCTCATGGGCACTTCGGGGGTGGGCGCCGCGTTGGGGAGCGGGGTGCCCGACGGCAGCGATGCAGCCGCGGCCGCGGCGCGCCGTCCCTCGCCGGGGCGCGCAACGTCCATGCGCAGCTCGCCCATGGCGCCCACAATCACCACGTGGTCGTACGCCACCCGCTCCAGCCGGTATCCGCCCACCGCGTCGCCCACCCGGTACACTTCCGGGCCGGGGGATGACGGGTCCGCGTCGATCAGCGCCATCCCGCCCGTGGCGGAGACCATCGTCCCGGCGACGCGGTAGCGCGTCGGGGGGGGTGGGGGAGGGGGCGGCGTGGGCGCGGGCGCGGGCATGGTCAGCGTGGTCGGCGAGACCGCCGGGGTGAGCTGCATCCCCACGCGGTAGCGGCTCTGCGGCGCCGTGCGCGACGCGCTGAAGACGTTGCGATCCAGGGCGCCGCGCACCACAGCCTCCGGGTCGCGCGCGGGGGGGCGGGGCGTGGCGGCGGATGCGCGCGGCAGCTCGGGCCAGATCACCCGCGGCGATTCGCCCGCTCCGGTCGCCCTCCACGCGGCTCCGGCCAGGAGGAGCGCCGTGGCGCCGGCCCAGATGCGGTCGTTCGTGGTCATGTTGGCTCCTCGTCGTCGGCTGGACGGAGCAGGTAGCCCGTCACGCGCAGGCTGATGGTGAGCGAGGGCGTGCCCGCGCCCTCCCGCGGATCTCCGCCCACCGTCAGGTCGTCGACGCGCAGCAGGACGGGGCTCTGCTCCACGCCTTTCAGCAGCTCCATCAGCCCCGTCGCGTCGCCGCGCGCCACGATCTGGAGCGAGGTGGCGGTCGCCGGGCCGGCGGGGGCGGGGGGGAGGATGGACTCGCGCACCACCTCCACCTCGGCGTCCTCGGCGATGGCCTGGACGATGGAGGAGAGGCGCGCCGCGGCCACCTGCGGCGTGTTGCCGCCCAGGTAGCGCCCCGCCGCGATCCGTTCCGCCGCCGCGGCGCTCTGCGACAGCGTGCGCAGCGTGTCGCGGCTGGCGGCCAGCCCGCGGAAGCGCGCCACCCGCTCCGCCTGCAGCGCCGCCCCGCTCTCGCCGTCGCCGCCGCCGAAGAGGCGCGGGCCAATGCCGATCAGGAGGATCAGCACCGCCGCCACCGCGCCGCCGGTGACGACTCGTTTCTCGCGTGGCGTCACGGGGCCACCTGCATGCGGATGGCGAAGTTCTCCAGTTCCACGGAGCCGACGGTGCGGCGCGTGACCGGCTCCACCGACTCCACGCCGGAGAAGCGCGGCGACTGCTCCAGGAGCGGGACGATGGCGGAGGCGCGCCCCGCGTAGCCCCTGATCTCCACCGTCTGCTTCTCCGCGTCCGCCTGGAACTCCGTGAGGTAGGCGCCGGGCGGAAGGCGTCGCCCCAGCTCTTCCAGCGCGTCCAGCCAGCGGGGGCGCGCCGCGTCGAGCGAGTCGGTGAAGCGCACCGTGGTGGTGGATCGGCGCACCCGCTCCAGCAGCTCCGCGGCGGCGTCGGCGCGGGGGGCGAGTGCGGCGGCCTCGGCCTCCAGCGCCTTCGCGCGGCGCGACTCGCGCCAGGGGCCGGCGCCCAGGAAGAGGAGGAAGGCCAGCGCCGCCGCCCCCACCCACGCGGTCGTGCGCCGCCGCCCCGCCGCGCTCAGCCGCTCGCGGTGCGATGCGGGAAGCAGCCCGCCCTCGGGCGCCAGCGCCGCCCCGATGGCCGCCGCGAACTCCGCGGGGACCCCCGGCGCCAGCTCTCCGCACGCCTCCGCGACGGTGCCGGGGAGCCGCGCCTCGATGGCGGCCGCCAGGCGCGACGCGAGCCACTCCTCCTCCGCCGGGTCGACGCCGATCAGCACGCGCGGCAGCACTCCGC
This sequence comes from Longimicrobium sp., assembly GCA_036398975.1. Lineage (GTDB taxonomy): Bacteria > Gemmatimonadota > Gemmatimonadetes > Longimicrobiales > Longimicrobiaceae > Longimicrobium. The sequence continues at coordinate 13,231 of DASWNZ010000294.1, forward strand.
CCTGCTGCACGGCGCTGGCGAGGGCATCGGCGACCGCCTCCGGCTCGGCGCCCAGCAGCCGCGCGTGCCCAAGCAGCGTCCCGCCGCGCGCCACCGACACCTCCCACCATCCGCCCGTGCGCGTGACGGTGGCGAAGACGCCGCGTCCCAGCGCGGGCTGGAGCGCGGCCCACGCGCGTACCGCCGCGCGCGCCTGCGGCTCCACCGCCACCACCCGCCCGAGCGTCTCCTCCACGCGCCCGACGAGCGCCTCCACCGCGTCCGCGCGCGCCGCCGCCACCGGCCCTTCGCTAGAGGCATCCGCCAGCACCGCCTCGCCGCGCACGGGGAAGTAGCGCTCGGCCTCCATCTCCACTAGCCGCGAGCGGTCCGCGGGCGGCAGCGGCGGCAGGGCCAGCAGCTTCAGCCACGCATCCCGCGGCGACAGCGCGACGCCTACCTCCGCGCGGCGCCCCGGCGCCAGCACTTCGGCGGCGTCGCGGATCGCGTCGTCCAGCGTGCGCGCTCCGGCGACGTGCGTGCGGTGCACCCCGCGCACGCGCACCCGGCTCCCGATGCGTTCCACCAGCGCCGTCCGCAGCTCCCCCTCCGCCACCGCGACCCCCACGCGGCGGATCATCGCGGACCCTCAACAGCGGGGCTCACGCGGAGACGCGGAGACGCAGAGAGAAAAGCAACTGCGAGGACAAGGTCGCGTTCGCCGTTCTCTTGCTGGTCTTCCTTTCTCTGCGTCTCCGCGTCTCCGCGTGAGACTGCTGTTTGGATGTTCACTGGTCCGCCTCCTCGCGCTCCAGGCGGCGCAGGGCGGCGCCCTCGACGGCGTAGAGGGTGCGGATCGTGTGCGTGGACTCGCCCTCGGAGGCGCGGCCGGCGCTCCAGACTTCGAGGACCTCCGGGTGCGTGGCGATCACGTTGATGGCGCGGCCGCCGGCGCCCGCGTCGAAGAGCGGGCGCAGCGTCAGGTCGGCGGTGATCTCGGCGGCGGAGAGGAAGGGGCCATGCGCCCTGCGGCGGAAGACCAGCGCCGTCCCCATCTCGCGCGAGAAGCCGGGGATGGCGGCCAGGACCGGGACCGGCGCGGCGTTCACGTTGATGCGCAGCTCGCGCGACGGAAGCACCACCAGGAACGGGTCCACCTGCTCCAGGATCTCCGGCGTCATCCCACGCACCCGCAGCAGCTCGCGAACGGAGAGGAGGAGCCCGTTGCGCACCCGCTCGTCCCGGCGCGCGTAGAACGCCTGCTCGGCGCCGTTGGCGCGGGCCAGGTCGTCTTCGTCGCGCCAGTCCAGGAGCGACTCGACGAAGATGGAGAGATCCCGCTCGTCCACGATCCACTGCCTGAAGAAGCTGCGCAGCTCCGGCTCATCGGCGGCGTTGAGGTTGAGGCGCGTGCTCACGTCGTGCACACGGAGCGCGTATTCCGCGCCGTTGGCGAGGCGTCGGTCGCCGCCGCGCGCCACCACCGAGTCCAGCGAGTTGAAGGTCTCCAGCGCCGCGCGGGCACGGGCCCGCAGCTCGCGCATCCCCGGGTCCTCCTCGCCGCCCAACGACGCGGCGCCGATGTTGGCCGGGGTGCGGGTGATCAGCTCCACGAGCACCGAATCGAGCCGCGTCTCGGCCTCCGCGATCCCGGCCTCGGCGGACCAGCGAGCGGCGGCGCGGCGGTCCTGCGTCCCAACCATCCAGAGGTGGCGGCGGGCCGTGAGCGCCACCGCCGTCCCGAGCGAGGCGAGGAGGAGGAGCGCCCAGAGCGCCGCCACCAGCGCGATCCCCCGCCGGTCCATCACGGCACCCGTACGCGCAGGGGGAGCGCGGCCAGCGGCGAGACGCCGGGCTCCGCGTCGCCGCCGGTGAAGCGGAACTCGATGGCGGCGGGGGCGCGGGTGGCGTCCGGCCACCCATCCTGCCACTCGCCGCCGGCGTCCAGCATCCTGATCCGCATCCCCGTGACGTCCGGAAGGAGGGTGAGCGTCTCCTCCACCGCGGCGCCGGAGACGGTGCGGAGGACGCGCGCCACCACGCCGCTCTCGGGCGTGGCGGGGTCCGCGTCCACCAGGAGCTGCACGGCCTTGAGGTCGCTCTCCCACCCGAACACCGCGCCGCCGTGGGTGGAGAAGACGACGCGGTCCATGGGGCGCTCGCGGGAGCCGCCCGTCGTCAGGATCACCAGGTCGCCGCGCCCGGCGCGCTCCACCGCCAGGCCGCGCACCGCCTCGCGCAGGAACTCGCGCGTGACGCGGGCGCGATGCTCCTGCCCCACGGCGCGCGTCTGGCGCTCGCCGGTGTCCACCGCGGCGCGCACGCTTCCGGCCACCAGCGCCATGGCCAGCCCCGCCAGCGCCAGCGCGATGACCAGCTCGATGAGCGTGAACCCCGCGCGCCCCTTCATCGGCGGCGCAGTGTGGCGAGCTGCACCGAGTCGCCGTTCCCCAGCACCGACACCTCCACCGACATCGTGCCGTCCAGCGGCCCCGGCCCCACGCGCGTGCGCCAGCGGAAGTCGTCGTGCGGCGGCGGAAAGCTTCCCTCCTCGCGCCCGCGGGCGTCGGCGGGGCGCAGCAGCGTCTCCTCCATGCGCGACTCCGCCAGCTCCGTGGCCAGCAGGCGGGTGCTGGCGCGCGCGGTCACGGAGGTGCCGGTCGCGAGAATGCCGAGCGCGGCCACCACCCCCGTCCCCAGGATGGCGAGCGCGACGATCACTTCCAGGAGGGTGAACCCGGCGCGCGGTTGCGCGGGGGTGTGCCAGGGAAAGCGTTTCACGAGTACACAGTAAAGCCGGTGGGTTGGATAGACAATGCGCCGGGGGCGGAAACCCCCGGCGCATCGGGCAAGTGCCCAGTTCCTAGTGCCTAGTGCCTAGTGCCTAGTGCCTAGTGCCTAGTGCCTAGTGCCTAGTGCCTTGTGCCTTCAGTTACTTGGCACTCGGCACTGGGCACTAGGCACTTCTGTTACTGAAAGAACTGCGCGTGGTAGCGGGCGATCGCGACCGCCGCCTCGCCGCGCTTCACCACGTTCGTCGGCCGGAAGTAGAACTTCAGCTTCGGCGTCAGGTCGAACGCGCCCTGCTCGATCTCCGCGTACACGTTCAGCATGTTGGAGTTGATCGCCGTGTGCACGTAGCCGCGCTGCGAGGCGGGGATCTGGTCCTGGTCCGCGATCACGTACGTCTGGCCGTTGTACGTGTAGGTCACGTCGCCGGTGTGGGCGAGCGCGGCCGCGTCGCCGCCGACGCCGCGTACCAGCATCCGCGCCAGGCCCACGCGCTGCACCCGGGCCGTCGGGGAGAAGGTGCTCCCCGAGCCGTCCATGATGCCGCCGTAGCGGTGCTCACGGTCGCGCATCGCCGCGCCGCGCGCCGCCACCGCCTCGGCGAAGGGCTTGTCCGCCGCGGACACGTCGCTGAAGGTGCTGGCGCCGCCCAGCGGCAGGTTCTGGCGCACCGCGCCGAACTGCGTGAAGCCGCGGGCCAGGTCCATGCGGGTGAGCTCCCCGTCCGGGCAGAACGCGCCGGGCGCGCACAGCCCCAGGTAGCCGTTCACCATCGCCACTTCGATGGCGCCCTGCGCCGCGTGCCCCTGGACGTCCGCGATGGCCGGCGGGGTGATGAAGGTGAGGATCTCCGTCTCGTGCACCTTGTCCGGGAAGGCGGCGAAGTTCCCCGCCTCGTTCCCCTTGGGCGTGAAGGCCTTGACCTCGGCCGTCCAGGTGCCCGGCGTGGGGTTGTTCACCACCAGCACGAGGCGCGTGGTGCCGTTCTGCGCGAAGTACAGGTCGAAGGCGTTGTAGCGGTTGCCGTTCGGGTCGTACACGTCGAAGAGGAGCGGGTTGCCCACGTTGCCCACCGCCGGCACGTTCACGCCCTGGAACTCGATCTTGGCTTCCAGCACGCTCGCGCCCGGCGTCACCTGGAAGGTGTGCTTGTACGCGCCCGGCAGCGAGACCGGCGAGTAGTCGAACGTCTTGTCGTGGAGCACGTCCTCGCGCACCTGGGCCGGCACCGTCTCCACCGTCAGCGTGCGGCCGAAGGGGGTGGCCAGGTCGAACGCCTTCTGCACGGCGGCGTAGGCGTTGACGTAGCCCGCGCCCACCTCGAATGCGCGGTAGCCCGGCATCTTGCTGGCCGTCTCGCGGATGATCTGCTTCACCTGGTCCGGCGTGAGCAGCGGGTTGGCCTGCAGCATCAGCCCCACGATCCCGGCCACGTGCGGCGTCGCCATCGACGTGCCGTCCATGACGGTGTAGAACGGGTTGGTCTGGTCCGGGGCGAGGGCGCCCAGCGCGCCCGTGGGGGCATACGCGGAGGTGATCGCCACGCCCGGCGCCGTGATGGCCGGCTCGTCCAGCCAGGTGATTACCTCACCGCTCTGCGAAGTCACGGTGCGGGCGCCGCCCGCGCGGCCGCGCGAGGAGAAGTCGGCCAGCGTGGCCGTCTTGGTGCCCGCCGCCACCGAGATGACCCAGGGGGCCTTGGCGTAGGGGTTGTGCGTGTCCGGCGCCGAGCCCTCGTTCCCCGCCGCGAAGGTCACCACGATGTTGCGCTCGTGCGTGAGGCGCGAGGCCACGTTGATCGGGTCGTCCGGATCGAAGCCGCCGCTGGAGCCCCACGAGTTGGTGATGACGCGGATGCCGTAGCGCCCCTGGTTCGCCAGCGTCCAGTCGAAGGCGCCCAGCGCGTTCAGGATGAAGAGCACGGCGCCCGAGCCGTAGCCGATCAGGTTGGCGCCGTTTGCCACGCCCGAGTGCTTGCCCGCCGACGCCTGCCCGGTGCCGCCCACGGTGCCGGCCACGTGCGTGCCGTGCCCGCTGCCCAGGTCGGTGTTCAGCTGGTTCTCCAGCGCGGGGGCGAGCTGGAAGCCCGTCACCGCCAGGTCGCTGCCCGAGACCGGCGCCTGGACGTTCTGCACCAGGTTCTTGCCGTACTGCAGGTCCGGGTGCGTGCCGTCGACGCCGGAGTCGTTGATCACGATCCCCACGCCCTTGCCCGATACCGGAAGCCCGCCGTTGCGCGTGGTGATGGCGCGGTCGGCGCGCAGCCGCTCGACGCCGGTGAGGTGGCGCGCGTCGTAGTTGTAGTAGGTCAGCCGCTTGTTGAGGAACACCGAACGCACCCGCGTGTTGCCGCTCAGCGCCCGCACCTGATCGCCGGTGGCCAGCACGGCGGCCATCGGCAGCGACCGGAAGGTGATGCCGCCCCTGATCCCGATCGCCTTGAGCGCATCCAGGTCGGCGACGGCCGGCGCGGAGTTCCCTTCAAAGGTGACGATCACTTCGGCGGTGCGCCCCGCGGGCAGGCTGGCCAGGGTGCGGGTGAGCTCCGGGTCGATCCTCTGGGCGAACCCGGGGGCCGCCGCAAGGAGGAGGGCTGCTACGGGCGCGAACAGTCGCCGGATCATCGGCAGGTGCATCAGGGGGCTCCACGTGTTGGGTGGCGAACGGGTCCTTCTGGACTGGCCCCTCTCAATGCACGTGTGCCGCCAAACTTCCTGAATAGTTAACCATCATCCATTCAACCACTTACGATTTTCTCACATCGGGCTGGCGTTGTGTGTTGCACAAAAAGAGTGAAACAGCTTCACCGTTCTAAGGCAGCTTCACTGTATTGGTTCAACATCTGCTACATGCTTCTGACACAGAAGGATTTCACACAGAGACACAGAGGTAAACGGAAAGTGGAGGAGAACGCGAGGTGGTTCTCCGTGCCTTGCCGTTCCCCTCCGTGTTCTCTGTGTGATGCTGTTCTGGCGCCCAAACGAAAGCGAGGCACGGAGAACAGGTCTCCGTGCCTCGCCAGCCTTCTGCCGAGCTTCCTTATTGGAAGAACTGCGTGTGGTAGCGCGAGATCGCCACGGCGGCCTCGGCGCGCGTTACGGGCGTGGACGAATCGGCCGTCGGGTAGAAGTACGGCTTGAGCACCGGCGCCGGGTCGGCCGGACCCTGCTCGATCTTCCAGAACACGTTCAGCATCCCGGAGTTGATCGCCGCGTGCACGTGCCCGCGCACCGCCGCCGGAATCAGGTTCTGGTCCGCCACCACGTACGTCTGGCCGTTGTACGCCACCGTCACGTCACCCGTGTGGGCGGCCGCCGCCCCCTCTCCGCCGATGGCGCGCACCAGGATCCGGGCGAAGTGGCCGCGGCTGATGCCGTTGCCGGGGTTGAACGTGCTCCCCGAGCTCTCCATCACGCCGCCGTACAGGTACCGGGGGTCGCGGAGCGCCGCGCCCGGAGCCGCCACCGCTTCCGCGAACGGCCGGTCCGACTCGGCCACGTCGCTGAAGGTGGAGCCGCCGTTGAAGGGAAGCGACTGCCGGATCGCCGCGAACTGCGTGAGGCTGCGGGCCAGCTGGATGCGGGTGAGCGGCTGGTTGGGGCAGAACGAGCCCTCCGCGCACAGCCCCATGTAGCCGTTGGTCAGCGCCCACTCGATGGCGCCGCGGTCCGCGAGCCCCTGGACGTCCGCGATCGGCGGCGTCTCGAAGGTGAAGGTGCGCACCTGCTCGCGCACCTTGTCCGGCGCGGCGGCCAGGTTCCCCTCCGTGCCCAGCAGGGTGAACATCTTGGTCTCCATCGTCCAGTTGCCCGCGGACGGATTGGGCACCACCACCACCAGCCGGTTCGTTCCGTAGATGGCGAAGAGCAGGTCGTACGTGTAGTAGCGGTTCCCCTGTGGGTCGTACACGTCCAGCGTCAGCGAGTTGGCCGCGCTGCCGTACGCCGGAACGTACAGCCCGTCGAAGGCGATCTCCACCTCCAGGCGGTCCGCCCCCGGCTCCACCGCGAAGGTGCGCTTGTAGCTCCCCGTGGGCGCAAGCGGGCTGTAGTCGAAGGCATGGTCGCGCAGCACCTTCATCTCCGCGCTCCCCAGCACCTCGTACCCATCCAGGATGCGGCCGAAGGGCGTGCTCAGGTCGAACGACTTCTGCACGGCGGCGAAGGCGTTCGCGTAGCCGGCGCCCACCTCGAAGCCCTTGTACTCCGCACCCGGAAGCGCGCTCGGCATGTGCGTGGCCGTCGCCTTCAGGATCTGCTTCACCTGCTCCGGCGTGAGCAGCGGGTTGGCCTCCAGCATCAGCGCCACGATCCCGGCCACGTGCGGGCTGGCCATGGAGGTGCCGCTCATCACCGTGTAGAACGGGTCCGTGTCCGTGCTGGCGCTGATGGAGGCGCGCACGGAGACGATGTCCGTGCCCGGCGCCGTCACCGTGGGCTCGTCCAGCCAGGTGATGACCTCGCCGTTGGCCGCCGTCACCGTCTTGTTGCCGCCCGGGGTGCCCTTGGACGAGCTCTCCGCCAGCGTGCCGGCCTTGGTGCCGTTGGCCGCCGAGATCACCCACGGCGCGCGGGCGTACGGGTTGTGCGAGTTGGGATAGGTGCCGTTGCCCGCCGCGAACACCACCACCACGTTGCGGTCTTCGGAGGCGATGCGCGAGGCGACGTTGACCGGATCGTCCGGGTAGAAGGGCCCGTTGGAGCCCCAGGAGTTGTTCATCACCCGGATGCCGTAGCGCGCCTGGTTGGTCAGCAGGTAGTCGAAGCTGCCGATGGCGTTGAGCACGAAGATCGCCGCGCCCGAGCCGTAGCCCACCAGGTTGGCGCCCGGCGCCACGCCCGCGTTCTTGCCGGCCGAGGCCTGCCCGGTGCCGCCCGAGATGCCGGCCACGTGCGTGCCGTGCCCGCTGCCGCCGTTGTCCGTGTTGGGCTGGTTCTCCACCACGATCACGGGACGGAAGCCCGTCTCCGCGCCCACCAGGTCCTTTTGGATCGGCGCCCACACGTTCTGGATGACGTTCTTCCCCAGCTGCAGGTCAGGGTGCGTGGCGTCGATGCCGCTGTCGGCGATGTAGACGCCCACGCCCTTGCCGGTGACGGGAAGGCCGCGGTTGAGCCCCGTGAGCGTGGGGTTGGCCCGCAGCCGCTCCACGCCGGTGAGGTGGCGCGCGTCGTAGTTGTAGTAGGTGAGCCGCTTGTTGAGGAACACCGAGCGCACCCGCGGGTTTGCGGCCAGCGCGTTCACCTGCGCCAGGGTGGCCACCGTCCCCACCATGGGCAGCGAGCGGAAGGTGGTGCCGCCCGTGATGCCGACGGCGCGCAGCACGTTCAGGTCGACGAGCGCGGGGGCGCTGTTCCCCTTGAACGTGACGATCACTTCGGCCGTGCGCGCCGACGCGAGGACGTTCCTGAGCGCGGGATCGATGGCCTGCGCGACGGCGTTGGTGGCGCAGAGCAGCGTGACGGCGACCAGCAGCAGCAACCGGCGTGGTGCTGAACGGAGCATGGCTCCCCCGGAGGGTGAGAGGTGGCGATTGGCGACGATCGGCCCGGCGCCCCCTCTTTAAGCATGACGTGGTCCGCACGTGCCCCTAACCGCTTCCCCTTGCAGGAGCGGCACTTAGCCACTTTCCCCGCAATTCCCTCCCTCTGCGTCTTCACTGTTTTGGTGCATTCCACTCGCCGCCTTCACCATACCGATGCAGACTTGAAAAAGCATCACGCGGAGGCGCGGAGGGAACTGCAAGCCGCTGAGAACTGACCCCTCTGTCGGTTCTCCTCCGTGTCTCCGCGTCTCCGCGTGAGGCAATACGAAGACGGCGCGGACACCCAAGTGGGCATCCGCGCCGTTGCTCGGTGCTGGGTGGACCTACTTCCAGCTGACCAGGTCCGCGTCCTCGCCTTCGCCGCCTTCCTTGCCGTCCGCGCCGAGCGAGACGAGGTCATAGTCGCCGTGCTCGCCGGGGAAGCGGTACTGGTACGGATTGCCCCAGGGATCGGGCGGGATGTCCTTTTTGGCGTACGGCCCCTTCCAGGCGCGCGGCTCCGGCGGCGTCGTGGGGCGCGTGCGCAGCGCGGCGAGGCCCTGCTCGCTGGAGGGATAGCGGCCGTTGTCCAGGCGGTAGAGGTCGAGCTGCATGCCGAACTGCTCGATCTGCGTGCGCGCCGCCTGCGTGCGCGACTCGCCCACCCGCCCGAACACCTGCGTGCCGACCACCGCCGCCAG
>DASWNZ010000295.1:0-56971 GCA_036398975.1 Longimicrobium sp.
GACGAAGGAGCGCGGCGATCTCCAGTGCCGTCCACGTCGGCCGGTTCTCGCCCTCGCCATCGTACCACAGGAGCGACTTCTTGCCGTGCTTCCTGCACAGCTCCAGAAAGGTGTCGGGCTGCATTCCCGGCTGCATTTCCATGTTCTGGAGCACCACCTTGGGAATGCTGAAGTAAGGGTTGGTGTCGCTGAGCTTCAGCTTGAACTCCGCGCCGGCATCGATCCCCCCCTCGACCCACGCGAGGTTCAGCCCCCAGCTCCAGTTTCCCGCGTCCAGGATGCGAAGCTTCTTGGCCCTACTCGAGGCGTACTTCGACACGTACTCCTTGCTGCCGATGTAGAGCTTGTTCTTCGTCGACGTCTGCAGAACCCCTTTGGCGGCCGTGGCTACGGCGGTTGCGTCGCGGTGGATCGACTGACGGGTCGCCACGTGTGTCTCCAACTGCCGCTTGAGCTTCGAGATCTCCTCGGTCGCGCTCGTGATGACGTCGTTGCACAGCCCGATCTGCCGCATGAACACCTGGATCTGATCCTGGTTTCCGCCCTGCTTGTACTCCCCCTCAAGTAGCTTTTTAGTCTGCACGGATGCGGTTATCTGGGCCTCGAGCGTCTCGATCTGGCCCGTGAGATGCGCCAGCGAATCGTCCTCCGCCTTGAGCGTCGCCGCGGCCATCGGGCCGTCGTACTCGTGGAGTTTGCCTTTGAAGCACACCAGGCATTTCTCGCCGTAGCGGGCATTCGGAAAATCTTTGATCCGGCCGCAGTTGTCGCACTTGAACGTGTACATTGGATCCAGCGGGGGAGGAGCGGGGAGCTGAGAAGCGGCGGCAGGGGAGGTTCGACGCCGCCCGATACGGAGTTGAGACGCTGTGGCCAGCCGTGCAAGGCAGCCGCTGGGGCTAATGTGTGTGCCCGGCCGGCGTCATGCGCAAGTGAAACGAAAACAGCCGGACGATGCCATGGCATCGTCCGGCTGTTCTCGTAGGGGTGAGCGACCGGAATTGAACCGGCGACCTCCAGGGCCACAACCTGGCGCTCTAACCAACTGAGCTACGCCCACCGTCATCTCAAAAACCGCGTCTCGTGCAACGCCGGGCGCCGAAGCACCGGTCGATGCCGAGACACGAATTTGTGAAAGAATCCTCGATTACGCAAGTGCTGAGACCGCCTCGACGGCCGCCGCCGGAGCTCCGCTTGGAGCCCCGGCGCCGGAACCGCCGGGTTACGGGACGAACTGGATCTGGTCCACGTAGAAGGTGGGCTGCGCCCCGCCGCTGTTGTCCTGGATCACCAGGTCCGTGATGGCCAGCGACGAAATCCCCAGCGTCGCGAGCGGGATGGTCACCTTGCGCCACGTCCCCGCCGCCACCGAGCCGCCGGCGATGTAGCCGTTGACCCCGATCTGCGCCCGCCAGCCGCCCGTGTCGGCGAGCTGCACGATGAGGTTCTGCCCGCCGGCCGAGCCACCGTGCACGTAGAACTCCAGCGTCGCCAGCCCCGTCGGACTCACGCCGCTGCTGTGGTGCGCGTAGAGCCCGCCCCACGCCGCCGTGTACGCCGCCGAGATCGACTTGCTTCCCATGAACACGGGCGAGGTGTTGGTGAAGCTCACGGTGGTGCCCCACGACCAGTTGGCCCATCCGGTCGTCAGCGCGTCATCGTAGACGACCTTGCTGGTGTTCATCACCTCGTGGATGGCGCCCAGCAGGCTGATCCCCGCGGCCGAGGTGTCCTGCGTCACCTCCCAGATCCCGATGCCGGACGCGCGCTGCAGGCTCAGCGTCGTCTTCTGCTTCATCGTCGAGACGCCGTTGTAGTACCAGCCGTTGCTCACGTCCTTGGTAGGTGCCGTCGCGTCGTCGCGTACGATGTGCCGGTACGGCTTCGGGTTGGTCGAGGGGATCGTGTCGTTCCCATAGAACTGTACCCCCAGCACGGTCTTGGACTGCGGAAGTCCGCGCCCGGACCAGTAGTCCAGCGCCGAGACCGCGTGCGAGTACGCGGGGGTATCGATCTCGCCGTCGTATGCCATCAGCACCAGGAAATCCACGTTGTTGAAGACCGACGACTTGATGTGCCTGCCGAACCAGGACCCGGCCGCCACTGCCGCCGTGAGCAGCTTTCCGCGGCTGTGCATCGCCGTGTCCAGGTCGCTCATGAGGACGGCGAAGTTGGCGGCGTCCGCGCTGTCGTTCGGGAACTCCCAGTCGATGTCTACCCCATCGAGATTGTAGTTGTTGACGAAGGTGACCATGTTGCTGACGAAGGCGCTCCGCGCGGTGGGGCTTGCGGCCATCGGCGCGAAGGTGGTGTCGTGATTGTTACCGCCGCCCCCGACGGAGATCAGGGCCTTGGTGCCCGCGGCGTGCGCCTTCTGCACCACGGCGGCGAGCCGTGTGTCTCCGCTCATCGAGATACCGGTGAGCGAGCCATTCGAGCGTGTGTCGACGAATGCATAGACGACGTGGGTCATTTTGTTGTACCGCACCGAGTCCAGCGACAGCGAGGGGTACCAGTTGGGCAGGTACCCGACGACCCGCGCCGAGGTGGCGTTCATCGCCCATCGCGGCGGTGCCCCGGGTTCCAGCGTGGGTCCAGCAGACGGGCCCGTCGGCTCGTCCGCGCACGCCGCGAGGGTGGCGAGAAGCGCCACGGCGAAGAAAGGCTTGTAGCACCGCATGGATCCTCCAACGTCAAAAGGGTATCCGCCACCTCGAACCTCCCCCGGTCCGGGCGTGCGGTGACGTTGGGCAAGTCGCGTGCTACAAAGATGGACGTAAATTACAGAGCAGCAAATGGTTACAGAGTGAACACATGGTGACTGGGAGAATGCCATCGGCTACCCGCTCGAACTCCACCCGGCTGCGTAGCCGGGCGCACGAACGATGCGCGAGGGGCACACCCAAGAGAAAGCCCCCGCCGCGTTTCGCGACGGGGGCTGCCTCTTAGCTACGCGTCAGATAGGACTCGAACCTATGACCTACGGCTTAGAAGGCAATAGGCACCGTCACACGGCGTTAGGGGGTCGCGCTCGCCCCTGACCTGCGGGCGAGCAATTGCACGCCCGCTGGCTTGGACCGGCTGCTGATCCTGGTCCCGGCGCCGAACTGACGCCTTTGATGCTCCCACGCACTCAGCGGATTGGCTAGGCCAAGAGAAAATGTGGGGAGCACACCCGGCGTTTAGCTCTGAGCCCTCTGCGTGAAACTGCGTTTCCCGTGGTGCCGAGGCCGCGGGCCGGCTACGTCACCTGACGCGCGCAATCGCCATCCGGATCGGCTGCGCATCTCCCTGCCCGGATGCAGCGCCCGGAGTCCGAAGCGCCAGCATCTGTGTACTCCGTGGGGTACCGCGCACGAGGAAGAAGCTCGCGCTCGCGCCCGCCACATCCGTGGGGCGAAACCGGAAGTCACCGAATCCGGTCTCCCGCGCCACCAGCGGCCGCTCAACAGGAAAGTCCCCAGGTTTCGTCCGCCACAGTCCACGATAAACATCGCTCAGGTTCCAACTCGCGAAGGCGTGCCTCGGGTTCGTCGGCGTGAACCCGGGCCAGTCGTCCAGCGCCAGGGCCATGTGCCAGTCCACCAGAAGCGCGGAGAAGCCGCGCCGCGTCACGTGGGCCAAGTTGGTAGCGCCGGAGCTGTCCACGTGCTGAGTGAGTTCCCTGAAGAACTCGGCTTCGGGACGGCCCGAAGCGTCGGCGGCCCAGCGCAGGAACGACCACGACGCGCCGTAGGTCTCGGCGTCGCCGGACACGGGCGACCAGGTTTCCGGCCCCCGGAGGTAATTGTACAGGGCCGCAAAGTTGTCCTTGATGCCGGTGGGCCAGACTGCGCACCCGGCGTCCAGAATGTCGACCGCGCACGCAACGCCCCTGCTGAACGCTGCGTTCCTGGACTGCTCCACGCCGGAGAACGTGCGCGCGAACAGCTCCTCGGCGACTTCGGCGCCCCCTTCGTCGATCCACACGTCGTCCGCCCCGGCGCCCCGCGAAATCCGCTCGGCATAGCCCGCGACGTGCTTCAGCTCATGGATCACCGTCGAACGGGCTTCGCGCAGCCACTCGCGGTGCACCTCTCCCGACTTTGGCATCCGCACGTAGAGGTATTCTCCCAGGTTGCTCACGGGGTACGCCGCCGGATCGTAGAAATCGTAGTCGCTGGCGAAGCCGGAGGCGTTGTTCAGCCCGCTCACCTTCTCGCTGAACAGGATTCGCACCCGGCCGTCCCCGTCGAGAGCGGCGTCGAACGCGACGGGATTCCCGAAGTACCGGGTGATGATGGGCCACATTACCGAGTCGAGCTCCGCGGCGAGGGCCAGGTAGGCGGACTTCAGCAGGTGCGCGTGCGGAGACGCCGAGTCTTCGAAGATGATCACCCGCTGCCCGACGTGAACCGTCCGCGCGCGCACGTTGTCGTACGTGGTGGAGCCGCCCCCCGGGGTCGAAATCCGCAGGTTGACGATGCTGTTCACGGCCGGCAGCGGCCCGGGCGCAAGACGCGACGCGCGGGTGCCGGGCGAGACGCCGCGCGCCACCCGCCGATTTATCCGCTCGCGGGCAGCCTCCAGTGCTTCCAGGTGCCGCTGCGTGGCGCGCCGCGCGGGGTCCGCGCGGTCTGGACGCAGCGGTGCTCCGGCCCCGCCCGCCGGGCGTTCCGCGGGCGCCACGCCCGTCGCGGCCACCACAATCCCGCCGCGGGTGTCCGCCGCCGGGGCTGCGGATGCGACCGCCGCGGCCCTGCCCCGCGATCCACTCAGGACGAACGTGCCGGCCAGCGTATCCGTCCGCGCGTTCACCACACCGATCAGGTACTCCCTGCCCGTCCCCGCCAGCTCCAGGCACCGTGCGAAGCCGAACCGGTCGGGCGTGGCCACCTCCCCGGGATGCAGGGCGAGGAATTCCGCCTCGTGAAACGGGTGCCTTCTGCTTCCCGGTTCCGTGCCCACCCACACCTCGACGGTGACATCGCGGTCTGGCTGGCATCGGAAGCCATCCAGCGGAAGCCGCACCACCAGCCGCGTCCGCGTGGCCGACACCACCTGCACGTCTATGCCGTCGACGGATACGCGGTTGCCGGCCGGGGACTGCGAAAAGTTCCTGCCCGTGATGGTTGCCTGGCCAGCCGGCTCCAGCGTGTCAGGCGCGATGGAGTTGATGACGGGCGCGGCGGAGGTCACCGTCGCCGGCGCGAGACGGGCCTGGGCGGGCGCCGGGACGGCGGCGGGGCCACCGCGTTCCGGATCGGTCACGGCGCCCGTCCCCGTGCGGGACGAGACCGATGTCATGAGGAGCACGGCTGCCAGCGCCGCGGCGGATTTGAGCACGGGTTCTCCGGGTGGAAGAGAGGGAAGGAGCCGTCCAGGGTTGACCATCCTCTACATGGATGGGACGGCGATGCCGAATTCGCCGCCGACGCGCCGCTTCGATGGCTCCGTAGCAGAACTCGCGAGCCCGCGCGGCGTTCAAAGGATGCCAGCCACCCGCCCTCGGACAAGAAACGTTTCATTCTCCGCATCCGACACGACGCCGCAAACGCGGCAGCCGTTATGCGTAAGTGGGCTGGGGAAAGAGAGACTCACGTATGAAGATCAAGATCAATGTACAACCGCGGGTTTCGCCCGGTGTGTAGACATCCATGCCGTTTGACGCGTAGACGGTACCGATCAGGAAGAGTACCTGAGATCACGCCGCTATGCTGACGTGGCGCGGCCAGCGCTTCTGCCAGGAGCAGCCCGGCCGCTAGAAACAGAAAGCCCCCGCCGCATTTGCGACGGGGGCTGCCTCTTGGCAACGCGCCAGGCTGGACTCGAACCAGCGACCTACGGCTTAGAAGGCCGTTGCTCTATCCAGCTGAGCTACTGGCGCAGGTGTTGACCTGTACCAACGTTCGCCGGGAAGGTGCCCCGGCAGTCGGGGAGACAGGATTCGAACCTGCGACCCCCTGGTCCCAAACCAGGTGCGCTACCGGGCTGCGCCACTCCCCGTCCGACAGAGCGCAAAAGTATATCCCTGCGGCGCGATAATCAACCCTGCGCGCTCCCTCGCAACGCTTCCGCGGCCTGCCGCACGGCACGGCCGCGGTGGCTGATCTCGTTCTTGCGGTCGGGCGCGAGCTCGCCAAAGGTGCAGCGCTCGGCGGGGATGTAGAAGAGCGGATCGTAGCCGAAGCCGCCGGTGCCGCGCGGCTCCTCGAGCACGAGGCCGTCGCAGGTGCCGAGGAAGACCGCCTCGTCCGCACCGCCGCCGGCGAGGGCGGCGGCGCAGACGTAGCGCGCGCAGCGGCCGGACTCCGGGATCCCGGCGAGCTGCTGGAGGAGATGGGTGTTGTTGGCCTCGTCCTGCCCCGCGCCGCGCAGATCGGGCCCGGGGGCGAAGCGGCGCGAGCGTACGCCGGGGGCGCCGCCCAGCGCATCGACGCAGATCCCCGAGTCGTCGGCGAGGGTGAGCAGGCCGGTAAGGCGCGCGAAGTGGCGGGCCTTTGCCAGCGCGTTCTCCTCGAACGTGTCGAACACCTCCAGCGCGTCCTCCTCCGGCGTTTCCTCGATTCCCAGCGCGTCCAGGCCGACGATCTCCAGCTCCGGGTAGCCGGCGAGGATCTCGCGGATCTCGCGCACCTTGCCGGGGTTGCGGGTGGCGACCAGGAGGCGCGTCATCCGCCCACGGCTTCGCGTTGCGCCCGCAGCAGGCCGCGAATGCCGCCGCCGGTGAGCGCCACCAGGTCGGCGAGCTGCTCGGGGGAGAAGTCGCTGCGCTCGCCTGTCCCCTGCACCTCGATGATGCCGCCGCTCTCGCGCATCACCAGGTTGAGGTCGACCTCGGCGGCGGAGTCTTCCGTGTAGTCGAGGTCCAGCAGGAGGGCGCCGCCGACCACTCCGGCGCTCATAGCGGCGACGAACTCGCGGAAGGGCGACGCGGTTCCCTTCGCGGCGATCCAGGCGCAGGCGTCGTAGAGCGCGACCGCGCCGCCGGTGATGGAGGCGGTGCGGGTGCCGCCGTCCGCCTGCAGGACGTCGCAGTCGATGGTGATGGTCCACTCGCCCATCGCGGCCATGTCCACGCAGGAGCGCAGGCTGCGGCCGATCAGGCGCTGGATCTCCTGCGTGCGCCCGCCCACCTGCTTGCGCTCGCGCTGGTTGCGGGAGTGCGTGGCGCGCGGGAGCATCGAGTACTCCGCCGTCACCCATCCTTCGCCGCTCCCCTTGCGCCAGCCGGGGACCCCTCGCTCCACGGTGGCGGTGCAGAGTACGCGGGTGCGCCCCGTGGAGATCAGGCACGATCCCTCCGCGTACTCGCTCACGCCGCGCTCGATGCGCAGGGCGCGCGGCTGCTCGGGGGTGCGTCCTTCGGACCTGTCAGGCATTCTGGGCGGCTCGCTGGAGGATGGCCGTCGTGGAGCGGCCGGGGACGAGCGGGGCGACGACCACTTCCCCACCGGCGGCTTCGACCTCGGCGCCGCCCACGATGTCTTCCTTGCGGTAGTCGCCGCCCTTCACCAGCACGTCGGGAAGGAGCGCGATGATGAGGTCACGCGGGGTGTCTTCCGCGAAGAAGGTGACGTAGTCGACCGCTGCCAGACCGGCCAGGACGTAGGCGCGGTCGTCCTCGGGATTGACCGGACGGGACGGTCCTTTGAGGCGGCGCACGGAATCGTCCGTATTGAGGCCGACGACGAGGAGATCGCCGAGCCCGCGCGCGGACTCCAGGTACTCGACATGACCCCGATGGAGCACGTCGAAGCAGCCGTTGGTGAAGACGACACGCTCGCTCCGCGGCCTGCCGAGGCGGGCTATGAGCTCTTCGCGGCCGACGATCTTGTCCTCCGCGCTCACGGCTGCTCCGGGCGGGCGGCGGGGACCTCTCGGCGGATCTGGGCGAGGAGCTCCCCTGCCCCGCGCCGCAGCAGCTCGTCGGCGAGGGCGCGGCCCAGGGCAGCGGCGTCTTCGGGCGCACCGTCGATGGACGCGCGCAGGATCGTCTCGCCGCTCGTGGAGGCGACGAGGCCGTTGAGCGTCAGACGGCCGTCGCGGAGCTCGCCGAGGGCGCCGATGGGAACCTGGCAGCCGCCTTCGAGGGCGCGCAGAAAGGCCCGCTCGGCCGTGGTGGCGGCGGCGGTGGGGGCGTGATCCAGGCCGCGCAGGCGCTGGAGCAGCGCGTCGTCGTCCGCGCGGGCGACGACGGCGAGGGCGCCCTGCCCCACCCCTGGGAGCCAGTCCAAGGGATCGAGGTGCTCGGAGATGCGGTCGTCCCAGCCCAGCCGCAGCACGCCGGCGGCGGCCAGGATGATCCCCTCGTACTCGCCGCGGTCCAGCTTGGCGAGGCGGGTGTTGAGGTTGCCGCGCAGGTCCAGCACCTCCAGGTCCGGGCGGCGCGCCTGGAGCTGAGCGCGGCGGCGCAGCGAGCTGGTCCCGACGCGCGCCCCAGGCGGCAGCGTCGCGAGCGAGCCGGTGCGGCCGGGGGCCAGGATCAGCACGTCGCGCGGATCTTCGCGGACGGTGATGGCGGCGATAACCAGGCCTTCGGGAAGGCGCGTGGGCACGTCCTTGAGCGAGTGCACGGCGAGGTCCGCGGCGCCCGAAAGGAGCGCTTCGTCCAGTTCCTTGGTGAAGAGCCCCTTGTCGCCGATCTTGGCGAGGGGGACGTCGAGGATCTTGTCACCGATCGTCTTCACCACGTCGATGCGCACCTCGGCGTCCGGATCGGCGGCGAGCAGGGCGCGCTCCACGGCGTGCGCCTGCCAGAGCGCGAGCTGGCTGCCGCGCGACGCGATGCGGAGGAGCGTGCCGGCTACCACTGCGACTGCGCTCCCTGCACCACCTTCTGGATGATGTCGATGACGGCCTTCTCCCGCGCGACGTTGATCGTTTGGTTGCTCGGGTTGTAGTCGCCGAACGCGGAGATGTTGGTGCCGCGCCAGAGCACCGTGTCCTGCCGCACGTCGAACACTTCCG
Organism: Longimicrobium sp.; assembly: GCA_036398975.1. GTDB lineage: Bacteria > Gemmatimonadota > Gemmatimonadetes > Longimicrobiales > Longimicrobiaceae > Longimicrobium. The sequence continues at coordinate 8,950 of DASWNZ010000295.1, forward strand.
CGTCGAAGGTGATCTGCAGGCGGCGCTGCACCGGCTGCACGCGCCCGCCCGTCTGCCCCTGCGCGGCAATGTTCAGCGTGGTCTCGTCGTAGCCGCGCAGCGTGCCGCGGATGATGGCGTCGGCTGAGGCCTGCGCGGAGAGGCGCACGCCCAGCTCGCGCGGAAGGCGCTGCTGGAGGGCGCGCTGCACGTCGCCGCGGAGCGCCTCGTCCGGCGTGGTGTTCTCGAACAGCTCCACGTAGACGGTGCGGATGTTGGGCGGCAGCCCGCCCCCGGTGAGCTGGTACATGCACCCGGTGAGCGAGACCGCCAGCAAGATGCTACCGAGCAGTGCCCGGCGGGCTCCAGATGTCTTCCGAGAAGGATGCCGCATCGTTGGTCGATTCCAGCGTGAGGTTCAGTGTACGGAGCGCGTTCCACTCCCGGTAGCGCGCACTGCGGATGCCATTGCCCGGCCCGTGCTCCAGATCGATCGATTCCTGTACGCCACCGCCGCGCAGCCTGCGCACGCTCTGGAGCACTCCAGAGCGGGCGCGGTACTCCAGCGTCCCTTCGGTGCCCAGGTCGTAGCGCACCACCGTCGCGTCGGCGTTGCTGGTTGCGTCCACCAACCGCGCCGTGCTCGGCGGGCGCACGACGCCGACCGTCGCCCAGAGGAGCGCCGGCGACGGGAAGCGGAAGCGCTGCTGGTCGATGGATGCCGGGATGCGCGGCGTCTCGTCCACCAGAGCGGCGGCGAAGTACGTCTCACCGCGTGGGCCGAAGAGGTCGATCCGGAAACGGTCCGGCGCGCGGAAGCGTGCCACTCCGCGGCCGTTGAAGCGCGCCCCCGACTCATCCAGCGCCCAGGTGAAGTTGGCCTGGCGCGGCGACGTCGGCAGCGTGGCGCGCTGAAGCTGCGCGGCGATGACCGCCGGGTCCTGGCGTGGGCCTTCCGTGGCCGGCGCGGGCGAGCCTCCGGCCGGCGGCGTGCTGGCAGTGGCCGGGCCGCACGCGGCGAGCGCCAGGGCCGCCAGCAGAATCCTCGGTCTGTCGATCTTCACTTCACTTCCTCGATGCGTAGGATGCGGTCGCCGGGGACGATGCGGTTCACCACCTCCATCCCGCTCACCACCTGGCCGAAGACGGTGTAGGTGCCGTCCAGGTGCGGCTGCGGCGAGTGGGTGATAAACCACTGGCTCCCCCCCGTGTCCGGCCCTGAGAGCGCCATCCCCAGCGTCCCGGCGCCGTACAGGTGGCGGTTGATCTCGTCACGGATAGAATACCCCGGACCGCCGGAAGTGTCCCCGCGTGGATCGCCGCCCTGGATCACGAAGTTGGGGACGACGCGCGGCCACTCCTGCCCATTGAAGTACCCCGCGCGCGCCAGCGTCAGGAAGTTGTCGACGGTTCCGGGAGCATCGGCGCCGAAGAGCTCGACCTCGATGGTACCGCGGCTCGTGACGATGCGGGCACGAGGGCGCGCATCGGGGATCACGTAGGCGGATGCGAAGCGCGCGTATTCGGCCTGCTGGCGTCCCTCCGCGGGGAGCGCGGGGCCCCATGCGCGCGCCGTCATCGTGTCGCCGAAGGCGGCGGCGGCGCGCTGGCGCACGAGGTAGTCGCCGGATCTCTGGAAGCGCGCAAAGAAGGAGCGCGCGGCCGACGCGTCCTTTTTCGCCAGCTCTCCCAGCGCGTCGACGGCGGCGAGGGCGGCGTCGTTCATCGAATCGGCGCGGGCGCGGTCGTATGCGTCGAGGAGCACCGGGAGCGTGGCCGGATCCGCGAGCTTGCCGAGGCCGCCGAGGGCGTTGGCGCGCTGGATCACGTCGCGCGAGCCGAGCGACTCGATCAGGAGGTTGCGGATGGGGGCCACCGCCGTGTCCCCCGCCGCGCCGACCACCGCCTCGATGGCGATGGCGCTGACGCGGCCCTCGGAATCGCGGGCGAGCGCCGCCACGGCCTCGCGGTCGCCGATCTCGGCGAAGGCACGCGCGGCGGCGGCCCGGATGCGCCACCCCTGCTCCCGCGTGAGCGCGCCGGCAACCTCACGGGCCTGCGCGGGCGCCACTTCGGCCAGCGCGGCGATGGCCGCTGTGCGCAGTGCTTCAGGCGCGCTCGCGTTCAGCGCGGCCGTGCGGAGCGCTCCGGCAGAACCGGGCGCTCGCGCGGCGAGGCGGCCCAGCGACTCGGCCGCGCTGCTGGCCAGGTACGGGTCGGCGCTGCCCAGGAGGCGCTCCAGCTCGGAAATCGACTCGGGGGCCGCGTAGGTGCCGAGCGCGCGCACTGCGCTGACGCTGACCTCGTGGAACGCGTGGCGCGTGGCGGCGAGGATGACCGGAAGTGCGCGCGCCTGTCCGACACCGGAACTGTCCGCCAGCGGCGCGGTGAGGGCGCGGATCGCAAAGGAGCGCACCAGCGGGTCCAGGTCGCTGGTGTAAGGGAAAAGCGCCGCCGTGCCGCGCGGATCCGGGCGCCGCGTGAGGGCGTACGCGGCGCGCCAGCGAATCGCCGTGTCCTGCGATGCCAGCCAGGGGAGGATGGGCGCCGGGTCCGCCGGGCGCGGGAAGCGGTAGACCGAAAGGAGCGCCAAGCTCACCGCCTCGCGCACGCCGGTGCCGGTGCGCGGCGCCGTCAGCAGGAAGCTCTCCACCGCCGTGCGCGCCGCCGGCGTGCGGATCTTCCCAAGGGCCAGTGCCGCCTCACCCACCACGGTCGGCGCCGTGGCGACCCGCTGCGCCGTCACGTAAGGAGCGAGAAGCGGGACCGACGCGCTGTCCGCCAACTGCCCGAGCGCGAACGCCGCCGTGGCCGCGACCGACGTGTCCGCGTCCGCGAGCAGGCGCCCCAGGAGCGGCACCGCGCGCTTGTCGCGAATGCGTCCGGCGGCGAGCGCGGCCCGGCGGCGGTCCGCGGAGCTCGCCGATGCGGCGGCGGACTCCAGCGCGGCGGCGTCGTACTCGCGGCGGTCCTCCAGCCGCAGCAGGCGCGTGGCGACCTCGGGCGAGCCCGGCTCCGCCACCGCGCGCGGGCCTGCCGGTGCAGGCGTGGCCGGGCCACCCGCGGTCGGCGCGCAGGCGGCCACGAGCAGAAGGAGGACGACAGGCGTATGGCGTGGCACGATCATCCCACCTCCCGCGGTGCGGGGTTGCGAAAGGCTTCGAGAAGCGAGGGCGGCAGCGAGCGCAGGTTGCCGTCGCGGTCGATGGCGGTCAGCCCGGTGCGCGCGGAGACGAGGCGGCTCGTGCTTCCATCATCATCCACCCGCTCCACCAGGTACGTAAAGGAGACGGCGCGCGAGCGGACCTGCTCCAGCGTCGTCGTCACCCGCACCAATTCGTCATAGCGCGCGGACGCGTGGTAGCGCAGCGACACGTCCGTGACGGCGAGGAGGACGCCCTCTTCGCGCTCCACCAGCGCGTACGACTTCCACAGGCGGCGGATCAGCTCCGTGCGGCCTATCTCGCACCACGGCAGGTAGTTGGCGTGGTAGACGATCCCCATCTGGTCCGTCTCCGAATAGCGGACGCGGAACTCGACGGTGCAGGAGGGCGCGGCGGCCGTCATCGGCGGAGGGTCGAGGGTGGGCGTGGCATGCGGCGGAAGCTACCCGGCGGCGGCGCGTGGTGTCAAACCGCGCGGCTTGTGGGCGCCCCGCGCGCCGGGTAGCTTGGCCCGTCATGCAGAGCAAGCCCGCGTACATCGTCTCCGACATCCACCTGGGCGCGGTTCCGCGAGAGACGGAGCGCGCCTTCCGCCGCTTTCTCGACCACGCGGCCGAGCACGCCGGCTCGCTCCTCATCAACGGCGACCTGTTCGACTTCTGGTTCGAGTACAAGTCGGTCATCCTGCGCGAGCACTTCCGCGTCGTCGCCAAGCTGGCGGACGTGGTGGAGGCCGGCGTGCCCGTGTCGTTCGTGGGCGGCAACCACGACGCCTGGGCCGGCTCCTTTCTGCGCGACGAGGTTGGGGTAAAGTTGCTGGACGGGCCGGTGGAGATGGAGCTGGGCGGGCGCCGCGCCCTGGTGGCGCACGGCGACGGCGTGGGACGCGGCGACTACAAGTACCGCGCGTTGCGCAAGGTCATCCGCCACCCCGCCTCCATCGCCGCCTTTCGCCGCCTGCACCCGGATACGGGCCGCCGCATCGCCGGCCTGGCCTCCAGCACCGAGCACAAGGCCGACTCCGGCGACCAGGCCGCAAAGGGACGCGCGGCGTTCATCCGCGGCTGGGCCGAGGAGCAGCTCGCGCGCATGCCGCACGTCGGGCTGGTGGTGGCGGGCCACGCCCACGTGCCGGAGGTGGTGCAGGTGGCGCCGGGGCGGTTCTACGCCAACTCGGGGGACTGGATCCGGAGCTACACGTACCTGGTGCTGCCGCTGGCGGGCGGCGCGCCGGAGGTGCGAGGTTGGGAGGTGTGAGGGCCTTCACCCCCGCTCTGCCCATTCGAAGCTGGTTGGATCGCCTCCCTTTCCCGTTGAGCTCCATGGCGAATCGTGTCCCGGGCGTCCGGTTCGGATCGGCAGGTCGGTTCCCCGCCGTTCTCGCCGTGGCGCTTCTCGGCTGCGGCACCCAGCCGCCCGCGCGTGCGGGCGGTGCATCCTTCTCCGCCACGGCTCCATCGGCCGCGGCCGCGCGGACGTTCCTCTCGACGCTCGACGATAGGCAGCGTGCCCTCGCCTCGTTCGACTTCGACGATGCGGAGCGCACCGCGTGGGCGTACGTGCCGCAATCGCGCAGAGGGCTCCCGCTGCAGGCGATGAACGCCGATCAACGTGCGGCGGCGTTCGGCGTGCTGGGCACCGGGTTGAGCGAGCGCGGCAACAGGATGGCGCGCGGCATCATCGAGCTCGAGGGCATTCTCCGCACGATCGAGGGCTTTCCCTGGGGGAATCGGCGCGATCCGGAGCTCTACTACCTGGCACTCTTCAGCCGGCCGGGTGGGACGCATCCCTGGGGCTGGCGCTTCGAGGGCCACCACCTCTCGGTGAACGTGACGGATCTCGGACCCCACGGACGGATCGTCGCGCCGCTCTTCATGGGTGCCAACCCGGCGCGCGTGCCCAGCGGCCCGCGGGCGGGGCTTCGCCTGCTCGCCGCGGAGGAGGACCTCGCCTTCGAGCTGCTGCAGATGCTCGATCCTCCCCAGCGCGCCCGCGCCACCATCACCGCGCAGGCACCGGGGGACATCGTCACCGGCAGCGATCCCGTGGTGGCACCGATGGCGTTCGCCGGCCTCCCCGCGGCCGAGATGACGACCCCCCAGCAACGGCAGCTGCGCCGGCTCTTGGAAGTGTACGCCGGCCGGATGGCGGACTCCTCGGCACAGAGGCAGCTGGCTCGCATCGAAGAGGCGGGATTCGGGCGCCTGCACTTCGCCTGGGCCGGCGCGCACCGCCCCGGCGAGCCGCACTACTACCGCATCCACGGGCCTACCGTGCTGGTGGAGTACGACAAGAGCAACGAGAACCACATCCACACCGTCTGGCGCGACCTGGAGAACGACTTAGGTGGTGACCTGCTGCGGAGGCACTACGCACGGCAGCCTCAGCCTCACTGAAGGCGCGGGCCCTCACCCCCCCGGCCCCCCTCTCCCAAACTGCTGGGAGAGGGGGGAGATCGCGGCCATCCGCGCTCGGCGTCCACGCCGAAGAACGCACCGGGTCGGTGGGGACGCGATTCACGCAACGCCTCAGCGCAAACGCACGATCTCGTAGGGGCAGACCTACGTGTCTGCCCGCCCCCTGCCCCGCCCCGATCCCGGCCGTCTCGCACGAAACCCTGTAGGGGCCGCCCCGCGTGGCTGCCCGTGCCCGCCCCGGCGCGGCCCCACGCAACCGGCACCGATGCACGTGAAAACGCCCCTCCTCCAGGTTGTTTTGGGGGAGGGGCCGCGAGGTGACGAGGGGGGGTGGGGGCCCTCACCCCGTCGCGATCGGCTCCTCGCCAGGGACGTGGACGTGCTCTACGGGTAGCGCGTCGCCCCAGATGCGCGCGACGACGGCGGCGACCTCGGGGGCGGGGCCGGTGGTGAGGATGCGTAGGGCGCCCTCGCCCAAATCCGCCAGCTCCCCGCGCTCGCGAAGGATGCGCTCCGTCTGGCGCGCGATGGCGCCGCCGCTGTCGATCAGGCGCACGTCGGGGCCCAGGGCGCGCGCGATTGCGTCGCGGATGAAAACGTAGTGCGTGCATCCGAGAACGACGGTGTCCACCCGCGCCTCGCGTAGCTGCGCGACGAACGGCTCCAGGCGGCGGTCCAGTTCCTCGCCGCTCAGAATGCCCTCCTCCACCGTGTCCGCGAGCCCGGGGCACGCCTGCGCGACGACGGTGGCGCCGGTGCCGTGGGCGCTCACCAGGCGCGCATAGCGGTCCGAGCGCAGGGTGCCCGTGGTGGCCATCACGCCGATGCGGCCCGCGGCGGAATCGCGCACTGCTGGCTTCACCGCCGGCTCCAGGCCGATCACCGGAACGGCGAGGTGCTCGCGTAGGGCTTCGAGGGCGGCGCCGGAGGCGGTGTTGCAGGCCACGACCAGCACCTTGGCGCCACGCTCCTGCAGGTAGCGCCCCACGGTGAGCGAGCGGTTGCGCACCCACTCCGTCGTGCGGTCGCCGTAGGGGACGTACGCCGTGTCCGCGAAGTAGAGAAGCTCCTCGGCGGGGAGGGCACGGCGGATCTCGCGGGCGACGCTCAGCCCGCCGATCCCCGAGTCGAAGACGCCGACGGGGGCGTGGCTCACGGGCGCGGGCCGACCGGGATGCTCCCCCCCACCTGCACGCCGCCCGAGCCGGGCGCAGAGCCCACCTGAGCGTCGAAGTCGCGCAGGTGCGCGCCCACGAAGGCGTCCGCGCCGGAAAAGAAGAGCCAGAAGAGGGAGAGCGCGATCCAGTCCTCGCGCTGAGCGCGGCGGGCGCGCACCAGGCCGGTGGTGCGCTCTTCGGGGATGACGCCGGTGCGCCGCAGGATGTCTTCGCGCTCGTACGCCTCGCCCAGCTTGCGGTGCGACTTGAGCACCATCCACAGGCTTCCCGCCTCCAGCGCGAAGTAGACGATGCCGCGCTCCGGCGCGCCGATCTCGGACTGGCCCCAGCCGGGAAGGACGAGCGAGCGGAGGAAGGCGCCTTTCGGCGAGATGCGGCCGGTGGGCGTCGTATCCGCGCGAATGGCGCCCGCCGTGTCCACCACGGGGCGGCGGGAGGTGTCCGGCGGCGTCACCTGCGCGGCGAGCGGCCTCGCGGCGATGAGCAGTACGAGCAGAAGGAGGGCGCGGGTCATCGCACAAGTGTGAGCGGGTCGTACGGGGCTCGTTTTCGCGCCTGCAAAGCGCGGTCCCCCGGCGAAAGGTAGCGGGGCCGCCGCGCCGGGCGCAAAGGCGCGGAGCATCCCGCCCCCTGCCGTGTACCACGCGCGGGCCAAACGGGTCCACCGACTCACCTTGCCTGGGCTTCTTGATGAATCGCGCATTGCTGACGCTCGCCGCGGGTGTCCTGGCGGCTGGCTGTGCTTCCACGCCGCCCGCCTTGGCGCCGGCCGCGGGGCGGCTGGTGGTGATGGGGACCACCGACACGCACGGCTGGCTCCTTCCCCACGACTACTACACGGGCCGCGCGACGGACCACGGCCTCGCGCGCCTCGTTCCGCAGATCGACAGCGTGCGCGCCGCCAATCCGGGACGCACCGTGCTGGTGGAATCGGGCGACCTGCTGCAGGGGAATCCGCTCGACTTCGTCTACTCGCGCCTCACCGCCGGCGAGACGCACCCGGTGGCGGCGGCGATGAACTTCCTGCGCTACGACGCGTCCGCCATCGGCAACCACGAGTTCAACTACGGAATCGCGCACCTGGACACGGTCGCCCGGCAATCGCGCTTCCCCTGGCTCTCCGCGAACACGTACCGCGCGGGGACGGCGGAGCACGCGTACCGGCCCTTCACCATCGTGGAGCGGACGGTGGGCGGTGCGCCGGTGCGGGTGGGGATCACCTCCGTGACGCCGCCCGGCGTGGCGATCTGGGACCGCGACAACGTGCGCGGGCGGCTGGACTTCCGCGACATCGTGGCCTCCGTGCGTCCCGTGGTGGCGGAGATGAGGCGGCAGGGCGCGGACGTGGTGATCGTGGCGGCGCACAGCGGGCTGGAGGGGTCGAGCTACGACACCGCGGCGACCGGCGTCCCCACCGAGAACGCGGCGGCGGCGATGGCGCGCGAGGTCCCCGGGATCGACCTGATCCTGATGGGGCACTCGCACCGCGAGGTGGCGGACACCACCATCGGCGGCGTGCTGGTGATGCAGGCCAAGAACTGGGGCACCTCGCTGGCCGTCGCCGAGCTGGAGTTGGAGCGCGGCGCGGCGGGGTGGCGCGTGGCGGGCAAGCGCGGCCGCATCCTGCGTCCCGCAAAGGGCGCGACGTCTCCAGCGTTCGAGGCGATGCTGGCGACGGCGCACCAGCGGACGCGCGATTACGTGGCGCGGCGCATCGGCACCTCGTCGGTCGAGTGGTCGGCGGCGCGCTCGCGGGTGGAGGACACGCCGATCCTGGACCTGATCAACGACGTGCAGATGCGTGCGTCGGGCGCGGATCTGTCGGCGGCGGCGGCGTTCTCGCTGGACGCGCGGATTCCGGCCGGACCCATCACCGTGGCGGACGTGGCGGGGCTGTACCTGTACGACAACACGCTCAAGGCGGTGCGCGTGTCAGGCGCGCAGTTGCGGGCGTTCATCGAAAAGAGCGCGGAGTACTACCTTCCCTGCCCCGCCGCGCGTTGCGACAAGCTGGTGAACCCAGCCGTCCCCGGGTACAACTTCGACGTGGTGAGCGGCGTCGACTACACGCTCGACCTGTCGAAGCCCGTCGGCCAGCGCGTGACTACGTTGCGCAGGAACGGGCGCGACGTGGCGGCGGCGGACAGCTTCACCCTCGCCCTCAACAACTACCGCGCGAGCGGGAGCGGCGGTTTTTCGATGCTGATCGGCGCGCCGGTGGTGTACGACCGCGGCCAGGGGATCCGCGAGCTGCTCATCGAGGAGATCGAACGGCGCGGCACCATCGCGCCCGAGCAGGTCTTCAAAAAGAACTGGGAGATCGTGCCCGCCGAGCTGGCGCGCCGGGCCGCGGCGGAGCACGCGCCGCGGCCCTGAGCCGACACTGTGGCGAGAAGCTGCGGCGGTCGGTAGAATGTCGATCCATCCAGTCATGCCCGCCGCCGAGCGCGCGGCGGGTGCCCTTCACCCTGCCATCCCCGCCCCATGCCCCTCCCAACGAGGTTCAGGCGCCTGAAGTGGCTGCTGCCGCTCTGGCTCACCGCGGCGCTGCTGCTCACCGCGGGGTGGTACGCCTCCGCCCAGGACACGACGCCCGCCGCTCCGCCCGCGGCCCAACCGGCGGCCCAGCCAGCCGTGCAGCCCGGCACACCCGCGGCGCAGCCCCGCGCGGGTCAGGGCACGAGCGAGATCGTGCGCGAGGCGCAGACGCCCGAGAGCGGGATCGCGCAAGACCCGGCGACGCCCGCGCAGCGCGGCAACGAGCCGGCCGCGGCTCCCACGGCGGGGGACAGGGCGCGGCAGGCGCGCACCGACGCCGCCGGGGGGACGCCGATCCAGCGCGCGATCAGCTTCCTCGGGCTAGTGGTCTTCACGCTGCTCGCCTTCCTGATGAGCGTGAACCGGCGCCGCGTGGACTGGCGGACGGTGGCGCTGGGGATCTTGCTGCAGTTTGCCTTCGCGCTGCTGATCCTCAAGACCGATGCGGGCCTCGCCTTCTTCGACGGCGCGAACGACGCGTTCAACGCCCTGCTCGGGTATACCGTCGAGGGGGCGAAGTTCATCTTCGGCAACCTGGTTCTCAACAACGTCCCCGTGGGCGCCGCAGCCGGTCCCATGGCGCAGGTCCCCGTGGGCGGGACGTGGGCGAACACGGGCGCCTACTTTGCCTTCAACGTCCTCCCCACCATCATCTTCTTCTCCAGCCTGATGACGCTGCTGTACCACCTGGGCGTCATGGAGTGGATCGTGAAGGCGTTCGGGTGGGTGATGATGAAGACGATGAGGATCTCCGGCGCGGAAAGCCTGAGCACGGCGGGCAACATCTTCCTCGGGCAGACGGAGGCGCCGCTCCTGGTGAAGCCGTTCATCCATACGATGACGAAGAGCGAGCTGCACTGCGTCATGGTGGGCGGCTTCGGGACGGTGGCGGGGGGAGTGCTCGCGGCGTACGTGGGATTCCTCGTCTCGTACTTCCCGGACATCGCGGGGCACCTGATCTCCGCCTCCGTGATGTCCGCGCCGGCGTGCATCGCCATCTCCAAGCTGATGTACCCGGAGACCGAGGAGCCCGTCACGCGCGGCAAGCTGGGGATCGAGCTGGAGAAGCTGGACGCCAACCCGATCGACGCGGCCGCGCGCGGCGCCAGCGAGGGGCTCTCGCTCGCGCTCAACGTGGGCGCCATGCTCCTGGCCTTCATCGCCCTGCTCGCACTGATCAACGGGCTGCTGGGGTGGTTCGTCGGGCTGTTCGGCGTGCAGAACTTCAGCATCCAGATGGTGCTGGGGTGGATCGGTGCTCCGATGGCGTGGCTGATGGGGGTGCCGTGGCAGGACGCGCCGGCCATCGGCACGCTGATCGGCGAGAAGACGGCGCTCAACGAGTTCGTGGCGTACCTGCACCTGGGCACCATGCTGCAGGAGGGCGCGAACCTCGACCCGCGCTCAGTGGTGATCGCCACCTACGCGCTGTGCGGCTTCGCCAACTTCAGCAGCATCGCCATCCAGATCGGCGGCATCGGCGGGATGGCCCCCGAGCGCCGCGGCGACCTGAGCCGTCTGGGCCTTCGCGCCATGGTGGCGGGGACGCTGGCCAACTTCATGACCGCGTGCGTGGTCGGCATTCTGCTCTGACCGCGGGGCACACACAGAGGCACAGAGGCACGGAGAAGAACTTGATCTCCGTGCCTCTGTGTCTTGTCCGCAAGGGAAACATGAAGACATCGTTGATGGCGGCAGCCCTCATCGGCATCGCCGCGGGGGCTGGCGACGCTGAGGCGTGCAGCACGGGCCGCCTGTACGGAACGCGCGCGCCGCTGTTCCTGCTCGCCACCGCGCGGAGCGACACGGTCCGCGCCGGCGCGGGCCCGATCCGCTACACCGTGCCGCCATCCGACCCGGCCGCGGTCCACGGCCAGCTCTTCCGCCTGGACGCCATGGGCGGAGACGTGCCGGCCGCGCTCGCGCGTGCCCGCGCATCGGGGATCAAGGAGGGGATCCTGGTGCCCTACGGCTGGGAGTGCCGTGAAGTGTGGAGGTGGCACACGAGCGCCCGCTGGACCCTTCCCGGTGCGCAGGTGATGGTGGACGCGACGATGCGGCCGCGCTCCCAATGGATCGACGGGCGGCCCACGTTCGACGTGGAGCCGGGCCACGACGCCTATCCCGACGGCTACAACTACGGCGCGCCGGACAGCACCGAAACGATCCTCACTCCGGCGCAGGCGTTCGAGCTTACACGGTCGCTCCCGCTGTACGAACAGGTAGAGCGCGATCCCGTCGCCGCATACCGGGGGCTCCTGCGCTGGGCGAGGGCGCACCCGCGGCTGGCGCGACGCTTTCCGGCGAACTACGCGCTGGAGGCGGCGCAGGAAGCGCTCGAGCCCTGCGTTCCCGCGTACGACCCGCACCCGGTGGCAGGGACCTACCGGATGACGGTGGTGGCGGGAGGCACCGATACGGTCACCGCCTACTTCCGCACCAACGCGAGGGGGTACCCGATGTGCCGGAAGTCGCCGCCGAGGGTCGATCTCACCGCGGTGCGCCCCCGCATGGCGGACACCGCGCGGCTGTACGTGCACGGCGCGGCCACCGCCGAGGCGATCCCCGCGACCAACCGTGAGGCCAACGCCGGCGGCTGCGGCGTCACGGCGGCGGACGTCGTCAATGCGCCGTCGGTGCTTCCGGGCGGCGCGCGGCGCTGGCGGGTGAACTTCAACGTCATACTGCAAGCGTGCTTTCCCGGGCACTCATCCATCCGTGACGCGGAGAAAGCGGCGGACGGTGCGCACCGCGACAGGGATCCGCCGTCGATGGGCGCATTCACCGTCACGCGCGACGGCGCCGCCACCTTTGAGCAGATCTGGCGGGCGGGCGGGCGCGTGGTGCTGGAGATGAAGGGAGAGCGGATCGACCGGACCACCCACTAGGGCGCGCGGGCGCGGAGTCTGCACCGGCCCGCCCCGCACCCCAACCGGAGCCGCGCGTGATCCCCATCAGCGACGAAAACCCTACCGAGCTGCGCCCCATCGTGACGGTGGGGCTGATCCTGCTGAACGTGTTCGCCTGGTTCCAGCTGCAGGGGGCGGGGACGTCGCAGGCGCTGCAGGCGTCGGTGCTCCACTTCGGCACAATCCCGTGCGAGATCACGGCCCGCTGCGCGCCCGAGGGACTGACCATGGGGACGATCTTCACCGCCATGTTCATGCACGGGAGCTGGGAGCACATCCTGGGGAACATGCTCTTTCTGTGGGTCTTCGGGAACAACATCGAGGACTCGATGGGGTACCTGCGCTTCCTCGTCTTCTACCTGCTGTGCGGGGCGGTGGCGGCGGGGGCGCACATCTACTTCAACGTGGGGAGCGAACTGCCGGCGGTGGGGGCCAGCGGCGCCATCAGCGGAATCATGGGCGCGTACATCGTCCTCTACCCCCACGCGCGGGTGCGGGCGTGGCTACCGCCCATCTTCTTCTTCAACCTGCGCGCGATGTTCTTTCTGCTGTACTGGTTCGCGCTGCAGCTCTTCATGGCGTACGTGGAGATGGGCGCGCAGGCGGGGGAGGAGGGCGGCGTGGCGGTGTGGGCGCACGTGGGCGGCTTCGTGGCGGGAGTGGTGTTCGTGAAGCTGTTCGAGAACCACACCCTCACGCGCGCCCGGCGCAACAAGGTGGTGCTGACCCGCGCGGAGGTGGCGCAGGCACGGCCCTGGATGTAGAATGTGGACGGGGGCGGCAGTACAGAGACGCGGGTGGTGCACGGCGACGTGGGCCACCCGTTCGCGCATCCGCCCCCCGCAACCCGCAGCCCGGCGAGGACCATGGAAGTCACGCGAGACCTGCTGCACCGCCTCCCCAAGGCGGAGCTGCACGTGCACCTGGACGGATCGCTCCGCCCCGAGACGATGCTGGAGCTCGCGGCGGAGTACAACAAGAAGATGCCCGCGCACGACGCGGACGCCCTGCGCGACTACATGCACGTGCAGGACGCGCGCAACCTGGTGGAGTACCTGGAGCGCTTCGCCATCACCCTGTCGGTGATGCAGACCGGCGACGCCCTGGAGCGCATCGCCTACGAGCTGGCCGAGGACCTGGCGAAGGAGAACGTGCGCTACGCGGAGATCCGCTACTCGCCAATCCTCAACACGCAGGAGGGCCTTCCGCTCACCGAGGCGGTGGAGGCCCCGCTGCGCGGGCTCAAGCGGGCCGAGCAGGACTTCGGCATCCGCACCGAGATCATCATCTGCGGCATCCGCAACATGGAGCCGGAGACGTCGCGCGACCTGGCGGACCTGACGGTGGCGTACAAGGACCGCGGCGTGGTGGCGTTCGACCTGGCGGGGGCGGAGTACAACTACCCGGCCAAGAAGCACAAGGACGCCTTCTACACCGTCATCAACAAGAACATGGCGGCCACCATCCACGCCGGTGAGGCGTACGGCCCGGAGAGCATCCACCAGGCGCTGCACTACTGCAACGCCCACCGCATCGGCCACGGCACTCGCCTCTTCGAGGACCCGGACCTGATGCGCTACGTGAACGACTTCCGGGTCCCCATCGAGATCTGCCTGACCTCCAACGTGCAGACGCGCGCCGTCGCCTCCTTCGAGACGCACCCGCTGCGGCAGTACTACGACGCGGGCATCGTCCTCAGCCTGAACACCGACAACCGCCTCATGAGCGCCACCACGGTGACCGAGGAGTACTGGCGCGCCCACCAGTACCTCGGCTTCACCTGGGACGAGCTGGTGGAGATCGCGCTGATGGGCTTCGACAGCTCGTTCATGCACCGCCAGGAGAAGCTGGCGATGATCGAGGCGGTGCGGGGGGAGATCGCGGGGTTGTAGAGGGGCCCTCACCCCCAGCGTCGCTCCGCGACGCATCCCCCTCCCCCGAAACTGCCCGGGGGAGGGGGCGAAAGGCCCCCTCCCCCGCTCGTTCCTCGCGGCCCCTCCCCCAAAACAACCTCGGGGAGGGGCGTGCGGACCGATCTCTGCCCGGTGCACGGATCCCGCGACCGCGACCGCTCGGTGACCGGCTCGCGACACCGAACTTCGTAGGGGCCGCCCCACGTGGCTGCCCGTGCCCGCCTCTACTCCGTTGCCTGCCCCGCGCACCGAAAACCCGTAGGGGCAGACCTGTGTGTCTGCCCTCCTCTGCCGTGCCTGAGTCTATTGGTATCGGGGACATACAGAGGCACTGAGAAAACCCTCTCTCTGCGCCTCCGCGTCTCCGCGTGAGCCCCTTTCTTTTCTCCTTTCCGTGCCCCTCTGTGTCTCTGTGTGAGGCGCTGTTCAGGCCGGCTCTTCCGCGGGCGGTGCGTGCTCCAGGAAGAGCTCGAGCGAGCGGAACGGGCGGTCGTGCGCGAGCTGGGCTTCGAGGAAGGCGCGGAGGAGGGCGCGGTGTGCGCCGGGACGGGCGAGGGCGGCGGAGGGGACGTGGCCGCGCGACATGCGGGCAACGTCGGCGCGGGTGGCGGGGTCGAGGATGCGGCCCACGGGGCGGCAGCGGGTGCACGCCACGCCGCCCGCACCCGCGTCAAAGCGCACGGGCTCGTCTTGTGGGACGGGGCGGCCGCACACCACGCAGGCGTCGGTCTGCGGCTCGAATCCGAGGAGGGCGACCAGTGTCCAGGCGCCGGTGAGAACGATGCGCTCCGCCTCGGCCGGGTTGCTCGCGGCGGCGGCGATGTCGTCCCACGAGGTGGCGAGGGCGGAGTAGACGTCGGGGTGAGGGTCCTCGGTGCCGGCGCGGAGGACCAGCTCGGCGAGGAGCGAGGCGCCGGCGAAGGCGGGCAGCGAGCGGCCCAGCGCCTGGCGGGAGCGCACCAGGTCCCATCCACCAAGAGTGTGCAGATCGCGGCCGGGGCGCAGGTAGAAGCTGGCGGTTCCCTCGGTGAACGGCTCCAGCAGCCCGCCGAAGCGGCTCTTGGGGCGTAGCGCGCCCTTGGCGATTACCGAGCGCAGGCCGAAGTCGCCCGTGTACAGCCGCAGGACCTTGCTCGTCTCGCTGTAGGGGAAGGTCTGGAGCACCAGCGCCCCCGTGCTGACGAGCGCCACCGCGTCACGCCTCGCGGCCGCGGCGCACCGCCAGCCATGCGCCCACCGCCAGCACCGCCGCCGTCGCCGCGAGCGCGGCCCAGCGCGGGTCCACGGGGGCCGGCGCGGGGCCCCGCCAGTCCAGCCCCACCGCGCTCCCCGCCCGCAGCCCGGCACCGGAGAACTGGAGGAACTGCTCGCCATCGGCCGTGAACGGCTTCGGCGCCGCGAGCCCCGCCACTAGAACCTCGGGGGCGGGCTGCTTGACGTACAGGTTCAGCGAGTCCGTCGCATGCTCCACCGGGATGCTCGCCTCGCGCGGGCTGGGGGCGAGGCGGTAGCGGAATATGACGTCGCGCTCCCCCGGCACCAGCGGCGCGTTGATCCACACGCGGTCGCCCACGCGCACCACGTCGCCGGGCAGCTGCTGGCCGCCCGCGCCGGGTGAGGCTTCGCCGGGCGCGCCGTCGCCGGCCTCGAAGGCGGTGCTCCCCTTGGGAATGGCGATGCCGAAGAGGGGGCGCGTGGCGTCGGGGACAAGGGTGCGGCGGGCGCGGTTCTCCACACGCACCAGCTCCGCCACCTCCCATCCCCCCTCGCTCCCCGAGATCAGCACCACGTCGCGCCGCGTGACGCGCACCGAGTCGGCGGCGGCGGGCGAGCTGGTGGTGTCGTATACCTGGATCTCGTAGTTGCGGTCCCCCGCCGCGCCGTGCACCACCGGCCCGAAGTAGCGCACCCCGTTCGCGATCGCCGTGGCGAAGAAGACGGTGAACCCCGCCGAATCCTGCACCGGCGGAAGCGGAATGGAGAAGGCGCCACCCGGGCCGGAGGTCACCTTCGCCACCGGTCCACGGGTGTTGCGGGTGACGCGGTGCAGCTCCACCACGAGCCCCGCCTCCGGGGTGCCCGCTCGGGTCACGCGCCCGGCGATCACCTGCGCGTCGGCGGGAAGAGCGCAGAGGAAAAGCGCCAAAACGACAGCGAGGCGGCCGGCCTTGCGGCGCGCCGCCCCGCGGATGCGGTCGGAAAGGATCACGGGTTGAAGCGTCCCAGGTCTTCGGGGTTGAGCTTGCGCAGGTACTCCTTGAGCTCGTCCGGCGGAAGCTTCGGCGCGGGTGGCGCCATCGGGTCCGGATCGTCCCCGTCCTCCGGCGGCACGCCCTCGACCACCGTGATGGTGGGCGACCCATCCAGCAGCTCGTCGCCCGCGAACAGCTCCGCGCCCGTCCTCAGCGCGATGGCGATGGAGTCGGACGGCCGCGCATCGACCGTGAACACCTCATCGCCGCGCTGGATCACCAGCTCGGCGTAGTAGGTGTTCTCCTCCACGCGCGTGATCAGCACCCTCGTCAGCCGCGCGCCGAGCCCGGTGATGATGGAGGGGAAGAGGTCGTGCGTGAGCGGCCGCGAGAACTTCATCCCCGCCAGCTCCATGGCGATGGCGCTCGCCTCCGCCGGCCCGATCCAGATGGGCAGCACGCGCTCCCCCTCCGCCTCCTGCAGGAGCACGACGGGCGCTTTGTTGGCCTGGTCCAGGCCGAGGGATTGGACGCGGAGCTTGATCATGAGTACCGATAGTGCGTGAGTGCGTCAGTGCGTGAGTGCGTTGGGTGCGCCTGGAATCAAGCGCACTTACGCACTAACGCACTCACGCACTTCTTTTCATCCGTTCGCCGCCGTGCGCAGATCCTCCACCCGATCCGTCCGCTCCCACGGGAAGAGCGTCACCGGGGTGCCGTTGCCACCCTGCACCGAGGGGCGCCCGAAGTGGCCGTACGCGGCGGTCGGGCGGTAGATGGCGCTGCGCAGGCCCAGCGACTCGATGATCCCCTTGGGGGTGAAGTCGAAGACCTCCTGGAGCGCCGTCTCGATCGCCTCTTCGCTCACGGTGCCGGTGCCAAAGGTATCCACGCGCACCGAGACGGGCTGCGCCACGCCGATCGCGTAGGCGAGCTGGATCTCGCAGCGGCGCGCCAGGCCGGCGGCCACGATGTGCTTGGCGGCATAGCGCGCGGCGTACGCGGCCGAGCGGTCCACCTTGGTGGGATCCTTGCCGCTGAAGGCGCCGCCGCCGTGCCGGCCCATCCCGCCGTAGGTGTCCACGATGATCTTGCGGCCCGTGAGCCCCGCGTCGCCGTGCGGCCCGCCGATCACGAAGCGGCCGGTAGGGTTGATGTGGATCGTGCAGCGCTCCGGATCGAAGAGATCGGCCGGGAGCATGGGGGTGATTACGTGCTCGATCACACCCGCGCGGATCTCCTCGTTGCTCGCATCCGGGTCGTGCTGCGTGCTCACCACCACCGTGTCGACGTGCACCGGCCGGCCATCCTCGTACGCCACGGAGACCTGCGTCTTCCCGTCCGGGCGCAGCCACATCAGCTTCCCGTTCTTGCGCACCTCCGCCAGCCGCTCGGCCAGGCGGTGGGCCAGGAGGATGGGCGTGGGCATCAGCGCGTCGTTCTCGTCCGTCGCGTAGCCGAACATCATCCCCTGGTCGCCCGCGCCGCCGGTGTCCACCCCCTGCGCGATGTCCGGCGACTGGCGGTCGATCGTCGTCATCACCGCGCAGGTGTGCGCGTCTATCCCGTAGTTCGCGTCCGTGTAGCCGATCCCCTTCAGCGTGCCGCGGACGATCCCGGGGATGTCCACGTACGTGTCGGTGGTGATCTCGCCCGCCACCACGGCCACGCCGGTGGTCACGAGCGTCTCGCAGGCCACGCGGCCCATGGGATCCTTTTCCAGGATCGCGTCGAGCACCGCGTCCGAGATCTGGTCCGCGATCTTGTCCGGATGCCCTTCGGTGACGGACTCCGATGTGAAAAGCTGGCGATGGGCCACGATGGTTGCGCTGCTAAAGGGTGGAGCGTAGCCGGGGAGCCCCCCGGGAAACGCGGGAAGATACCCCTTCCGGCCGGAGGCGACAAGCTCCAGTGCACGGCGAACTTGGAACGGAAGTGCCTCACGCAGAGACACGGAGGAAACGGAGAGAACAACGAGAACGGCGGCTCACGCGGAGGCGCGGAGCCGCGGAGATCATCGTAGGGGGCGTGATTCATCAGGCCCTCAGCCGGCAGACGGAGTCAGCTCGAGTGCGCGTCCAGCCACGCCCGGTAGCCGTCGAGCTCGTCGTCGGCTACCTCGACCTCGGCCAGCAGCACAGGGTTGTCCTCAGCGAATCCACGGGGCGCCAGCGGCATGTGGCCGATCGAGAACGGATTGTCAGAACCCGGGCCGAACGCGCCAAGGGTGAGGCTGCTGAGGTCCGCCGCGGTAGGCATCTGTTCGAAGCGCTGTACGTAGAGTCGTACGTGCACCGCGAATCCATCTGCCGCGAGGACCTTCATCACCGCGTATCGTCCGTCTGGATCCCGGACGGCAAAGAGCTGTCCCGGTCGCACCGTGTACGGAAAGCTCGCTCTCTTGTGCCGCCAGGCGTCCGCTAGCTTAGCTCGTCGCATAGCCTTATAGCCTCCGAACACACGGTTCCGGGTGCGGCATCGTGGTGCAAGGGCGTCGCCAGGGCCGACAAGCTGAGTTCAGCAGCCCATGCGGGAGCGTACGTGGGCGGCCAGCTCGCCTCGTGCACGAAGCTGAACGAGCTGATCCAGGAGCGGCAAGCGTGCATCCGGACGCGCCCGCAAGATCGACTCGTACGTCCGGAGCGCGCCCTCCACGCCGGCTGCGTGGACCGCCGCCTGGTCGCGGGCCATCCCCGGATTCTCGATGATGAACGCGCCGCTGGAGAGGATCTGCTGCACAAAGATCTCGTTTCCGTGGTTCTGGCGAGAACTGGCGATGGGGTCGAGCACTCCGCTGCAGACCGTGATCGTGATGTCCGGAGCCTCTTCGAAGTAGCGCATGAGGCGCTGCCGCAGCTGTGTGGCGCCCGCCTGCAGGGGATCGGATTCCAGGCTGCGCACCTGCTCCACGATCCGCGACTTCTGCGTGCCCGCACCCGCCGGTGAAGCGGGCGTCGTACTCGCCCCTTCCTGCCCGCCACTCGCGCAGCCCGCGAGCACCAGGCTCACCATGAGCATCCGAACTATCCGCATACGCCCGTCCTGGAAGAAAGTGGTCACGAGGGCAACCAAAGTGGTCGGCTGCAACGCGCGTGCATCGGCGGCGTGGAAATGCATACTGTTTGCCCTCGAAAATACAGTGAGCCCGTTGGAAGGCTCTCTCTCGCTCCTCAGTGGCACCCGCGCTCCACGCCCCAGTCGGCTTCCACGGGGCGGAACCGCCAGACGCGTTCGTCCCACGTGACCAGCCCGTTCTCCAGCACCAGCTCGTCGACGCCATCGCCGTCCGCGTCGGTGGTGCCGACCATCCGCTCGGCACCAGGGAGGTTGGCCAGTACGGTCCCGTCGTCCGAGACGATCTGGCGGGAGTACAGGCTCTTCTCGGGCACCGCTCCCGCCGGAATGTCGATCACTTCCAGATCGAACGTCGCGTAGTGCAGCACCGACCCGTTGGGGCCGCGGAACTGCAGGATGCGTAGCCGCGATTGCTGCGTTGCGTCGCGCAGCTGTTCCGGTGTTGCCCTGCCGCGCGTGCGCTCGAGCCACGCCGCGTGAGCCCGCTGCATCTCCGGCCGGTAGGCTTGTGCGATCGACGGAGGCGACGCCTCCACGCGGCGCGCACCCGCGGCCCGCCGCAGCGCCACACCGTCAGCCCCCCTGAGCAGGCGGCGAAGCTCGGTAATCGTGGTGTCCGGCGCTCCCAGCAGGTACGTCCACCCGGTGCGCACACACACACCTCCGATAAAGGTCTGGCGCGCCGCCACCCGGGCGAGCACCGGGACCCGCATCGCCCGCCCGCCGAGGAACGCCGTCACCGTGTCGCCCACCGCGGCAACGGGCGCAACCACGCTGCGCCCGCGGCGGAGCGGATGAACCCCGAGGAGCTCTGTCCGGCCCTGACCCGGGGGGCTCTTCAGCCACACGTGCATCATGGCCAGGCCGCCCGCCGCACCAGTCGTCCGTGGCTCGGCGATCGGGCTGGCGGGCGTAAACGAACTCCAACCGAGTGCTTCGCGCAGCCGCTGCTCCGGAGCGGATGGCTGTCCGGCCGCGTCTGACGCACTCGCGAGCGAGAGAATGGCGCAGAGGCCGAACGATGCGCGGCGCAGGCGTGCGGTGCGGCGTTCCACGGTTCGGTGAGGCATCGAGGGAGAAGTCTCGTCGGGAGGAAGGCGTGGTGGCGGCGGCAGAGGGCGGTCGCCGCCGAACGACACAAGGGTCAGGGGTTTGCGGCTACCCCGCAAGACTTTCGTCCGCTCCCCGGCATGTCCGCCCCCGTATCCCGACAGACCCACTCCCGCCACGGTGCAACCATTCTGCCCTGGTATGACACTCATCCCTGTCGTACCAGGACGACGGCAACCCGCGGCCACGCCGCACCCGATGCCACTCGATCGGTTCATCTTCGGAGCATCCATGACATACCGATCCGGCAGACCGCTGTTGCGCCCGCTCTTCGCGTTCATGATGATGTGCGTCGCCCTGCCAAAGCAGCCGGCATTCGCCCAGGGTCCTTCTGCCGCCGCCACTCTGGACGCGGCCGAACGCCGGGCCGTGGTCGACCAGATTGCGCGGCTTCTCGACGAGCACTACGTCTTCCCCGACGTTGCCGCGAGGAGCGGAGCGCATCTCAGGGCGCGGCTCGCCGCAGGCGCGTTCGACGGCACAACCGATCCGCAGGCCTACGCCGATGCGCTGACGAGTGAGCTGCAGAGCGTCAACCACGACAAGCACATGCGCGTCCGCCTGCGGCCGCCCCGCGATGCGAGCCGGGACGAGGCCGATCCCGGTGCCGCGGTCGCCCGGCAGCTACGCGAGATGCGGGGCCGCAACTTCGGCTTCGAGCGCGTCGAGCATCTCGAGGGCAACGTCGGCTACCTGGACCTGCGCTACTTCGCCCCGCCCGAGTTGGCGCGCGGAATGGCCACCTCGACGATGCAGCTCCTGTCCAACTCGGATGCGATCATCATCGACCTCCGGCGGAACGACGGCGGCAGCCCCGAGCTAGTGCAGCTGCTCTGCAGCTACTTCTTCGACACACGCACGCATCTGAACAGCCTCTACTGGCGCAGGGGCGACCGCACGCAGGAGTTCTGGACCCTCGACGACCTCCCCGGGAGGCGGATGCCGCGCGTTCCGCTCTTCGTTCTCACGAGCAGCGGGACGTTCTCGGGAGCGGAGGAGTTCAGCTACAACATGCAGACGCGCCACCGCGCCACGCTCATCGGCGAGACGACGGGCGGCGGCGCCAATCCCGGCGGTGAGATGCCGGTGAACGAACGGTTCGCCATCTTCGTTCCCACCGGGCGCGCCATCAATCCCGTCACCGGCACGAGCTGGGGAGGCGTCGGCGTGAAGCCGGACGTGGCGGTCGATGCATCGGCGGCTCTCGACAGTGCGCTGGTGAGGGCCCGCGCCGCCGCGCGCGTGTATGCCAATGCCGAGATCGCCCGCGAAACCACCGCCCGCGCACTCCTGGCGCGCCGGTTGGCCGAGGCTAGAACGCTGATCGCGCGCCGGCAGCTCCCGGCAGCCGAGAAGATGGCCGGCGAGGCACTCTCGAAGGCCCTCGCCGAACACGTGGTCGACGAGCGGATTATCAACCTGCTGGGCTACCGCGAGCTACGGGCGGGAGAGAAGGCGCTCGCGATCGCCATCTTCAAAGCCAACGTCGCGGCGTTCCCCGCCTCCGCCAACACGCACGACAGCCTTGGCGAGGCATACATGGAGAATGGCGACCGTGAGGTCGCGATCCGGAGCTACCGCAGATCAGTCGAGCTCGACCCCGGCAACGCGAACGCCCGCGCGATGCTGGAGAGGCTGGGAAGTCGCTAGCCGAACGCCTGTCGTCCTCCGGCACTGACTTGAGCCGGAGGCAACGACAGCAACGCCCGGCCGCACCGCGCAGAATTACTCCAGGTGCGGTAGTTCCGAGTGTGCAAGCAGGACGCGAACGCTTCGTGAAGCACCGGGAGTCCGCTCGATCAACCCAAGTTCCGCCAGCTTCACCACCATCTGGTGCACAGTCGGTGCGCTGACCCGGAAGTAGCGCTGCATATCGACTTCAGCCGGCGGCTGGCCGTTGATCTTCGTGTACTAGTAGATGAAGACCAAGTACTGGCCCTGCTTCGGCGTGAACGACACTCTCATTCGATTACTCCAGCCTGCGGAAGCCGAAGCCGCCAAACAACAGGGTCAGGGTGCGGGGCCGACACGCAAGCCTTTCGCCCGCGAAATCATGGACGGCGCGCATCCCCTGCAGCGACCGTTAAGCCGCACTGGGGCTGCGTCGATCACCCAGCTCAGCAATTACGCCCTTCCGTTCCGCCTCGGCGTGCCGCAAGCTTAAGTAGGAGCCTTCGTCCAGAACTTTCCGTCGTTGCTCACAAGCTCTTCGACAGGGGATCTATCCGATTCCCGAAGTTCCGACCTCACAGCTTCCCCCTGCACGATCCAAACGGCTCCTGGTCAGCTCAAACAACTCCTCCCGGGTTCGGCCGTGGTACTCTTCCGGATGGAAAAAGACTTCGTTGGCTAGCGCAACAAACTCCCTCACCTGCATCGGGGTTAGGTGCGGGTTAACCTGAAACGCTGGAAGGGTATTGTACCTTCTCATCTTGTCACGCAAGACTTCGTCTTCGTGGATGCGCCAGTCATCCATAAAATAGAAGTCAAGCAACTGCGGAATGATCTCGGCGCCGTATCGGCGTACGCATTCGTCAAAAAGGCGTGTCCCAGGGTACGGCCGCGCCGCAAATATAGACACGTCGCTCAGTCCAAGATCCCGCAACCTAAGCAAGTACTGCAACGTATCGATGTAATCGGACATCTCCTCTTGTGGCATTCCAACAACAAAGTATCCCCTGGTCTGAATCCCTGCACGCGTAAACGCCGGCAAAAGCTGCAACGAGCGCTCCTTGATGATCTTTGCGATGTACTTCTGCATCCGGTAAGAACCGCTCTCGAACCCAAAGCTCATCCTATAGCAGCCACCATCAGCCATCCGCTGCACACGCGCCGCGTCTCTAACGTCGTTTAGGGTGCCCTGGGCACACCACCTGACACCTAGTGGCGCCACCTGTTCACAAAACTGATCGAGTGCCGGCCATAGCATAAAGTCATCATCGTAGAAATAGTAGCGTTCGACCCCGTGGACGTCGAGAAGTTGCCGCATCTCCTTAATGACGTTCTCGGAAGATCGCCCGATCAGACCTCGGCCGAGGAGTGTTCGAATACTGCAGAATGCACAATCGTAGATGCAACCGCGGCTACTCGACAGGTAGAGTTCGCGGGAAACAGCGAGATACTTATCAAGTGGCAGTAGGGAAAAGTCCGGAAACGGCAAGTCATCAAGATCCTTAATCCTTGGCGCAAGGCGACGCGGCCGGCCATGAGCAAGATCTTCACGGGTGAAGACGCCATCCATACATTCGATGGATGGTAGTTGCCGCATGAGGTCCACGATCACGCACTCACCTTCACCGATGACAACCGCGTCCGCAGCGCAATTCGCCAGAACGTCGGCCGGCAAACTCGTGCCATGCGGCCCGCCGATCACGATGGGCACCGCAGGGAAGCACTCCTTAATGCTGTCGGTGAGATCGAACACGACACGCCTGTTCGGCGTCGTCACGTTGATGCCGATCAACTTAGGGGCAGCAGCCCTGACGGCGCGGAGTACGTCCCCTTTCGTATGCGCAATCGCATGGCAGTCGATGATGCTCGTAGTGTACCCTGCGCGCTGCAGAGCACCGGCTAAGTACAGAAGACCGAGAGGTATCTTGGGATCGGCAGTGTATTGTGCCGAGAAGAGATCGTCGGGCGAATTGATCAACAAGCAGCCTGTCATAACGCATCCGAGGTAAGAACGGCCGAACTGTGCTCTAGTTCTACGGCCTCAACCCGACTAACCCGCCAGGCCTCATCCCATTGGCGGCAAAAAAAACGATACCAGTGAGGATCTTTTACCGCAGACAGCGAGAATGTCGCGTTGCTCTCAGCCGTGCGGTGATGGTACAGTTCGACGTATACCCTTCCGTGCGGCTCCTCCGGGTCTACGAGAATGAGGCCGAACGAAATCGGGAATGGGATGAACCCAATCTCGAGCGAACCTACACTCGTGACTCGGATCGCCTTGATTACATCGAGCACGGTACCGAGTCGAACGGCCCAGTAATCCGCGGTGGTGGCGCCCATACTTCGCGCCGCCATAACTTCCATTAGGCCCGGCCGGTTGAGGTCAAGCATGGAAAGCCGTATTGTCGCACCCGCTTGTAGCCGTCGCGATAGTACGTCCATGAGTTGCCGAGTAGTGCGGGCCAGCGTCAGACCACAGATGTACACCCGAGAGGCAGAAGCGATTTGACGCGCGACTTCAGCGCGATCAAAATCAGCCGTGAAGAAGTCGCTGGCTGAAACGGAGGAGGACAACTGAGTTTGGAGAAACGTGCGGGTTTCGGTACCGAGAGACTCTATCCGGCGCAGGCGTCGATTCCGGTCCCAAAGACCCGAAACTGCCAAGAGGGCAAGGATTGCGAGCAGCCATGACAGCAGTGTTGGGATATCAAAGGGTTTGATCTGGTGCCTAAGAATCACAAAGGTCGCGGCCAGTACGGTCGCGATATCAAACAGGTTATCCAGAACGAATGCAGTGGCGCGCTGAAGGCCCGAGGCGCTAGTGTCGGCAGAGTTGGACACGGGTATTAACCTTGGGTGCGTACTGCATCATACAAAAGGAGGGGCCTGGACCATTACGCCGGCCCGCCACTGCGTCAAGCGCCCCTCTCAGCGTTCGCCCCGCGAGGCGAGCGACGGCCGGGTCAGAGGATTCGAGTGCACGGATCCCACGCCCACAGCCGCCGAGAAGCTTGGCTACACCATCGTCAGCAGACGAAGACCTGCTGGTGGGGGACCACGATCCGGATTACGAGCTGGTGTGCCTTAGCGTGTACGGGGTGGAAGAGCGCGAAGGGAGTGGTACGGCGTCTGACGGCGTGACACGGCTAGCCTGGAGGAAAGGCGGCAGCCGCAGAAAGAGAGAATCTGCGGCTGCCGACGTGTTCTGTAGATTCCAGAATCGCAACGGAATCCCCATACTGTCCGTGGAAGGCACCCCGCATGGCTGTGCGCTCTCTCTACCATTCAAAAAGGGGATGGAAGGCCAACGTATAGCCGCACTCCTACCCGATCTCGAAATTTATCGGCCTGTCCATTGCTATTGGTGATGTCACGCACTTCGAGCAGCAGAGCACCTCGGACCGTGCTGGGAGCATCGGCAGGGTGGAGGGTCGGCCCAAGTGCAACATTGTACGTGGGCTTTCGCTCGTTGCGTACAACAGTCGACGCGGCTGCGAGAAGCCCAAATGAAGGTCGCCCGTCTCTTACACGACCGATCTGTGTGACGAAGTCTGTTCGCATCTTTCCAACAGTGAAGTCATCGAGTGGACCAAGGAACCGGTCTTCGCATGACTGGATTACCGTTGCCTGACCCTCTCCGTCCTGACCATCCGCAATAACAGAACAGACGCTCTGTGGGTCGTCACCGGCCGGCGAATTCCACTCTCGACCGCCCTCTACAGCAATGCCAAACACCTGTCGTTCGGTCCAAGCATAGTTCCATCCGAGGGTACCTAACAACGTTGTCCCGCTGCCGTCCTCGGTAGTAAACACAACTGGGGATGAACCGGTAGGCGTCACTACTGACCGCTCTACCCACCCAGCAGTGATCTTAAAAAATACAGCAGAGTAGCCAAGCGTTTGTGGATCGATAGCTCCACCGTCTGGAGGACATGGGTCAGGGACGACGTACCCGCGCTCCCAGTACCGAGACCAGGAGTAGGATGTCTCGATTCCCGGAACGAAATCCCACTTTGCCAAGATCGCGCGTTTCCCTTTCTCTGCTTCTAAGGCGATTTCAAATGCGCGTTCGACATGATCAGCAATTATCGCAACTTGGACGCCGCACATAGTTGTCTTTACATCTGTGTCACCGACAAATTTCTCCGAGTACCTTCGCAAGCCAATCCTCGATTCGGCGAAATCAACTGAAACAAAGCCACTGCTTCGAGGGATAATCGAAGTACCGCCCTCTGCGGTTTCTAAAGATGCTTGTGCGAAAAGCGGTCGCGATCCGACTGACACGTACAACACGGGCAGTGTCAGGATCAGTAAAACGACGCGGCGCAAGACCACAGTAATAAGCATCACGGCTCCAAGTCCGAGAGTTCGATACTATACGGACGAATTGCTACATCTGTCTTCATTCGGCCGCTCTTCTCCACCGACCACCGTGAATTTGGTGGAGAACTTGGTCCCGGGAGCTCCGAATAGCGTCAACCCAACCTTCAATTCACCGGTTGAAACATCCACTAGACCAAAGCCTTCGAGATTACCGTCAGCATTCTGACGACACTGAATCGCTACACCGTTGATAGCAGCCGCTGCACGGCGCACGCTACCCGTTACGAGGACCGTGGTTTTCGTTGCCATTCATGTCTCGCTGTGGCAGAAGTCGGTTAAAGGGGTTCTTCAGACACCCTCAGAAGCCGCGAACGAGTTCCTCTGCGGCTCCATAACGGCTATAGATATAGTTTGGCTATAGAGACTTCTTGATACCGGTTAGCACAATGCTTCTCCACGGTTTTTCTCCCGTGCGTTCGACAAGTCTCAGGGACCATGTTAACCCGTGTGAACCGATCAAGTATGGAACGAAAACGGGGTGGTACCAATCTGGGCTGTCTCTCCTGACCACCTATTTTCGCTGATCTTGCACGGTAAACTGAGTTTGTGGCAGGTGCAAGGGTTTCAATATCCTACTTAGGGACGCACCCCGGTCCGGACTAACAAAGCGCGTCCAGCAGCACCGCGCAGCGCGAGATTCTCACGCACAAACACCTGGCGCCTGTAGCCTGGATCTGTTCCCGGGATTGGATATCTGACTACGTGACTAGAGGGAAGCCTCGAGGGACGACCCACTCTGGTACAAGAACGCTACAACTTACGAGTTGCGTGTAGAGGCATTTCGATTGTGCGTGGATCAACGCCTTGTCCTCACTCTCATCGTCCGCGGGCAACGCTCGCGAGGAGCCGGGGGAGGTCGGCGGGGTAGTTGGGGCGTGGGAGGCCGATGATCGCCAGCGTCCCGCCGGGACGCAGCGGGTGGCGCATGCGTGCGAGCGCCCGTCGGTTGGTGCAGCGTGGCGCCGGAGGCGATGAAGTCGAACGAGGCGGGCTGGAAAGGGCAAAGTCATCACTGAGGAGGCACTCGGTGTCAGGGGCCGGCTCGCCGCGCGAGCGCGATGCTTTCCGAGTCGGAGTCGATGGCGGTGACGTGGGCGACGAGGGGGCGCAGCCGGCGAGCGAGAGTGCGTTCGCCGCAGCCATGCAGTCTAACACCAACTTCAGCAGCAGCCAGCTGAGCAACGATCTCGGAACTCTACGGTCACTCCGGCGACCGTCAGTTGCAACGCCTGGTTCGGCGGCCGGGAGGGATGCCGCGCCGCAGACCATGTCAGCCGGAATCTCTGACCGTCGCCATTATACACATCGCCAATATGGAACCAACGGTTTCAAGGACAACGGAACGACCGGCACAACTGAAGCAGGCCAAGGCTCCCCCTCATGTATCGCTTGGAGAATGCATCGCCAACCTCGATCCGCGCGTACTCGCGGCACGTTACTCTCAACTTGAGGGCTCCGCTGCTGGTTTCCACCCGTACGCCGCATCCCCCGCCTTGATTGTGGAATTTGTCCAATACGGTGCCGGAGATCACCACGGGTACCGATTCGCCGTACCACCGGTTGATCGCAGACACGTGAACCTGGGCCATGAACGTGAGCATGGCCGCGGCGAGGACGAATGTGAATCCCCGCGCGAGCCAGCCAGACTCGGCCCAGAACCGGGGCATGAACAGGCGCGACCCGATCGCCACCACGAGAAGGATGGGGACGTATAAGTGCTTGAACGTAAACCAGAAAGCTCCATCCCACGCGCCGTGGTGGACGAAGAACCAGAGGGGAAGCGGGGCAAGTCCGATGATGAAGAGAATGTCAAAGAAGAGCCGCTCCCCCGTGTTCAGGGCGGCGACCTCGTTCTTCGCTGCAGCCCGGAATCTCACCCACTCCTCCCACCAGTCCCTCCGGGGGCGAATCGGATACATGGCCGGTCAACCGGTGAATGTCGTGAATGCGCCCCGCGCCCCTGACCGCCGAGCCGAACGAACCGCCCGCCTCAGAACGAGCCGGCCTTCTGGTGCCAGCCAGTCGCGGCGCAGCGGAGGCAACCGGTCGAGAACGGCTCGCCGGGCTCGCGGGTCCACCCCCGCCCGTCGCAGCGCTGGCACTTAATGATATCCGGGGGCGGATCCGGGATGAGCTCCCTCAGCTCCGGATGGCGCTGGGCGCCGTGCACGAAGGCGCTGTACAGGGCGTGCGGGTCGGTCTCCGGCTCGCCGTTCTGTCGAAACGACTCGTGATCGAGGCAGAAGACCACCCCGTCTGGGCGGAGCGCGCAGAGATTGATGCTGTTGGAATGCAGCGGAAGGACGTTCCACTCAGGCCCCGCATCCCCTGCAGCCGATTGTCAGGCCGCGAGTGACTACTCGCGAAGTGACTTCTCGGCTCACGGGCGGTGACGGTGCTCATACGACTGACGCTCCAATCCAATCTCAAATGAGTTCGTTGCGCGAGGTCGCGACAGGCATCTCACCTCACTCCTGTTGAGCGTGGAGAACTAATGTCTGCAGCGTCACAATGACAGTGACGTTCACCTGTTGTCGCGGCGGCCAAAGCACGCATCCGGCACCATGGGCTGATTGCACCTCAGGCAGAAAATAAACCCCGCTCCATCCCGCTCCCATCGCTTGAGTGACGAACCACGCACGAACCGTTTTTGAGATTCGCTTGGCGGTCGAACCGCTATTCTGATTGTACAGGCCGATCACACGTTCTGCTGGACACAGAACGGCTGGGTCATTCGGCTTGCAGGCATTCGGATCTGGAAACTTTAATCTGCGTCCGGGCATCAGAAGTTCCTTTCGCCTCGTAAATGGGTGAAGCTGTGATCTAGCTTGAGCGCGCAAGACTCTCGTTCTGCAAAAACATGGGTCCGGCATCTGGGCTGGCCCTGGCCCTAGCTGCCGCGACGCTTGCCCAGCGGCCTAACGACACAAGGGTCAGGGGTGCGGGGCCGGCGCGCAAGACTCTCGTCCAGCGAAAACATGGACGCCCTGCATCCCGTGCAGCGATTGTTAGATCCTATGGAAGAGGGGGCCGCCGCGGTTAAGCTCTCCGTGGAAGGTCATCACTCAACCAGGAGGAGCCATGACAACCGCAACGCCCCCCAACGCCGTCACTGCCGTTCTCGAGCCCGTGCTCTGCATCGCGTTCGAGCTCGGTGCTCGAAGTGGAAGATGGCCTTCAGCACGGGGCTGGGTCAACAACCTCGACATCGGGAGGTTGCCGCGCGGGATCTGGAGGCGGTGCAGCGGGAGATCGACCGGGCCAGGGCACGCTTCGGGCTGCCGGACGATGCGCGGGTGGCGAGCTGCTACGAGGCGGGCGGGATGGGTTCTGGATCCACCGGGCGCTCGTCGCGATGGGCATCGAGAACATCATCGTCGACTCCGCGAGCATCGAGGTGAGCCGCCGGGGGAAGCGGGCGAAAACGGACCGCCTGGATGCCGGCAAGCTGGCTGGCATGCTCCTGCGTTACCATGCGGGTGACCGGAAGGTCTGGAGCGTGGTCCGCGTGCCCACGCCCGAGGAGGAGGACCGGCGGCACCTGCATCGGAAGTGAAGGCGGGCAAGCCGTTCGCCGACGCCAGGCTGAAACACACGGCAGCCGCGGGAGGGTAACCCCGCGGCTGCCGCGATGCTCGTTCAGCGGCCGAACGACACAAGGGTCAATGTGCGGGGTCGGCGCGCAACACCTTCTCGTCCGGCCGAAAGCGTGCCCGGCCCCGCATCCCGTGCAGCCGATTGTTAGGCCTGCGGGAAGTGCGAGCCCTTGCGGCTCACGTCTTGGCTCTCCGTGCACTCCTGTTACGGCGACGAGGCTCAGCACCTCGGTCGTGACGCTTGATATTCAGGAGGCGGAGTACAGGTTCTACTTGCTCGCAGGAGAAGGAGCCAGTAAGCCCGCTAATGCTCCGACAGCAGCTGAGCCAAGCGCAACCAATGCGTCCGGAATGGCGTAAGACCAAGCCTTTGAAGACATTGCGGAAAGATAGATCATGCCGGCAACTGCTATCAAGACTGTTAACCCAAGCACCCCAACGACCATACGGTAGATCCATACATCCGTATGAAGCGGAGTTACAAGACTGGCAATTGCCCTCACCGGGTCCGCTTTGATCTGTTCCTGAAGCTCTGGGTCTTGAGCGACACGATCCGCCAACTCACTCGCCGAGTACATTGTGACCCCCCTTTCTGAACTCTGGTCGGTTATGGTTCACTAATTCACTGCTTGGACCTTTGCTGTCGAAGAGCTCTCCTCCTTCTGGCAAAGGGTGGTAGGTAACATGCGACGAATAAACAACGTCCTAGCGGGCACGATTTGAGTTAGCGAGCAGCTCGCGGCGGGTGACAGGCGCAGGAGGCCTATGCTGCATTACGCGAGACACACTGGATTAGACGGACGCATCCTCATGATTTCTCCGAGGCAGAATTGGGAACGCACGATTTGAGCAGGGGAGCACGTTAGTTTGCAAAGCATCTCCCCAAGCGGCCTAACGACATAAGGGGGTCTGGGTGCGGGGCCGGCGCGCAGGACTCGCCTCGCCCCAAAGCATGCAAGGCCCCGCATCCCCTGCAGCCGATTGTTAGGCGCTCAGCGCCGATGGGCCCAACCTCGGGCATCATCATGGATTAGAACCGTCGTGTGGCACACTCACGCTCCTAGAATGGACCGAGTTCCTTACCGCTGAGTGTTACCACTTTTCGTATCGAAGCGACCTCGGCATAAGTCATTAGGACGTTAGAGCCCTGATGGGCGAGAAGTAATTCTACCTGAGGAACACAATACCGCATAAACCATGGACTAATTATTACCCCACGCTCAAAGCTTTGTGCGTAAGCCTCCTGCGCCAAGCTCACAGGAGAGTAAATACAAATCTCGTCAATCCGGTTCGTACCAATTCCGTCCACATAGGCAACTGCCAAATCTTCTTGGATACCGTCAATCAAATGAAGGTTGTGCTCCCATCGAGAAGCGGCGAAATGACTCGTATCATAGGGGCTATTCGCGGTGAACTCCGAATCGAATTGGCGGACGATTTTTGCTATTTCGTGGTACAAGGCAAGCGCCGAACACCGCAAGTAGTCAGCATGTGTACGGAGGGTTCCGCCTGGGAAGGGCCCTGCGTAGTCGAAGAGCCCCAGCCAGATGTAAGGTAAACGCCGAGGAATCGCGACTCGCAATTCATTGTAACGACGGAGAGCGCTCGTCAATGATCTAAGGTTTTCCGCTACGTAGTCCGGAGCAAGATCACGGAATCGGGAAGTGGATTTCCTGTAATTACGTGTTTCGTCGAGCAGCACTTCGGCGAGTTCCGCTACCGTACGCACATGTTCATGGACGTCCATTCTTACATCAAGGCTAGTGACAGCGAGTCTGAGTTGCTCCCGTTCTGGAGCCGTGGGCTTGGCCATCGAGAACGCAGCCGTCCTAACAACCCCTGCCGCAGCGTCGAGGAACGATTGGAATAGAAACTCAAGAGCAACAGGGTTAGGCCCGAAGGGCGAAACAAACTCGATGTCCATTATGTCATGCGGCACACTCTGATCCGCAGGCGCCGTGCTTGGCCGGAAGCCGGCATGTGCGAGCTTTTCACAAATCAAGTCAGCCAATTCGTGAGGCGAACGGCTCGCGAGATTGACATACCCGACGGTTGGCGCAACCCCAGGAATTTCGGTGTCGTCGAAGCGAGCTGGTAGGATGTACTCGCCATGTTCAGTAAATGCTCGAGCTTGCGCGCTCTCACGTTCGTGGTTCGTCCACGGTTTGGTGGCGTAGTTTTTCGAAACAAAAACAACAGTAAAATGCGCCTTCGACCGATACACGTCGTGGAGGTGAGTGTACAGGTTCTTGCCCCACAGGTTAGCCTCTTCGAAACGGTCGTAAAAAACACGTATCCCACGTGTCTTGAGATCTGCTGCTACTTGCTCAACGTATTGGCGGTCTTCCCCAGCGAAGGAGAGCGCCACGTCGTATTCACGTTAAGGTGTCATGTGATGACCTGGTTCAATCCGATCTGTCGTTTCTCCACAAGAGCGGCCTAACGACACAAGGGTCGGAGGTGCGGGGCCGCCGCGCAAGACTTTCTTCCGCCCGAAACTACGTAAGGCCCCGCATCCCCTAGAGCAGATTGTTAGGCCGTCCGGACCGCCGCACCCTCGGCCTCGAAGTAAGGGAATACCTTACCTCTGCTCCAGGAGTGTGGCCAGCTTTTCGAGCTCGTCAGCATACTCGCGCAGTTCCTTTGCGTGGTCGCGAGCGAGCTGTGCTGTACCACTCTGCCACTGAACAGGTGGCCTTCGGGCGTTCTCTCCTTCCATCCTCGCACGGGTGATCGTGTGCGTATCCTTCCCGAACGCGGCGGCAATCCGGCTAAGCGTCATCGAAGGCGTAGAGGTGAGAACATCGGTCGCTGACTTGAAGTCCAAGGTCCCTCCGGTATGCGGTACTATACCTATTGACAAACAAGCTGGTACGGGACTACTTTACATACCAGCAAGGCGAAAGAGAAGGCTGGCCGCACCCTCCGCCAAGAAGACACGGCCAGCCTCAGACGAACAACCCGAAGGCCGCCTGCTCACCAAAGCTGCCCTGCTCGACGGCGCGGGTCAAGAGTATTGGAGTCCACCATGCCACGGAAGCCGAAGGATCCCGCGCCCACAGCCGCCCAGAAGCCAGGCTACACCATCGTGAAGCTGACGAAGAGCCGCTGGTGGGAGGTCCGAGACCCGAACGATGAGCTGGTGTGCCTCACGGTGTACCGCAAGGGCGCGCGGGAGGTGGTGCGGCGCCTCGCCGCCTGAGGCGAACCAGGATGAAACACGACAGCCGCGGGAGAGTAACCCTGCGGCTGCCGTGATGTTTGTCGAGCGGCTTGACGACACAACGCAAGTGCCCATACTGGGGCAACGCGCCGCCCCTGCAACTCAGGTCAATGCCAGGCCCTCTGTCGGTCGCGGCGCTCTCGTTGGGCGCGCTAACCACAATGCTCGATCGGGACAACCTCGTCGCAAGCAGGCCCGATTCGGATTCATTCGCTGGAGAGGGACGGACTCCTGCGGTTAGTGGGCCAGCGCCAATCCTGAAAGCCTCGGGCGCTCATCCATAAAGACATCGGCACTTTGGGATCTGCAGCGCCTACCACAATTGGGGCAGCGATTACTTACTGGCCAGTACACCTCGGGAATTGTTCCGAATCGGCGAGTGTAAAGCTCCCGGGTCTGGTTCCATGCCTTGGTGAGATTCTCGGCATCCTGCTCTCCTCTCATCCCGAAGTAGGGAAAGTGATGAAGAAAGTAGCCGAGGTACTCTTCGCAGTCTTCCTGGTACTTCAGTGTGTCCAAGATGTGGAGATGCCAGAAGTCGTCCACATAGTTAGATGGGACAACTGGGAAATCAGGATTCTCCAGGCATAGGACGAGGTACTTCTTGTATTCCTGGGCAACCGCTTGGGTGAAGTCTAGCGTCCACCCATACCCCTCCTCGGGCTCCATAGCCTTGACCATGATGGGCTCCAGATCCATCTCGCCCATCAGTCGCTCCACAGGAAAGTACACACGAATCTCCGGGTTGCGAGGGAGGGAAACTGCCGACGTTCCGGAAGAAAAATATCGCTTCACACCCGGCCCAGTCAAGCCATTCGCTGTAGATGGGCGGGAGTGACAGTGTCTCCGTCGTGTATGAACTCCGCCGTTGTTATGCCTTCGTCCAGATCAGCGAGTAGCGCCAGAGGAGGTGGCGGCGGAGGCGGGAGCCGGGGAGGATGCGGGTGGCGATGCGGCGCATGCCGGCGTACGTCTCGGGCGGGGGCCAGAGGGTGGGGGACGGGTGCTCCCAGTAGCGCCGGGTGAGGCGGTGGACGGCGGAGCCGGCAGTGCTCGCGAGGAGCCAGGGAAGGTCGGCGGGCAGGTTGGGGCGCGGGAGGCCGATGATGGCTAGCGTTCCGCCGGGGCGGAGCAGGTCGCGCATGCGGGTGAGCGCGGCGCCGGCATCCATGTGGTGCAGCGTGGCGACTGAAGCGATGAAGTCGAACGAGGCGGGTTGGAAGGGGAAAGTCAGGAAGTCGCCGAGGAGGTACTCGATGTCAGCGCCGGCGTGCTCGCGCGCGAGGGCGATGCTGGCCGGATCAGAGTCGATGGCGGTGACATGGGGGACGAGGGCACGCAGCTGGCGGGCGAGGGTGCCTTCGCCGCAGCCGACGTCGAGGGCGTGTTGGGCACCAGGCGGGATCGCGTCGAGGATCAGCCGGTGGTAGTGGATGTTGTGGTTCCACGGCTCGGCCACGGCACGCTCAGGCGGGAGGCGACAGGCTCCAGGGGCCGGCGAACTTGGTGAGGTCGATCGCCTTGCGCAGCTCGGCGGTCAGCGCCTCCACCACCTCCTCGGGCGTGGCGGCGGTCAGGGCGAGGGCCACGGCGCGCGCGGCGTCCTCCTGCTTGACCGAGCGGATCACCTTCTTGATCTCGGCGAGGGCGGCGGGGCCCACGCTCAGCGAAGTGACGCCCATGCCGATCAGCATGAAGGCGCCCAGCGGGGTCGCGGCCAGCTCGCCGCAGACGCTGACGTGGATCTCGGCGGCGCGGCCGGCGCGCGCCACCTGGTCCAGCAGGCGCACCACGCCGGGGTGGAACGGGTTGTAGCGCCGCGCCAGGCGGCTGTTGCCGCGGTCCACGGCCAGCGTGTACTGCACCAGGTCGTTGGTGCCCACCGAGAAGAAGTCCACGTGCCGCGCCAGCTCCGGCGCGGAGACGGCGGCCGCCGGCGTCTCGATCATCGCGCCCAGTTGGAAGGAGCGCGGAGCATCGTGGCCCTCCGCGATCAGCTCGGCGGCGCACTCGTCGAGCAACGCGCGGGTGGCGGTGATCTCCTCGATGTCGTTGATCAGCGGGAGCATGATGCGCACGTCGCCGTACGGCAGGGTGCGCAGCAGGGCGCGGAGCTGCGTCTTGAAGATCGCCGGCTCGTCCAGGCACACGCGGATGGCGCGCCACCCCAGGAAGGGGTTCTCCTCCGGCGCCATGTGCAGGAACGCCGGGAACTTGTCGCCCCCCAGGTCGAAGGTGCGGATCACCACCGGGAGGCCCGGGAAGGCCTCCACCACCTGGCGGTAGGCGCGGTACTGCTCGTCCTCACCCGGCGCGGTTCCCCGCCCCACCACCAGGAACTCCGTGCGGTAGAGGCCCACGCCCTCGGCGCCGTGCACCCGCGCGCTGTCCGCCTCGCCGGGAAGGTCGATGTTGGAGAGGAGCACCACCCGCGCCCCGTCGCGCGTCTCGGCGGGGAGGTGAGCGAGGAGGACGAGCTCCTGCTCCCACTCGCGCACCTGGAAGTCGCGCTCGCGGTACGCGCGCTTGTCCTCCTCGGTGGGCGAGACGATGACGCGACCCGTGCGGCCGTCCAGGATGATCTCGTCGCCGTCCTTGACCTGCTCGCTCAGGTCGCCGAGCGCAACGACGCAGGGGATGTCGAGCGAGCGTGCCAGGATGGAGGAGTGCGAGGTGCGCGTGCCGCGATCGGTGGCGAGGCCGACGACGTGGCGGCGGTCGAGCTGCACGGTGAGCGAAGGGGTCAGCTCGCGGGCGATCAGGATGACGTGGCCCTGCTCGCGCGCGCCCAGCTCCGGGTCCGGCAGGTTCATCAGCCGGCGCTGGACGCGCGTCTGCACGTCGGCCAGGTCGTTGAGCCGGTCCAGCACCATGGGATGCGAGGTGTGCGACATCGCGCTCTCCCACTCCAGCACCCGCCACTCGAAGGCGCGCTCCGCCGTCAGGTGGCTCTCGCGGATGTACGAGATCGTCCCCTGCACCAGGTCCACGTCCTCCAGCATCAGCACCTGCGGCTCGAAGATCTGGGCCTCCACAGGCCCCATCGACTCCGCCGTGCGCGCCTGCAGCTCGCGGATGCGCTCGCGCGCGAACTCGCACGCCTCTCGGAAGCGCTCCACCTCGCGCTCCACCTGGTCGGGCGCGACGGTGGCGCCGTGCTGCACGCGCGGCACCTCCCAGCGCAGCACGCGCGCACGGGCGATGACGATGCCGGGGGCGGACGGGATCCCGTCGCGGACGAGCGTCACGGCGTCAGTCCTCTCCGAACCGGTCGTAGACGAGCCCCGCGAGCGCGGCGACGGCTGCCTCGGCGTCGTCGCCGCGGGCGCGGATGTGCACCACGGAGCCGCACTCAGCGGCCAGCATCATCACTCCCATGATGCTCTTGCCGCTGACCTCCACGTCGTCTTTGCGGATCCACACCTCCGCGCCGAAGCGGTTTGCCAGCTTCACGAACTCCGCCGCCGGACGGGCGTGGAGGCCGTACCTGTTGACGATGGTGACTTCCTGTGCGTGTTCCATCCGGTCAGCCGTCAGGGTGTGCGCGCGAGGAGGATCCCCGCGAGGGTCACTGCCAGGAGCGCCGCCGCGATGGCGGTGCGCACGTGTGTCCGCAGGAGGAGGCCGGCCGCCACCGCCGCCGCTCCCAGCGCCAGCTCGCCCGGGCCGCGGGCGGCGCCGCCCGCCAGCACCACCGCCGCGAAGCCGGCCAGCGCGGCCCCCGCATCCGCCCCGCGCTCGCCCAGGCGCTGCAGGGGCGACTCGCGGAGGGCCTTCGCCACCATCAGCCCGTCGCGCAGGCCGACGCGCAGGCCCCACGCGCGCAGCCAGAGGTGGAGGGCGTTGTAGGCGAGGAGGAAGGCCAGCGCGCCCATCCACCACGCCGCCCCCGCCGCCACCAGCGCGATCCCGAGCAGGGCGCAGGCTGGGCGCCACACCGCCCACACCAGCCGGTCGCCCATGGTGCCCAGCGACCCGCGCATGGCGTTCTTGAAGCGCGCCTGCATCTCAACCGGCACCCCGTCCGCCTCCAGCCGCGCGATGGCGCCGGCGGCGACGGTGGCCAGGTACGGATGGCTGTTGAAGAGCTCCGCGTGGCGGCCGGTGGCGGCGGCGAGCGCCCGCGGGTCGGCGCCGTGCACGTCGCGCAGTGCGGGTGCCAGCACGAACGCCATTCCCGTGCCGATCAGCGTCTGGTAGTTCCACGACCCCTGCACCGCGAACGAGCGCAGCAGCATCCGCCGCCGGGTCCCCGCCCCGATCGTGCTCATCGCGCCACCAGGAACACCGCGCCGGCCGCCGCGCCCGCCGCGAACCACGCCAGCCGCTCCCTTCCAAAGAGCCGCATCGACGACCCCACCGCCGCCGCCGCCGCGATCCCCGCCGCCAGCAGCCCCCAACCCCGCGGAAATCCGGCCAGCGGCAGCGCTCCCGCGAGAAAGGTCAGCAGCACCAGTCCAACCGCCGTCACCGCCGCGCCGCGCGCGAAGTCCACCGCGATGGCCGCCATCTGCCGCCGCCCCACCGCCGCGGGCTCCAGGGGCGTTCCGTCGGGGACGGCGACGCGGACGTTGAACTCGCGCAGCCGGCTCACCGTCCACGACCCGGCCCACTCCCACGCCAGCGCGAAGAGTATCACGGCCAGCAGGAGCCCTTCGCCGCCTCCGCCCGCCACGTACACGGCCGCCGCCGCAACCGCCGCCGGCGCTGACTCCGGGTAGCGCGCCGCGCCCACGGGAAGGACGGCGACGTGCAGCGCCTCCAGCACCATCCCCAGCATCGCACCGGCGGCCGCGTCGCCCGCGATCCATCCCGCCAGCACGCACGCCACGATTGGGCGCGAGACCATGAACTGGCCCACGGAGGTGCCATCCAGCGCGAGCACGCCGCCCAACAGCGCCAGCACCAGCCCTTCCGCGAGCCCCATCGTCACCCCTGGGCGTCCAGGTCTTTCAACTGCACCCGGTGTCCACCCGGCAGGTCGCGCGCGGACACCGCCACCCCGCCCGCCTCCATCTCGCGCAGGCTCGCAACCTCGTCGGCCGTCAGGTGCAGGTACGGGAGGACGCGCGTGCGCCCCTCCGCGTGGTGGATGCCGCCCAGATTGACCTCCTCGCCGCGCAGCAGCCCGCCATCGGCCAGCCGGCGCGCGGTGGCCACGTCGCGAACCAGGACGATGGTGCGCTTGGGGCCGCCTCGCCACAGCTCGAACGCCTCCAGCGCCTGCGACGACGAGACGAACTGCGCCTCCATCTCCGGCGGCATGCCCAGGCAGTACAGCTCCTGCTCCCAGGCGGAGTCTGCGATGGCGTCGTCCACCACGACGATGCGGTCGGCGTGGAGGGGGCCGCCCCACCCCACCACCACCTGGCCGTGGATCAGCCGCTCGTCAACGCGAAACAGCACGATCGGCATGCGCCGCGCCTTCCCGGTGGGCGCCCGACACGCCCGTACGTCCCTTTTCCACCAGCCGCTCCACCAGCTCGCCTACGGGCATGGTGCGGTGGAAGACGAAGTCCAGCAGGATGGGGAGGTTCACCCCCGTGATGATCCCGGTGTCCGGCCGCTCCATGGCGATGCGGCGCGCCGCGAAGGCGCACGACCCGCTTCCCAGGTCGGTGAAGACGACCGCCGGCCCGTCGCCGAGCGCTGCGCGCAGGCTGGCGGCGAGCGACTCCGGCCCGCAGCCGTCGTTGCTCACGGGCACGAGCGCGTCCTCCTCGGCACCCGCGATCTGGCGGACGCACGCCACCATCCCCGCCGCCAGCGACGCGTGGCCCACCACCACGCCGCGCACGGGCTCACTCATAGTCTTCCTCCAGGTACTCCGGCAAGCCGGCCATGTGGCGCTGCAGCCGTCGGTTGAAGAGCTCGGCGGGGTTGATCCCCGAATATTTCAGCAGGTGGTTCATCGCCACCACTTCGCACACTACCGTGATGTTCTTGCCCGGCACCAGCGGGATCTTGATGAGCGGCACGTCCACGCCAAGGATGTCCTGCACGCTCATGTCCAGCCCGGTGCGGTCGTACGCCGCGTTCTGGTCCCACACTTCGAGCTGCACCACGACCTCCACCCGCTTCTGCAGGCGTATGGCGCGCACTCCGAAGAGCCGGCGGATGTCGATGATCCCGACGCCGCGGATCTCCATGTGGTGCCGCTGCAGCTCGTGCCCGCGCCCGATCAGCACCTCGTGGCCGCGCCGCGAGATCATCACCAGGTCGTCCGCCACCAGACGGTGCCCCCGCTCCACCAGGTCCAGCACCGCCTCGCTCTTGCCGATTCCGCTGGCCCCCATGAAGAGGAGCCCCACCCCGTACACGTCCGCCAGTGAGCCGTGCAGCGTGGTGGTGGGTGCGAATCGCTCTTCCAGGAACGGCTTGATGCGCGTGTAGAAGTCCGACGTCTTGAGCGCCGTCCTGATCACCGGCGTCCCCACGCGGTTGGCGATCTCCACCAGCGGCTCGGGCGGCTCCTGCGACTTGGTGACGAAGACGACGGGGATGTCGAACGCCAGGAACGCCTCGATCGCCGCGCGTCTCCTCTCGTCGTCCAGCGACTCCAGGAACGAGATCTCGGTCTCCCCCAGAACCTGGATCCGCTCGGAGGGGAAGCGCTCGGAGTAGCCGGTGAGCACGAGCCCCGGGCTGCTGATCTCTGGCGTGTGGAGCGGGCGCATGAGCCCGCGCTCGTCGGTCAGCAGCTCCAGCGCGAGCGACTCCCGTTTGCTGCTCAGCAGGTCGTCTATGGTCAAAGACGCGCTCCGCGGCGGTGTGTTCGGCGTTTGCGACAGGATACAGCGCGGCGGCCCCGGGCACCATGGGCGGCCGGGTGCGTGGGGGGCATCCGCAGGACTCGGGCGAGGGGGGAAAGGGCGGGGTGCGGGCGGCGGCGCGCGGGGCGGGCACGGCCAGCCACGTGGGGCGGCCCCTACGGGATCGGTGCGCGAGGGCGGGATTCGGGTGCAGCAGGCGGTGGGCAGACACGCAGGTCTGCCCCTACCGGATCTGTGCTGCGCGCGCGGAGTTCTCCCCCCTCTCTCGATAACAGAGGCGCCAGCCTCTCCTGTTATCGGGAGAGGGGGGCCGGGGGGGTGAGGGCCTCCTCCGTCAGCTCCGCCGCGCGGTCCCAGGTGAACCCCTGCGCGAACTCCAGGGCCCCCGCCCCCAGCCGCGCCACCTCCGCGGGGTCGCGCACCAGGCGCGCGAGGGCGGCGGCGAGGGCGCCGATGTTGCCGTGCGGGTACAGGAGGCCCGTGCGACCGTGCACCACCGACTCGCGCAGCCCCGGCGAGTCGCTGGCGACGGAAGGGGTGCCGCAGGCGGCGGCCTCCATGTTGGTGATCCCCCACCCTTCCTTGGGCGATGCGAGCACGTTCGCCCAGCAGCTCCGCAGCAGCTCTCGCTTCCGCTCCTCCGTCACGAAGCCGGCGAACTCCACCCGGTCCGCCAGCCCCAGCCGCTCCACCTCCGAGCGCAGGCGGGGCTCGTCGTCGCCGCGGCCGGCGATCACCAGGCGGGCGAGGGGGACGCGCGCCACTGCCTGGATCGCGTGGTCGATCCGCTTGTAGCGCTTGAGGCGGCCCACGTACAGGAACGTCGGCGTCAGCGTGCGCCCCACCGCCGGGTCCGGCGCGAAGAAGCGCACGTCCACGCCGTTGTGGATGATGCGCATCGAGTCGCGCGGCAGTCCGCGGGCGGCGAGGTCGTCGGCGGTGCTCTCGGAGACGGCCTGCACGGGGACGTTGCGGTAGACGCGCGCGATGGGGCGCTCCATCAGCCACGTGGCCGCCGCGAAGGGGACCGACGCCTCGCGGAACGCGGTGGAGCCGAACAGGTGGTGGACGAGGAGGACGAGCGGGCGGCGCACCCAGAGCGGCGTGTAAAGCGGCACCTTGTTGAGGTCCTCCACCACCACGTCCCACCCCTCGCGGGCCAGGTGGCGCAGGTAGTACGGACGCGCGGCCAACGTGTACGAGTGGCGCCCGCCCACGCGGTGCACGTCGATCCCATCGATTATGTCGCGGGCGGGCGCGCCGTCGTACCCGGACGCGAGAAGCGACACGCGGTGACCGCGTGCCGCCAGGCGTCCAAAGATCTCGTGGAGGTGCACCTCGGCCCCGCCGGCCTGCGGGTTGGTGCGGTCCTGCCAGTTGAGCACCAGCAGCTTCACCGGGGGGCGCTCCCCTCCTCCGGGGCCACGCGGCGCATCACCGCGTCCAGCACTCCGTTCACGAAGCGCGGGCTCTCGTGCGTCCCGTACTTCTCCGCCAGCATCACCATCTCGCGGATGGTGATGCGCGGCGCCACGTCGTCCACGAAGAGCATCTCCGCCACGCCCAGGCGCAGGATGTTGCGGTCGATCACGGAGAGGCGGCCCATCCGCCAGTTGGTGAGCGACTCCTCCACCAGCCCGTCCACCCGGCGCAGGTTGCTGGACACGAGCCGCACCAGCACCTCCGCGTACGGCCGGTTCTGCGCGGAGACGTTGAGGGTGGAGAAGAGCTCCACCAGCACCCGCATCATCTCTTCGGGAATTGCGCCGCGGGCCTCCCAGGCGTACAGCGCCTGGAGCGCCCAGCCGCGTGCGCGGCTGCGGTTACGCACCGGCGTCCTCCGCGTCCAGCCGGGCGAAGAGGTCCGCCATCTCGATGGCCGCCGCCGCCGCGTCCCACCCCTTGTTCCCCGCCTTGGTGCCGGCCCGCTCGATCGCCTGCTCGATGGTGTCGGTGGTCAGCACGCCGTTGATCACCGGCATGCCGTGCTGCTGGGCGACGGCGCCGGTGCCGCTGGCGGCGTGCCCCGCCACGTAGTCGAAGTGCGGCGTGGCGCCGCGGATCACACACCCGAGGGCGATCAGGGCGTCGAACCTCCCCGTGCGCGCCAGCCGGTCGAGCGCGGTGGGGATCTCCCACGCGCCGGGGACCCACGCCACCTCGATGTCGTCGTCGGACGCGCCGTGCCTCACCAGGCAGTCGCGGGCGCCGGCCAGCAGCGGCCGCGTGATCAGCTCGTTGAAGCGGGCCACGACGATCCCGAAGCGCCGCCCGTCTGCCCTGAGGTGCCCCTGATGCTCTTTCATGCCGGCTGTTCGTCCTGGCCGAGGATTGGTGGCTCCTCGCCCTCGTCGGGCGGGAGCTTCTCGCCGTCTTCGGGCGGGAGCTCCCCGTCCTCGTTGGGCGGGAAGAGGTGGCCCATCTTGTCGCGCTTGGTGTTCAGGTAGTCCGCGTTGTGCGGGTTCGGCTTCACCTCCAGCGGAACCTGCTCCGCAACGGAGAGGCCGTAGCCGTCCAGCCCCACGATCTTCTTGGGGTTGTTGGTCAGGAAGCGCACCGACGTCAGCCCCACGTCCAGCAGGATCTGCGCGCCGATCCCGTAGTCGCGCAGGTCCGGGCGGAAGCCGAGCGCCTCGTTGGCTTCCACGGTGTCCAGCCCCTGGTCCTGCAGGTTGTAGGCGCGCAGCTTGTTCACCAGCCCGATCCCCCGCCCTTCCTGGCGCAGGTACACGATCACGCCGTGCCCCTCGCCGCTGATCTGCTGCATTGCGGCGTCGAGCTGCTCACCGCAGTCGCAGCGCAGCGAGTGGAAGACGTCGCCGGTGAGGCACTCGGAGTGCATCCTCACCAGCGTCCCCGCCTTCCCCTCCACGTCTCCCTTGATCATGGCGACGTGCTCGTGCGCGTCCACGTCGTTGCGGTACGCGATCATCCGCCACTCGCCGTACGGCGTGGGGATGACAGCCTCGGCCGCGCGGTGCACCAGCCGCTCGCGCTTAAGGCGGTACGCCACGATCTGCGCGACGGTGATGAACTTCATCCCGTGCAGCGCCGCGAACTCCTCCAGCTCGGGACGGCGCGCCATGCTGCCGTCCTCGTTCATGATCTCGCAGATGACCCCGCCCGGGGGGAGGCCCGCGAGCCGCGCCAGGTCCACCGACGCCTCGGTCTGCCCCACGCGCCGCAGGACGCCGCCGGCGCGCGCGCGCAGCGGAAAGACGTGCCCCGGGCGCCGAAGGTCGCTCGGCACGCTCGCCGGGTCCATGCACACCTGGATCGTCTTGGCGCGGTCGCTCGCGCTGATCCCCGTCGTCAC
This sequence comes from Longimicrobium sp., assembly GCA_036398975.1. Classification (GTDB taxonomy): domain Bacteria; phylum Gemmatimonadota; class Gemmatimonadetes; order Longimicrobiales; family Longimicrobiaceae; genus Longimicrobium. Next base: position 52,387 of record DASWNZ010000295.1, read on the forward strand.
CCCGAACTTGTGCGCCGCGTCGACCGAGACGGTGAAGGCGGTGGTGAGCGCCTCCGTGTTGTTCTCGGTCATCTGGCGGAGGTCCAGCTCGTCCGCCCTTTCCGCCGTCAGCGCCAGGCAGATGAGGCCGCGCGCGTGGGTGGCCATGAAGTTGATGATCTCGGGCGTCACCATCGTGGCCGCGCACACGAGGTCGCCCTCGTTCTCGCGGTCCTCGTCGTCCGCCACGATGACCATCTTGCCTTCGCGTATGTCCTGAATCGCGTCTTCGACGCGTGAAAAACTCATTTCGGTCCTTTTCAAGATCAGCTGCCAAGTGCCCAGTGCTCAGTGCCTGGTGCTCAGTAACCGCGCAGCTCACTAGGCACCAGGCACTAGGAACTAGGCACTTTCTTCTCCATAACCCCATGCGCGCCGCACGTTCGCCGCGGCGGCACCGGCGGGCGCGCCCAGCAGGTGCCGAACGTACTTGCCGATCGTGTCGCCCTCCAGGTTCACCGCGTCGCCCACGCGCATGTCAGCGAGGTTGGTGTGGTCCCAGGTGTGGGGGATGATGGAAACCTGGCACACCCCCGGCGCGGGGACCTCGTTCACGGTTAGCGAGATGCCGTTGAGGGTGATGGAGCCGTGCAGCACCGTCACCGCCGCGACGTCCTCGGGGAGCGAGAAGTCGATCAGCACCAGCTCGCCGCGGTGCTCGATGGAGGCGACGCGGCCCACGCCGTCCACGTGGCCCTGCACGATGTGGCCACCGAGACGGGCACCCAGAGCCATCGCCCGCTCCAGGTTCACGCGGCGGCCGCGCGTGAAGCCGCCCAGCGTGGTGCGGCCGAGGGTCGTGCCCACGGCCTCCACGGTAAATCCGTCGGGGTGGATCTCGGTGGCGGTCAGGCAGACGCCGTCCACCGCGATGCTGTCGCCCAGCCGCATCCCCTCCAGCACCGTGCGGCAGGCGACTTGGAAGATGCGCCCGCCGCGGTCCTCGCGCACGTCGGCCAGGGTGCCGATCTCTTCGATGATGCCGGTGAACATCTTCCCGATTACCGCGCCAGTGTGATCAGCGTGTCCGCGCCGAAGCTCCGCGTGTCCAGCCGGCGCCAGCGGTGCGCATCGGCGATGGCGGCGTTGTCCAGCCCCGCGAAAGCGCCGAGGCCGTTCGGGCCCAGGAAGAGCGGCGCGTAGAACAGGTACAGCCGGTCCACCACACCCGCGCGCAGCATCTCGCTCGCCAGCGTCGCGCCGCCCTCCACGAAGAGCGAGCCGATTCCTGCGTCGCGGAGTACGCGGAGCCCGTCGTGCACGTTGCCCGCGCGGAACACCTGCACACCCCGCGTCTCCAGCGCCGCTGCGTGCTCGGCGGGCGGAACGGTGCCAGCGACGACCATCACCGGCACCTCGCGGGCCGTCGTGACGAGCGAGCTCTCCAGCGGCAGGCGCAGGCGGCGGTCGAACACCACGCGCACCGGCGGCACCCGCCGCTCCAGCGTGCCGCGCACGGTGAGCTTTGGATCGTCCGCGAGCGCCGTGCCCGACCCCACGGCGACCGCATCGAAGCCGGCGCGCAGGCGGTGCACCTCGGCCCGCGCTTCCTCTCCCGTGATCCACACCGAGCTTCCCGCGTGGTCGGCGATGCGGCCGTCCAGCGTCAGCGCCAGCTTCAGCGCCACGAACGGCCGCTCCGCGCCCGCCGCCGAGTGCGCGTGGAAGAAGACGGCGTTCTGGTCGCGCGCCTCCTCCGCCATCACTCCGCCGAGCACCTCCACCCCCGCCTCACGTAGCACCTCGCCCCCGCCCGCCGCCTTTGGATTGGGATCCGAGGCGGCAAACACCACGCGGCGGATGCCTGCCTCGAGCAGGGCGCCGGTGCAGGGCGGCGTCTTGCCGTGGTGGCTGCATGGCTCCAGCGTCACGAAAGCGGTGGCGCCCCGGGCCGCATCACCGGCGGCCCGGAGCGCCTCGACTTCCGCGTGGGGATGGCCGTACTCCGTGTGCCATCCCTCGCCCACCCGCTCGCCGTCGCGGACGATGACGGCGCCCACCAGCGGGTTCGGCGCCACGCGCCCCCAGCCGCGCCCCGCCAGCTCAAGGGCCCGCGCCATCCAGCGGGCGTCGTGGCTCATCCGCTCAGAGCGACAGCCGCGCGCCGAGGCTGCCGAAGAACGTCCCCTGCTTCGGATCGAAGTCGCTCTGCGAGGGGAATCCGGAGATTGCCTCCTCCCCCTGCATCCACCCCGCCTCGGCCACGATGGAGCCGACCAGGAGGGTAAACGACCCGTTCAGGAAGGCCGACCAGCGGTCGTTGTCCACCGCGACGTCCTGGAAGCGGTAGATGGTCCGCGTTCCCGCGGCATCCATCGGCGACACCGGGGCGCGGAACCCGAAGTCGGCTTCGGTCTCGAACCGGTCGTACCCGACCCCCGCCGTGAGCCCCAGGCCCAGCACGCGTTTGCTGACCGCGCCCCGTGCGCTGACGTTCGAGAGGCCGAACTCCACCTCGCCGAGATCGCCGTCTCCCGTGCAGGTGGTGCTGGGCTGCCAGGTGACGGTAGGAAGCTCGTCGCCCTCACACACGTCGCCGAGCTTCACGTCGCCCATCTGCCTGTACATCACCGACACCGAGACGCCGGGGGTGATGAACGACTCGCGGAGGAGCCCGACCCGCGCCCCCGCGCCCCACGAGAACGGGTTCTTTTCGAGACCTTCGACGCCGGCCAGCGACACCGGGAGCACCGTCGCGCTCCCCAGCAGGTCGATGGAACCGAAGCCGCCCACCATCGGCGCCAGGCTGATGCCGGGGAAGACACCGATCGACAGGTTGCCGCCGATCGCGGGTGCCGGCACGCTGAGCTCGTCCAGCGCCGCATCCCCCGTCGCCGAGCTCTCGCCGCGAATGTCCGGGAGACGGGCGAGCACCACGTTCAGCCGCACCCCTGCGCTGACACGCGGCAGGAGTCCGAGCCGCACGCCGCCGGTGCTGGCGGTGCCGAGCGTCGGGTTGCCGCCCGCCATCAGCATGCCGAGCTGCGGCTGGGCCGCGTCCACCGCCTGCGCCACCGACGCGCAACGGCTGCGCGCGTCGCCGGTGAACTGGTCGCAGACGCCGTCGATGTCGTTCTGAGCCGCCAGCGCCGGCGCGGCGAAAGCAACCGCCAGGGCGGCCGCGAGGGTGCGCTTCATCGGATCACCATCACTCCAGTATGACGTTGCCTTCGCCGGGGACGATCTCCCCCGCGATCCAGGCCGTCTCGCCCGCCGCATTCAGCGCCCCGGCAACCGCGTCGGCATCCTCCGCCGCGACGACGGCCACCATCCCGATCCCCATGTTGAAGGCGCGGAACATCTCCGCCCGCTCCACCCCGCCCTCGCGCTGCAGCACCCGGAACGCCGCCGGCACCTCCCACGACGCCGTGCGGATACGCGCCGCGGTACCCGCGGGTAGGATGCGCGGCACGTTGTCCGTCAGCCCGCCGCCGGTGATGTGCGCCAGCCCGCGCAGCACTCCGCGCTCCAGCAACGGCGTCAGCGGCCGCAGGTAGGAGCGGTGCACGCGCAGGAGGACGTCGGCCACGCTCCCGCCTTCATCCGGAAACGCGTCGTCCGGCGACAACCCCATGCGATCAAACAGGATGCGCCTCGCCAGCGAATAGCCGTTCGTGTGCAGCCCGTTGGACGCGAGCGCCACGACCACATCGCCTGGACGGATCGCGCGGCCGTCGAGCACGCGGTCCTCCTCCACCACGCCCACGATCGTCCCGGCAAGGTCGTACTCGCCGGGGGAGTACATGTCCGGCATCTCGGCCGTCTCGCCGCCCAGCAGCGCGCACCCGTTCTCGCGGCACCCGCGCGCGACGCCGGAGACGAGCTCCTCCACGACGCCGGGCTCCAGCCGCCCGACGCCCACGTAGTCGAGGAAGAAGAGCGGCCTCGCCCCCTGCACCAGGATGTCGTTGACGCAGTGGTTGACGAGGTCCTCGCCCACCGTGCCGTGGCGGCCCGTGGTGAAGGCGACCTTGAGCTTCGTCCCCACGCCGTCGGTGCTGGCTACCAGCACCGGCCGCCGCACGTCCGCCGGCACGCGAAAGAGGCCGCCGAACGAGCCCAGCTCCGAGAGCGTGTCCGGCGTGGCGGTGGAGCGCACGAGGGCCGCCACCCCCTTCATGGCGTGCGCCGCCGCGTCGATGTCGACGCCGGCGGCGCGGTACGACAGCCCCGGGGCGGTGTCAGACACCCGCGGGCACCGGGAGGTCGAACACCGTCATGTCGCGGAAGGACCTCGCGCGGTCTTCGATCTCCTCCATGGTGAGGTCCTTGAAGCGCTCCACCGAGAACTTCTCCACCGCGAACGAGCCCAGCACCGAGCCGTAGATCACCGCGCGGCGCAGGTCCGCATCGTCCAGCGCGGTGCCGCAGCGTGCCAGGTGCCCCATGAAGCCGCCCGCGAAGGCGTCGCCGGCCCCGGTGGGATCGAACACCTCTTCCAGCGGGTAGCCGGGGGCGAAGAAGACGCCGTTCGGGGTGAAGAGGATCGCCCCGTGCTCGCCCTTTTTGATGATCAGATAGCGCGGCCCGCGGTCCATGATCCAGC